>JADJRF010000005.1:957159-1276213 GCA_016712355.1 Vampirovibrionales bacterium | reverse complement strand
GACTGGACAGCGCTGCAAAACCGTTTTTTACAAAACGCAGCAGGGTTTGCGCCAGGCGAATTACCGGCTGAACCACCGCCCGCTGGAACCACCCGGCTTCAACCGGCTCAGGCGGCGAGCACGCCTTACGGGCAGATGTTGTGCGCGCGGTAGTTGTCTCCGGCTCAGCATCGTTATGACCAAAGCGCGCCACACGGACAATACCGGAAGGCGGGACCATCAAAAGCGTCATCAACCCAATCTCCTTGAAAGAAGCGAGAGTCTAAAAGAAGCTATAGAGAGCAAAACGCAGGACGCCCCGCAATTGCCTCCCCTCGCGAGACAGAACCATCGAGGAGCAGGCGTTCTGGCCCCAAGATAAGGCCCTCAGGCTCATCGTCAGATGTGTCACAAAACCGTAATAAGCGTCCTCACAGCTCATACGCCCGTAATGCGTGATTTCTGAGCCCTTTGAGATAGACGAAAGCCATCAAAAAGACTTCTCTTTCTGTACAAGCCGCCAGCAGGATGGTACCATCTCTATTCTTATTAAAATCGACCACTGTCCAGTTAGCATCCGATTACTGACATCTTATTTAATTCCCACTTATAAATCGTCCAAATTTGAAACAGGAGGAGATGCGTTATGTTGTGGACCATTGCTGTTGTACTACTGATTTTATGGCTGTTGGGGATGGTGTCGTCGTACACCCTCGGCGGCCTGGTGCACCTCTTGCTGGTGGTCGCCGTCGTCGTGGTGCTGATCCGCGTTATTCAAGGCCGCCGACCCGTCTAAGCGTCCAGCCGCCCTTAACCTGAAACGCTCCCGTTCACGCTGACCGGGGGCGTTTTTAATAGAGAATAAAAGACGCCTTTACGGCAGCGCGGAGGCTTCTGAGCGATCGCTCGCCGCACAGACGCGCGTACGGGCGGCATGCAAGGCTTGGGCCAGCGATTCGGCGCGAAATGGATCCACAGCAGGCGCTTGCCGTTCTGCGCACGCAAGACCGCTTACGGGGATCGGTTCAGACGCGCCCTGTTTTTGCAGCCCTTCGCGCGCCAAAACCAGTCCGTCCACGCTGGCCAACAATCGGGCGGCGACGTCTGGCTCACGCTGACAATCGCCCATTTGCGGCTCGTTGAGCGTCAGCCATAAGGCGGGGGCGAATCCGGCTTCAGAAAGCGTCTGGCGCAAAGCGTCGATATCTTCTGGGGCGCACTCCAGATCTTGTAAGAGCAGCGCATCGGCCAGTCCAGCGCGGGCAGTGGCCAGCGCGGCCTGCTCCAGATAAGCGCGCGGAGCCCGCCAGGGAGCCATGCGTTGCGCCGTGGGGACGACATGATTCATGGTCACGTCGGCGACAATGGCGATGGATTCCGCCCCGAGCAGTCGCTGGCGATACTCGCGCAGGGCATGCAGAGCGCCGGCGCTCATGCCGCTTTCGGTAATGCGGGCGCCAATCAGCACCGGGGCGCAGATAAAGGCGGCGTCAACAGTTAGAGCGATAGCCAAGGCGCTGAGCGGATCGTTAGGCAGCGCGCGGATGCCCAGCGGGCAGCCGGTGAGTTGACGCAGCCGCTCGGCAATGCGCGTCATGGCCGAAACGGCAGCAGGATCCAGGCGTTCGGCGCGATCGCGCGTTACGCCATAGGCATCTTGGGCGTTTTCCAGCAGCAGGGCGTCGACGCCCGCGCTGGCCAAAGCAAGCGCCTCCTGTTCGGCGCGGGTGATCAGGCGACCCAGATTGCCATCCCAACCGCCAGCGCCCGGCAGGCGGTCGAGCGACACCACGCCAACCGCCGGCTTGGGTTTGGAAAGGATTTGGGCTACCATAGCGCTACATTCTACGCCAGTCGTTCTGCGCGACAAAGCGTCGACTCGTTTTGAGAGCCCGCTCCTTACGTCCAGATTGTCCAGACGCCCCAACTGCTGAGCCTTGCATGACCGCCTCTGACCGCATTAAACCCCTTGTCGCCATTGTCGGGCGGCCCAATGTCGGCAAATCCACCCTGATTAACCGCCTGGTCGGCGCGCGCAAAGCCATCGTCGACGACCAGCCAGGCGTCACGCGCGATCGCGCTTATTTTGACGTGGACTGGACCGGGCGCGACTTCACCGTCATCGACACCGGCGGATTCACCGACGCAAGGCCCGACGAGCCATTCGCCGAACGCATCAACGAACAGGCAGCTATTGCGCAAGCCGAAGCCGACGTCATCGTCTTGCTGCTGGACGGCCGCAGCGGGATGACGCCCATCGATCAAGCCATCGCCAACGACTTGCGTCGCCTCAAAAAACCGGTAATTGCCGCCGTCAACAAAATCGACGCCCCGCAACAAGCTGGCGACATCGCAGAGTTTTACGCGCTGGGCCTCGGCGATCCCATTGCCGTTTCGGCCTTGCACGGTTTTGGCGGCGTCGGCGACTTACTCGACGCTATTTGCGCCGCACTGCCCGACGCCTCGCCCGACACCGAGGGAGAGGCAAGCGACACGACGATTCGCATGGCCATCGTGGGCCGACCCAACGTCGGGAAATCTTCGTTGCTCAATGCCCTTAGTGGACAAGAGCGCGCGATTGTCAGCGAAGTCTCGGGCACCACGCGCGATGCAGTGGAAGCGTCGTTTACCCGTACGCGCGCCGACGGCGCCCAGACCCGCTTTGTGGCGGTGGACACCGCCGGGATCCGCAAAAAATCCAAGGTGCCTTATGGCATTGAGATGTTTTCTGTTGACCGGGCCATTCGCGCCATCCGCGAAGCCGATGTGACCGCGCTGATTCTGGATGCCGAAACCGGCGTGACGGATCAGGACAAGCGCCTGGTGGAAACCAGCAACAAGGCAGGTCGTCCGCTGGTGATTGTCGTCAATAAATGGGATTGCGTCAGCAATAAAAAGCCCAACAGCCACGAAACCTACCGCAAGGAACTGCTCTCCTACCTGCCCCACGGAGATTTCGCCCTGATGATTTTCGTCAGCGCCAAAACCGGCCAGCGCATCGAACGAATTCTGGACGCGGTGGAAACGGCTTACGCCAACGCGCGCCGCCGCATTCGCACCCACCTGGTGAATCAGGTAATCGCCGAAGCCGTCAGCCTGCATCCGCCGCCGGTGATTAAAAATCGCGGCCTTAATATCCTGTACGCCACGCAGGGAGAAGTAGACCCGCCGACGTTTATTCTGTTCGCCAATGATGCTAAACTCATGAAGGACGATTACCGGCGCTACTTGGAAAAAAAGCTACGAGAGAGTTTCGATTTTACGGGCTCGCCGGTCCGTCTGGCTGTTCGCACGCGGGAAAGCCGGCGCTAACGGGCCGAGTCTTCATCCGCGACTTACTTTCCAAGACGCCGCCTTTAATTTTCTGTTTGATGGAGCCCCATCGTTTCCGATGCCTGCCGTTGCGCCCGCCTCCTCGTCGCTTATTTCCGCCGCCTGGCTGCTCCCCGCGCTGGCGGTTGGCTTGGCCTACGTCATCGGCTCGTTTCCGACAGGTTATTTAATCGTCAAATGGCGCACTGGCGAAGATATCCGCCGTCATGGCAGCGGCGGCACCGGCGCGACCAACGTCCGTCGGCTGGCCGGATCGAGCTGGGCGCGCGTGGCGCTGGTGATCGACCTTCTGAAAGGTCTGTTGCCGACGCTGGCGGCGCAGGCCCTGTTTCCGACTCAATACTGGCTGCATGCGCTCGTCGCCTTCGCCGTGATCGTGGGGCATAGCCGCTCTCTTTTTCTCAATTTTACCGGCGGTAAGTCCGCCGCCAGCGGCCTGGGCACCTTGGCGGCGCTCGATTGGCGCGCCGCGCTGATTGCCGCCGCGCTGGCCTACGGCGTGACCCGCCTGACGCGAACCGTCTCGATCGGCTCGCTCGCCGCCGCCGTCGCCGCCCCGCTGATGATGATTGCCTTTGGCGCGCCGCAGCCCTATAGTTTATATGCGCTGGCTTCTAGCCTGTATGTCGGCTGGAAGCACCGGCAAAACATCCGCCGATTGCTGCAAGGAACGGAGAACAAGCTGGATTGAGCACCATTGCGTATCTGGGCGCAGGAAGCTGGGGACTGACGCTGGCATGGCTTGGCGTGCAATGCCCCGAACGGCGCGTACGGCTCTGGGATCGCGATCCGGTCAAAATCGCGCGCTTTTGTGAGAATCGCACGATTCAATTTCCTATTGAAGTCACCCTGCCCCCGGAAGTCTCGCTGACGTCATCGCTGGAAGAAGCCGCCGCAGGGGCTGACGTGATTGTGTTTGCCGTCACCAGCGCTGGCACGCGCGAGGTCGCTCAAGCCTTGGCGCGAACCGGCGTGGTCTCTGAGCAAACCATTCTGGTCAATGCTTCTAAAGGCATCGAATACCCCAGCTTGACCCGCTTAAGCGCCGTCATGCAGGAAATTTTTCCCAAGAACCCGTTGGCAGCGCTTTCCGGTCCGACGCTCGCCCCGGAAATACTCAAGGGCCTGCCGACCGCTGGCGTCATCGCATCGGATTCCTCCGCTGTCGCCGAGCGGCTGCAAGCCCTGTTGGCAACGGATCGCTTTCGCCTCTACACTAATACCGATGTCGTTGGCGTTGAGCTAGGCGGGGCACTGAAAAACATCTTCGCCATCGTCAGCGGCTATATGGACGCGCGGCATTTGGGCGACAATGCGCGCGCGACGCTTATCACGCGAGGGCTTGCGGAAATTACGCGATTCAGCCTGGCGCTGGGAGCAGACGTGCAGACGTTATACGGGCTCAGCGGGCTGGGCGATCTACTCGCCACCTGCTACAGCCCCTTAAGTCGAAACTATCAGGTCGGCTACCGACTGGCGCAGGGTCAGACGCTGGAGCATATTCTGGCACAGATGAAGGTCGTGGCCGAAGGCGTTCAGACCACGCAAGCCGTGAGCCTCCTGTCCGACAATCTGGGCATTGAGATGCCTGTGGTCAAGCAGGTCGAGCAGGCGCTCAGCGGCGCGTTATCCGAGCGCGAGATGATCCATACGCTGATGAGCCGCCGCCCCAAGGCGGAACACACCCGCTGTTAAGCGGACGGCACTGGCGTCGGATTGGCTTGGGGGGAATCTGTCGTTTTGCAATTACGTCCTTGCGTTCGATCCCATCCCAATTGGGTCGATGCGAGGTTTTTCCCATCGAACGAGACGGCGGCGGTCAATTCGCCCTCACGATTGAATCCAACGCCCCAGCCATCGGCCTAACGCTCGGGAAAGGATTCCCAATCGTTCTGTTGATACGGCTTCAAACCATCCGCGGAAGACATCAGACGTGTGGTTTGTAGAAGCGACAAGCGAAACTGAGGGTTATCTATTAGCCTTCATATAGGAACCGCTCCTCTCGACGCTTTCTCCGTCCTTCGGCGCAAATAACACACAAAATATAAACAAACAATTTTTCATGATTGTCCTTCAGAAATTAAAAATCTCAATCACCTATAATTAAACGATGCCCTCCCCACCCCCATCTCTTCCGCCCGTTCTCACGCCGTTGGTGCGGCGTTACGTCTGGTGGAAAACGCCTGAAGAGGCGCTGATGCATCCGGGCCATGCGCTGGCGCATATCATGAATCTGGCGACGCTGGAGGATATGCTGTTACTGGAAGCAAGCGTCGATCCGCAGCAATTAAGAAACGCGCTCACCCAGGCCGAAGCAGGCTGGTTTTCTGATAAATCGTGGCATTTCTGGCACTATCGCTTGCGCCTGATCCCTTCTTGCGAGCTACCCCCGCCCGCCCCCACCCGGAGATACTCATGAGCGCCCCCATATTTGATCCCTGTCTAGAGATTCTGCCGCAGGCGCAGCAGGAAGCGCTGGGCGTTTTAAAGTCGGTTGCCCGTCACGGATTCGTCCTCTACGACGGAACAGCGATTGCGCTTCAACTGGGCCATCGCGAATCCGTCGATTTTGACTTCTTTACCCACTCGCATTTCACCGCCGACGCCTTACAGGCAACGTTTCCGTTTTTGGCGGACGCGGCTGTTTTACAGCAAGCGCCCGATACGTTGAGCGCGCTGCTAACCATGCCCTCAGGCGAAGTACAAACGTCTTTTTTGGGCGGCCTTTCATTTGGCCGCGTGGGCGTCCCGCAATGGACGCGGGACGGCGCGTTGCTAGTAGCCTCGCCACACGATTTACTGGGATTAAAACTGGCTGTCATCCTCAAACGCGTCGAAGTCAAAGATTATCGCGACATCGCCGCGCTGCTGCGAGCCGGCTTCAAGTTAGATGAGGGCTTGGCGGCCGCGCGACTCTTCTACCCGCAATTTCCCCTCACCGAGGCGCTTCGCGCGTTGACGTATTTTGAAGGCGGTGATTTATCCGCGCTATCGGCCTGCGACCGCACAACGCTGATAGAAGCGACCCAATCGACCGGCCCCCTTCCCCTTATCTGTCTCCGTAGCAATACGCTGACAGACACGCCGCCCCCATGTGTGAGCGCTCCTGAACAACCGCGCTAGGGCGATTCCCCTTCCATCCAGATATCATTCGGGTTCAGCGCGTCGTAGAGGGGATGATCCTCCGTCATCTGGCGGCAGGCGAAAGCGTCGAACCAGTAGCGCTTGGGGCTTAGACCCTGAGGCTGTACGACGCCCGCCATGCGCAGGGTGCGCAGAAGCTTCTTGGTTTTCTCCAGCCGTAAGTTAAACTGCCGCGCCAGCGACGCCGCAGTGGGCAACTCACCCGTTAGCACGCCTGCGGCCCCCTCTTCACAAGAGGCGACGCGGATCGCCTCGACGATCAATCGTAACAGAACCGGATCAGGCAACATCTTGTGCATGGATATACCGCCGACGCGCCCAACCCGCAAGCCACCTCGCCCCACCAACGCGTCCACCCCCGCGAAGAGAGCCGCCGCAGGAGAATTTATTTATTTTTGTAAAACTTTTGACCAGCATCGATAAGGCACTATACAAAGTGAAGCAACTATTGTTATTATAATAATATAAGATATGAATGTCACCCCTTTGATTTTATTCTAGCCGATCGACGCTTCTCGCAGATCCCCGAGGCCCTTGGTAACGCTTCCACCCATACCGCCCATGCCCTGTTTACGCTTGCGCACGTGCGCATCTGGTTTATGGCTCGCCCTACTCGCGTTGGGACTCGTTTGTACGGCGACCCTGGCCCCGCCAGCCTTTAGCCTGCGAGCGCCTTCGACGATTCACGCGCCGCTTTACTCAGCGCAACAGCCGTTTTTAGACACAGCACAAGCCGATTTACTGCGCGCAAGCGCTCTGGCGCAAGACGATCGCTGCGATCAGGCCCTCCCTTTACTGCGCCAAGCGGTTGACAAAAGCCCCGACCAGGTGATGAGCGTCTATCCCATGGCTTTATGCCTCTTTGAGGCGGCGATGAACGAAGGTGACGCCCTCAAGCGCCGACACGTCCTCTTGCAGGCGGAAGACGCCTTTTTACGGGCGCAAACGCTTAATCCGCAAGCGACGCTGACGTATATGAAGCTAGGAAAGATTGCCCTGCTGCGCGGCGACGCCCGGCAAGCCATCCGCTACTACAAGCTGGGACTCGCGGTGATGCCTGCCAACGCCGTCCTGCTCTTTAATCTGGCCAGCGTCTACGATGACGTCGGAGACAGTGCGCAGGCCTTGGCGCTGTACGAAAAGACGCTGGCCGTCGATTCGCGGTTTTTATACGCCTACAACAATCTGGGCCTGCTGTATGACGCGCGGGGCGATTCGGCGCGCGCGCAAAGCCTCTATCGCAGCGCCTTACGTGTGAATCCCAGCTATAACTATGCCCGACTCAATCTGGCCAAATCGCTGGCCCGCGCCAATCGCCTGCCGCAGGCCGAGCGGCAACTCACGCGCGCTGTGGCCGTCGAGCCTGACAATCCGTGGGCGTATCTTTATCTGGGAGACGTGTATTTACGCAGAAACGCGCCAGAAAAAGCCGCGCGGGCCTACGAAGCCTCCATTCGTCTGAATCCGCGCTTTGCGCCGCCTTATTACCTGCTTGCCATCGCGTATGGCAAAGCCCGCCGTTACGACGAGGCGTTGCAAGCCGCCCTGGGCTATCTGCGGCTCGACCCGAGCGGCGATCATGCGCGCGAAGCCATTGCGCTGATGGCCGCGCTACGTCTGGTGCAAATCGAAACCGCCCGACGAGACGCCGAGCCCGCCTCGCTGCGCTAACCTGCGCTAGCCTGCGCTTGTCAGCCCAGCGATATAGTCACCTCCACATGTGGATAACCACATCCGTATCATTCCGGCCATTGGCGTGGGCTTTCGTGTTACCGCCTGCAATGTGATTGACAGGCTGAATCTGGCTGTGAAACGAGATGGCCAGCCAGCTTGTATTCAGGGTGGACAATGGCCCTGAATTTATTTCCAGGAAGCGTGGAGCTCTGGACCTTGCAACTGGATATCTCTCGACCCGGAAAACCTACGGACAATGCCATCATTAGAGAGCTTTAACAGATTGGTTCTTGTCTTCGAAGGATACTCCGGAGAAAATTGAAATATGGCGACAGGGCACTCTTATTCCTGTGGCCGAAACGTTTCTGGGCATTGCCCCCCAGTTGGTTGCCCTGAATACCGAATACGCAGGCGGCGCCCTTTTTTACGCCATTCTCAGCAGTATTCTGGCCAGCCAACTGGGTCCGATGAAGGCCATTAACGCGTGATCAAGCCCGTCGGGCTCGCTGCACCATTTGTTTGAGCCCCCCTAAGCGAGGCCGTTAGAGGCGACACGTGCACGGCCCGTTGCTGAAGCTGGGCGGCCCACTGAAGCAGTTGTTGAAGCTGCCCCCCGGCACTTTCCGCCGCCGAAGCCTTACCGGTGATTCGCGAGAGCGCCTGGGTAAGCGCACTGAGCGCCCCGGCCCGTTTGAGGAGCTTCAGGGCCGCAGCAATCTGCCCTGCGCCCTGAGCGGGCGAGGCGCTGGCACTGGCAAGATACCCGCTGGCCTGCTGAAGCAACTGGCCAAGCGCCTGTGCCATCTTCGAGGAAGCGCTGCCGACCAATTCAGACTTCTTCTGTTTGGACAAGCCCCCTGGCAAAGCATCCCCCGCCCCGGCGAGCGCCTCTGGCAAGGGGGATTGAGGTGTTCCCAAGGGCTTCAGCGGCTCGTTGTTTCGCAGCGCCGTCAACAACAGCGCACCTTGATTGACTTTGGATCGAAGGGGCTGGTCTTTTGTCAGCAGGGCGCGCAACTCATCAACACTTAACTGCACATCCGGCGACACGATGCTTTGAATCAGATTCAGGACCTTGGTCTGCATCCCACGAAACCGACCGATTTGCTCCTGTTGGTGGGAAGTTAGCTTGCGCCCAGCATTATCGTTCACCAGCGAGGCAATAATGTACTCAATATCATCAAACGCGCCCATCAGGATGCCGACCTGGGTTTCAGGCGAGGCGCTCGCATATTGAGCCGTGTTGATCTTCTCGCCAATATGGGCGTCCAAGGCCGTCGACACGATGTCATACTGTTGCTCGACGTTTTTTAACGGCAGCAACTGAAGCGCCGACAGCAGATTTGACGGTTCCGACGGCGGCCCCTCGCTGCGCGGACTCCGTGCCTCGCCCCACCCAGCGGACGACTGCGGGATGTAAGGGCAGGACAAGGGCGAGACAAGCACTGTCAATCTCCAGAATGTTGCTCGGGATGAATATTTGTTTTAAAATAAAAACATATTTTTTGCAGGAATTGCGGCTACTCCCCCGACAGGAAGCAGCCCGTGTCCCGGCTTTCGCGCCAAGATACCCGCCCATAACGACACCGGCCCCTTGCTGCAAACGCAGAGCCTCACCAAAAGCTAACCTGAGCCCAGAAACCAGGACCGTTAAGGGCTAAGGCTAAGCATTTCTGAAGCCGGGCGCTTGCGGGCTCTGGAAGCCGAGAACGCTCTGACTGAGCCCCCGCGCACTTACCGCCGCATTGAAAAAAATCCTGACATCAACACGCTCTAGTTATAGCCAAAGCGACGGGCGAACCAGCGCTTTACCGCCTGAGTCAGCAGGCAGTAGGCCAACAGAATGCCCAGCAGCCACAGAAAATACACCGGCGGCAGCGCCGTCATACCCAAATACGGCGCCAGCGGCGAAAACGGAATCCACAAGCCCACGCCCATAATCAGGGCCGTCATAAGCAGCAGCGGCGGCGCGGCCCAGCTTTTAACAAACGGCAGCGACTTGGTGCGGATCATATGAATAATTAGCGTCTGCGAAAGCAAGCCTTCCACAAACCACCCGGTTTGAAATAGCGACTGATGCGCAATCGTATTGGCCCCCAACGCAAACCACATCACCGCAAAGGTTGCGTAATCAAAAATCGAGCTCACTGGCCCGAAGAATGTCATAAAGCGCGCAATATTGCCCAGCTCCCACTTGCGCGGCCGCGCCAGATACTCCTCATCCACCGAATCAAACGGCAGCGCCGTCTGCGAAAAATCGTACAACAGATTCTGAATCAGAATGTGCAACGGCAACATCGGCAAAAAGGGCAGCATAAAACTCGCCCCCACCACGCTAACCATGTTGCCAAAATTAGAGCTGGTCGCCATGCGAATGTATTTCAGAATATTGCCAAAGACGCGGCGCCCTTCCAGCACGCCTTCTTCCAGCACCTGAAGACTCTTTTCAAGCAGCACGATATCCGCGGATTCCTTGGCGATATCCACGGCGTCATCGACAGAAATACCCACGTCGGCGGCGCGCATCGCAGGCGCATCGTTAATCCCGTCGCCAAGAAACCCCACCACATGACCGCGCGCGCGCAGGGCGCGAATCACCCGCTCTTTATGCGCAGGCGTCAGCTTGGCAAAGACGCTGGCCTGCTCTGCCACCCGCGCCAGCGCCTCTTCGTCCATCGCCTCGATTTCCGGGCCCAGCACCACGCGATCGACCGGTAAATCCACATCGCGGCAGACTTTACGCGTCACCCGCTCGTTATCGCCGGTGAGAATCTTCACCTGCACCCCGTACTGACGCAACGCAGCCAGCGCGGGCGGCGCCGTTTCCTTGGGCGGATCCAGAAACGACACGTATCCCAGCAGAATCAGCCCGGATTCGTCAGCGGAGGCATATTGTACGCGCTCCGGCGGAAATTCGCGATACGCGATCGCCAGCACCCGAAACCCGTCTTCGTTCAGGTCTTCGGCAACTTCGCGCAGCCGCGCCAGATGCGATTCATCAATGGGCAATAAATGCCCCTCGCCGTCTTCGACGCGATCGCATACTTTAAAGATCTCTTCGACCGCCCCTTTACAGATCAACAGGTGCGCATGCTGATCGCGCTCGACAATCACCGACATGCGCCGCCGCTCAAAATCAAAGGGAATCTCGTCAACCTTGGCGTAGCGCAGCATCACCTTGAACTCGCCCGACAGCTCGTCAGCATGGCGCAAAACGGCTTCATCAAGCAGGTTCTTCAGGCCCGTTTGATAAAAGCTGTTCAGGTAAGCGTAGCGCAACGTCTTGGCGTGCTCTTCGCCGTAGATATCCATGTGCTTTTCCAGAATGATTTTATTCTGGGTCAGTGTGCCGGTCTTATCCGTGCACAGGATATCCATCGCCCCGAAGTCCTGAATCGAGTGCAGGCGCTTGACGATCACCTTCTTGCGCGACATCGCCAGCGCTCCGCGCGCCAGATTCGTCGAGACGATCATCGGCAACATGCCCGGCGTCAGGCCAATGGCGACCGACAGGGCGAACATAAACGCCTGAAGCCAGTCGCCCTTGTCGATACCGTTAACGAGGAAAATCACGCCGACCATCACCAGCATAAAGCGCATCAGCATCACGCTCAGCGACGTGATGCCCTGGTCAAAGGCCGTTTTGGCCCGACGCTTGGAGAGTTCTTTGCCAATCGAGCCAAAATACGTGCGCGAGCCCGTGGTCAGCGCCACGGCGATGGCGGCCCCGCTCACCACGTTGGAGCCCATAAAGCACAGGTTTTTCATGTCAAACGGCGAGGTTGCCGTCGCGCTCACCAGATGCGCCTCTTTTTCGACCGGCAGGGATTCGCCCGTCAGCGAGGCCTCGGTCACCAGCAAATCCTTGGAAGACGCCAGTCGCACGTCCGCCGGAATCATATCGCCCGCCGACAGTTGCAGGATGTCGCCGGGCACAATCTCATCAATGGGAATCTCGCGCTTGCGCGAGGCGCCGTCAACGTCTTCGAGGCGATAGGCCGTCGCTGTGGTCGTGACCATCTCCTGCAGCGCCTCAATGGCCCGGTCCGAGCGCAGCTCCTGAAAGAAGCCGATACACACGCTAATGAGCACCATGGCCGCGACAATGACGCCAGCCGTGGCATCGCTGAAAAACGAGAGAGCGCTGACGCTGATCAGCAGCAGATTAATCGGCGTCGACGCATGGCGCAGCAGGCACGTCAGCCACGATTCGTCCTTCTCGGGCGTGACGACATTGGGGCCAACCTCGCGCAGGCGCTCTTCGGCGATTTCGTCGGTCAGGCCTTCGAGCGTTGCGCCCAGCGCGGCGAGAACCTCGGCAATAGGCATTTTGCCGAACTCTAGCAAACGCTTGCTCGTTTCGCGATCCTGCGCGGCGCGATGGTAGCTGAGTTGCGCCTTATATTTACCCGGGTGATCCAGGATTTTTCGGATGCGCGCAACCAGCGCCATGGCAGGCTCCCGTCCGGCGGACGTATGCGATGTAGGGGCATTCTAGCGCAGCCTTCCGCCCGGCGCTATGCACGCCACAGATGACAAATCCGTGATATTCCGTTACAGTGGGAAGGCGTGCGCGCAGTTTCGATCCCCGCCCCGCGTTATTTCGAGGAATCGCCCTCGTTTCCCGCCGCCTCGTATTGGATTGTCCGTTGCGCTCTCTGGCGCGCCATTGCGGACGATATCACGCGATTTTATTGGAAGTGAGCCCGTTTTGTCCGACGCTAAGATCATACCTTTTCCTGGAGCGTACATCCAACGCCCTCTACCAACCGGGTCGGCCCCAGCCCTGCCGACAACGCCTCCCATGACGCCTTCTAAGGCTAGCGCGCCTGAGACGGCGGGCCTTTTCGGAACTGATCCGACTTTCGTTCTCCTCCCCCCCGGAGATAATAGGGCAACACTGGCCCCGCATCTGTCGCCTCAGCGCGACGCCCGCGTGGCACTGACCACCTTCTTCGGCCCTCGTCCTTGCTGGCGAGGGAGTCATCCATCAAACCCGCCGACCATGGCTTCTTTTTTAGCGACCGCCGGACCTGCAAAATCGCTCAATGGCATCGCTCATATCTTATTGGGCTTGCTGGACTCCCCAGATGGAAGTCTTCCTCAGCAGGTAAATCCTGTCAAAACACGCTTGTGGCAAGCTCTATGCCTGACTGTCTCCCGATTCCTAAAGCTTGACGACCCCGATTATCCCGGTGCGCCACGCACCGTGGATCTCTCCCAGATTTACGACCATGTCCTGCTTTCTCCCATCGAACCTATTGCCAGAGGCCTACGCGCCATCAAAAGCAATGATACGCCGTTTCCTATTATTGCCCTGCATCAGCCGCATTTTGAGCCCCTCCCGATCGACCAGAGCGCTGAGCAGGCCGCGCGCCAGAGACATCAGGAGCTGCTCGGCGGCAAAGGAGTATTTATTGATGCTTGAAATGACGCGGCTCAATCGCACGACGTTCTACCTCAACCCGGATCTGATCATCAGCGTTGAGGCGATGCCCGATACGGTCGTAACGCTCACCACGGGCGAAAAATTCATTGTGCAGGAAACGCCTCAGGAAATTACCGCCCGCTTTATCGCCTTTAAGCGTGCCATCACCCAAGGAGCGTGGACAGCGACGCCCGAAACCGCCAGCATTAGCGCAAAAGGCATGATTTGAAAGCCGTAACGCTCGCTGGCCACCGCCGTCAGGTAGTGAAATGCCAGCCACGCGGCTAAAAACCCCAGCATTAGCGCGCCGCCTTCAGCAAACGAGCGTCGTTGCGACTCGCGAGCAGAGGCGTCTTCAGGGGCGTCAGAAAAATCCTGCGCCACAACTGAGGCGCGTCTGGGCAGGGCGGCCCCCAAAACCGCCGCCAGACCCAACGGCGACAGGCACAGCAAAATTTGCCAGTACACGTTAAACGCCACGGCCAGGGTCTTAATAAGGCGCGGCGACCAGCTTGCCATCCGCGCAGAGCCTTTCTGGCTCCAACGCAAGCCGGTTTGCGCCGTCCAGAGGATATTCTTCATCCGCGTCATACCAAAGGCCAGGTATTTAAACGGATCACGCCGGATGACCGCCAAGGATTCATCGCCGATGACGGCATACGCCTTGACCAGATCCGCCGTCGTCCCGCCCTCATAATACGGTTTGACGCGCGGATAGAACGCCATGTCTTTGGGATGAGTGTAGCGACCGCCGCGATCGTACTGAATAGCCGACGACAGCCACAGCTCAACGCCCCAGAATAGTTTCGCCTGCCCGCCAATAAGATATTGATGAAACACCCAGGACGATAACAACAGCCCGGCAACGCCAAGCGTAACCGCCGCTTGCTTCAGCGCCTGAGCGCGCACGGCGGGGCGAAAGGCCGCCATCGCCAGCGGCGTCAAAATCAGCAGGAGCAGACAACTCGATCGCAGCAGAATCATGCCATAGAACAATACGCCCAGCGCCAGCCAGAAGGGCTGGCTGCACGCCGCGCGGCGCGAGTAGGCCAGAGCCCACAGGGCCAGTAACATAGCGGCGACCGTAGGGGTTTCCGTCGCCATCAGCGCCGTATACGTGACGAACTGCGGAAAGATCGCCGAAAGCGTCAGCGCAACGCAGGCCGCGCGAGCCCCCAGCCACTCGCGCATCAGCGCATAGAGCGTGATAAGCATCGCGGCCGCAGCCAGCAGATTCAGAACCCAACCCGCCCAGAGTGACGGGCTCGCCAACAGCCCCCATACCTGAATAAAGCCGCTATACAGAACCGCGATCGCCGGATGACGGCTCAGCTCTTCGTAAACGAGATGGCCCTGAGCAAACGCGTTGGCATACTGCCAATACACGGCGAAATCGCTGAGCGGCGCAGGCTGGGTGGCAACCATCCAGTAAAGCCGCAGGCCCATCCCCAACACCAGGGGCAGCAGCAGTCCGGGGCCGATGGCTTTTTGCCGAACAAGATCGCGCAGTAGCAGGCTAAAAAACCACACAAATGCGCCAAAGGCCAGCCAGACAAAGACCTGCGTCAGAGCAATCGTACGAAACGGCTCTGTCCAAGCAAATGACGAAACCGGCATAGCCCTAATCCTCTTGCTCTGTTAAGAAAGCGCCTCTAACGCCTGGTCCCCAGATACAGCAGCACGGCGGCGGCGCGCGCGGCGTCCGGGTGATGCCGCAGGGCGAAATCCAGCAGTTTGAGCGGCGCAAACACCGGCAGAAACGCCATAGCCAGTAGCTGATACAGCCGTTGTGACCCAAACGACAGGGCCATGGCGAAAGTTTCAACCAGAATCCCGGTCAGCGCCGAAGCCGGGCCGCCCGAGACGATCAGATCGTCCATCGCAAAGCCCTGCATACGGTATTCCAGCCCGCGGTGCGTCCAGCGCGAAAAATCGTTGGGCGCCGCATGGAAGCCAAACAGAAAAGGAACCATGAGATAGACCTTGCCGCCGGGCTTCAACACGCGGCGCATCTCGTTAATCACCCGGGTTGGCTCGACGACGTGCTCCAAGAGGCTTTCGCAGGTTACGGCGTCAAAAGACGCATCACGAAACGGCAGGTGATGCGCATCGCCCACCACGTCCAGATGCCCATAGGGCTCATAATCCAGATGCGTCACATTGCCGCGCAGGCGTAGCACGCCCGCCCCCACGCTGAGCACCCGCGCGCCTTGCGGCAATGAATCGACAAATTGCTGAGAGGACGGTCCGCACAGCAACGAGGGGCCAATCGCCAGCACCAGAAAACGATACAGCCGAGGATAGCGGCGCAAGGCCTGCTTCACGCGATTCTGGAAACGTTCGGTCGTGTCCAGCGTCTCCACGGCGGCGGGCGCGTTGAGGCGAAAATCGGGTTTGCCGACGCGCAGGGGGTAATTTAAATGACAGTCGACACAGGTATAACTCGCATTCGATTCCTGAAACACAGGCCCTTGGCAGAAAGGGCACTGATACGTCTGCGACAGGACGGCGCCGGCAGGGGTTTTTCCGTTCTTGCCGATAAGCGGCTCGGGCCGCACGCGAGCCAGCAGGGCAGAAGCCGCAGACGCGCGCGCCCAAGCGGCAAGAGGCGGCTGTGCCTCCTGAGAAGAATCAGGCGCACTGGGATTTTCCGGCATGGTTTCGGCTTCCCGCGCGACCGCGTTTTCAGGTCTGATATTGTCTGGCCTCATATTTTCGGGCCGGATATGTTCGGGTCTAATCTCTTCTGGCACAGACTCTCGCCTTATCGCGCGGGCGGGCGCGTCACCTGAATCACCATATTCCAACACAAGAGGCCGAGCATGGGCAAGCGCGGCAGCAGCGCTTCATCCAGCGCTTGCAGCGGCCGAAACAGCCACGCGTAACGATCCGCCTGGTATAGAATCTTTTTCCAGTAACGCTCGGCTGTACTGGCGCGCTCGACCACAAAGAAATACACAAAGACCAGCAGCGTAAAAAACCAGACGTAGTCGATGCGCATTTTCGGAAAAACCCGGGCAATGGCGCGGCAATCAGCGCGACCGAGCGGCCGCTCGTCGGGCGTGCGCACCTCGCGGGCAATCCAGCGATACAGGTTAATCAGCGGATTATAGGGCAGCGGCTCGATAAAAAAGCCGCGCCCGCCTTCTGCCATCACCCGGCGAATCTCGGGCATCGCCGCCGGAATTTCAACGTGATGCAGCACGCCATTGGCGTAAATCACGTCAAAAGCCCCGTCTTCATAGGGCAGGCGCTCGGCGGGGCAGACGTCCAGACGAAGCGTCACGCCATGGCGTTCGGCCAGTTGACGGGCAATTTCAACAAAGCGCGGCGAAATATCGCAGGCGCTGACGTGCGCGCCATGTTGGGCAAAGTACACGGCCGCCTCACCCGCGCCGCAGCCCAAGTCCAGTATCCGCAAGCCCTGCATCGAGCCAATACGCTTAAGAATCAGGCGGTTTTCAAGCGCAGTTTCAGCTTCAAAGGCAATCGCCGGGTCGATTTGCGTAAAATCGACCTCCTCGGCCCAGGCATCGTGAAAACGCGCCTCGCTGGCCTGCCGACGGCTTAGATCAGAGGAGAAGACGGTCTCGACGGGCATCAGGCGGCGGCTCCGGGATAATCAACGACGGGGTTTTGGATTCGACCAGCGAAGACGCCAGCGCAGGCGGCGCCTGAAACGCATCCAGGCGCAAGGGCGCTTGCCGCACGGGCGCGCCTTCTACGCGACCAATAAGATACAGCGGACGATGGCGCACTTCATCGAAAATCCGGCCGACGTACTCGCCAATCATACCCAGACAAATCAACTGAATGCCGCCAATCAGCAGAACGCCCGCCATCAGCGAGCCCCAGCCCGGCACCCCATGCCCGGCGATCAGCGTCACGTACAGCACGTAAGCCACAGCCGCAAAACTTGCCAACGACATCGCAAAGCCCAGCGACATAATCCATTGCAAGGGCGCCTTGGAGAACGACAGCAGGCCATCGAGCGCAAAGCGCATCATTTTGAGCAGCGTATACTTGGTTTCACCGGTAAAGCGCGGATCGCGCTCGTAATACAGAGCGGTCTGCCGAAACCCAACCCAACTGACCATGCCGCGCACAAAGCGATTCTTCTCACGCATGGCGCAAAAGGCGTCGGTCACCGGCCGGCTCATCAGCCGAAAATCGCCAGTGTCGAGCGGAATATCAATATCCGACAAGCGTCTCATGAGGCGATAGAAGACTTTGGCCGTGGCGCGCTTAAATGGGGTTTCGCCTTCTCTGCGGCGACGCGTGGCATAGACCACGTCGTAGCCGTCTTCCCATTGAGCGAGCATCTGGGGCAGGAGTTCGGGGGGATCCTGCAGGTCGCCGTCCATGACGATCACAGCGTCGCCGCGCGCATGGTCGATCCCCGCGCTGATGGCGATTTGATGCCCAAAGTTACGCGACAGATGCAGCGCCGTCAACCACGGATAGCGCGTCGCCAGCCGTCCAAGCAGCAGGTCAGAGCCATCGGCGCTACCGTCGTTGACCAGCAGCACCTGCCATGCGTATTGCGGCGTTTTGGCGATAACGCGATCCAGACGTCGCGTCAGTTCAGGCAACGTATCGCGCTCATTATAAAGCGGAATCACAATGGAAACGCTTTTCGCGCGCGGCGCTCGGGGGGCAAGGGCGTCTGTCACCGGTGGCGTCGTGTCCTCATGGCAGCGTGTCTACGCACTTCGTCATACCACAAACGCGCGCGTGACGCAGCGGGGCTTCAGGACGCCGGGTTCCTTGGCCGATAAGAAGCACGGGACGTTTCTGGAAGCTTCTGCAAGGACGACCACGTAGAACCTCTGGGCCCGTTCAATCGACCGAGCAAATACCCGTAAAGCCCGCGCAACGCCGCATCCGCCAAGCGTTTGACGACGGTGTCAATGGGGTCGCCAGGTTCAAGCGGCTCGAGTTCTGCATCTACCACTCGCGAGTTATCCAAAATATGGCCATTGCGCTCTGCATGCATCTGGAATTGGTCTGCGGGAAGGCGAAAATCAATCTCTACAGGCCCCTTTGGATTGATTGGCCGCTTCACGGTAATGGTCCAAGGCCCCCCTTCCGAGGAAGTCGCCTCGTTAACCCCGGCGATACCCATTGCCACTAAAAGCAGCTGAAGCAAGCCTTTTGGGAATTCTTCCAAACGCTGTTGGTCCTCAACAGGCCCAAAACTCGGTACGTGAGTAACAGGAGGCAGCTTAGCGACAAGCCTATTCATGTCATCATCACCACGGACTAAGACTTTAGGCAACGGGACGGCGCCCTGAATGACCGCACTATTGCTTTGCTTTTGACTTGGAATCATGTGGCCGAATCGAAGCGTATGAATCATCGCAAGCCTTTCACCTATCAAGAGGCGCTGGGTGCAGCCGCTTAAGGCCTATACACCCGAAGAGTTTCCCTGCATCACGCGGCAAACTGCGCTCACCCGCGCAAAACGCCAAAGCAGAAGAACCCGGTACTCACAAAACCCTGAACAAAAACAGAAGCGGAATTGGATAAAGAACAAACGGAGGGAACACGAGATGGATCGAAAAACCCCGCCCGCCCAAATAGGGCCGAGGCGGCGGATGCCTTATAGAAGCACAATTAGAGCCAATTGTCAATTTTTCGAGACTGGACGGCCCTTGGCGCGATGGTCTATAATCAATTATATCGTGATGGAAGCGTTTTGGGAGGATTGCGAGATGATGATGCAGACGCGTCGTGGAAAATCATTCCAGCAACTGGTGATGGAGGCGAAATCCCGCATTCGCGAGGTGCCCCTGACTGAATTTATGCGCTGGCGCAGCGAAAACCGGCCCCTTGTGATACTCGACGTGCGCGAACCCGAGCAATTCGACGCCGAACATATTCCGCAGGCGATCAAGGCTCCGCGCGGCATTCTGGAATTGGAAATTGACGAGATGGTCCCGGATCAGGACGCGACCATCGTCTGTTATTGCGGCGGCGGGAGCCGTTCGGCGCTGGCGGCTGATACGTTGCAGGCCATGGGCTACGAAAACGTGTATTCGCTGGTGGGGGGCTTTCGCGGCTGGAGCCAGTCGAACGGCTGAGACTTCAAGCCGAACACGCTTTAGGCGCTCAGGGCCGCAAGGGCGTCCTGCTCGTCGGCGAACAGCTTCAGCACGCGACTGAGCTTGGTAAGATCCAGCAGTTGGCGCACTTGTGGCTGAATTCCGCAAAAGCCCAGCGCGCCGCCGTGCGATTCGCAATACTTGAATGCTGAGACTAAAGACCCTAACCCGCTGCTCTCAATAAAGGTCACCTGAGCCAGATTCAGAATGATGCGCCGCTGACCGGATTCCAGTTGCTCTTGCACCGCCAGTTGCAAGGCTTCGGACTCAAACATGGCGGGCACATCCAGCACAACGCCGTCAGGGAAGGGTCGCGTTTCTATCATAATCGGGGAAAAGCCTCTCTATAAGAAGAATAGCCGCAGCGCCAGGGACCGCAGCGCGCCTCTGGCCGTCGGCACGCCTCGTACCGCCCTTATTATACCCTGATTCCCCGACGCGCAAACCGATACGCTTTGTAACATGAGGGCCGAAGAAAGCAATTCTACAGCGGGCAAAGGTTTAGTTGTATATATTAAATATTGAAATCATGCGCCCGTTTTTCATGCAGAATGGACTCATCTGATGCTGGAACCGCTGACGTTTTCTCTCACTGCCTCTGCCACCCGTCCGTTTTCACCGCCGCTTTCGCCGCATGCGCCGGCCGATAGCGCGACGGAACTTGCCTTCTGGCGCATTCGCCGCCGTACGCTTGCGCAAGCCCAGCAGGCCCTCAAGAACGCAGGCGATCGCCTGCTGGCGGCCGCATTATTATTGGCCGCCGCGCCAGCAATGGCCTTTATTGCGCTGGCCATCGCAATTGCGACGCCCGGCCCCGTGTTTTACCGCAGCCCTCGCATTGGGCGGCATTATGCGCCCTTTCACATGCTTAAGTTTCGGACGATGCGCGTTGACGCCGACGCCGCGCGCGATGCGCTGCGCGCAGAAGCGAATCTGACGGGAGAACTCTTCAAGCTGGCCGACGACCCGCGCGTCACGCCGCTGGGGCGTTTTCTGCGCGCCACCAGCCTCGATGAACTCCCGCAACTGGTCAATGTCTTGTGCGGCGATATGAGCCTGGTCGGCCCGCGTCCCCTGCCGCCGGATGAGAGCGGTTTATTCCGCGCGCCGTACACGCTTCGGTTTCAGGTACTCCCCGGCATTACGGGAATCTGGCAGGTCAAAGGCCGCTCAGACGCCAGTTTTCAGCGCCTCTGCGAATTAGAGCTTGGTTACCTGCAGCGCTGGACGCTGTGGGAAGACATTAAAATCCTCGGCTGGACGCTGCCCGCCGTGCTGCTGCGAAAAGGCGCCCGCTAGGCGGGACGCATTTAAAGGGCCCGCGTTTTGATGACGCAACGGCAGCGAGCGTTCCTCGGCGCATCATCGCCGCTTTCTATACCAAACGCCCCTTGTTCTCACCGAGAAAAAGGGGCGTTTTTAGCTTTTTAAAAGAATAGAACCGCAAGCGGCCTCGATCAGAGGACTAGTCGCCCAGCGCGATATCCACGCCGCGCGCCGCACTGACCAGATCGTGATCCACCGCCACGTAGTTATATTTTTCGATGGCCTCTGAGAACGGGACTGCCGTGACGTGTGGCGTACGATAGGCCACCATCTTGCCATACTCGCCCGCAAGCGCCAGTTCGGCGGCCTTCACCCCGAATTGCGTCGCAAGAATGCGATCGTAGCCGGTAGGGGTGCCGCCGCGCTGCAAGTGACCCAAAATCGTGACCCGACCTTCGACGTTCAGGCCGCGCTCCTTGATTTGAGACAGCAGCTGTTGACCGACGCCGCCGAGCAACTCGTTATGGTAGCCGACCTGATCGCTTTTGTGCGAGAGGATTTCGCCATCGATGGGCTTGGCTCCCTCGGAAATCACGACAATCGCAAAGCCGCGCCCGTCACCCATCCGCGCGTTGATCTTGTCGATCACCTTGTTAATGTCGTACGGGATTTCAGGGATCAGGCAGACGTCCGCGCCGCCGGCGATGGCAGCGCTCAGCGCGATCCAGCCCGCATAGCGGCCCATGACTTCCAGGATCATCAGGCGGTTGTGGCTGGCGGCAGTCGTCACGAGCTTATCGACCGCATCGGTTGCGATCTCGACAGCCGTCTGAAAGCCAAATGTCACATCCGTCGCTGACAAATCGTTGTCGATAGTTTTGGGGATGCCGATGAGATTGACCCCGCGGTCAGTCAGTTGCTGGGCAATCGACATCGACCCTTCGCCGCCAATGCTGAGGACGCATTCCACGTGCAGCATGTCGCGCAAGCGGTCAATCAACTCCTGGGAGCGATCGACGGTGATCCACGAGCCGTCTTCCTGCTGAACCGGCCAGGCATAGGGGCCGCCCTTGTTGGTGGTCTTAAGAATGGTGCCCCCGCGAATATGAATTCCCGACACGTCGCGCGTCGTCAGGCGCACGACCTGGGGCGGATCGCGCAGCACGCCGTTAAAGGCCTCGATGCTGCCGAGCACTTCCCAGTCTTTTTCGCGATCCATCCGTTTCACGACGGCCCGAATTACGGCGTTGAGTCCGGGGCAATCGCCCCCGCCGGTCATGACCATCAGTCGCTTCTTCATCACGGTAGTGGTTTCCTGTTTAACTTGACGCGACGCGTGTCGGCTGCTTTCTGAGCCTGCGCATGCTGCTTGATGCGAAGGGGCAGAGTCGCCTAACCCATACATAAATTGGCGTCATCTTAAGTCAGAGGCGGCGTGAATTCAACCCGCACGCCCGCGTCGCCAGACGCCTGCAACCAGTGTACAGACCCCACAAACGGCATAACAGGAGTCCCAGCCCTCGCCAATCACCACAGCGGCGCGTCTTAAAAAGACGCAGAGCGCGGCCGAAATAAAAAGGCATCCAGCGCATACCGCCCGGGACCGACCAGCATTAACAGCAGGGCAAGAGCCCAGTAGATGAGCGGCAGCTCAAAAGCAGGCTCCCCCGGCGTGGCGCCGACAAATGCATGATGCGCAGGGAAATGGACCATCCCAAGCGCAACCGTCATCGTGCACAGGATGCCGAAGGCCGCCAGCGGCGTCAACAAGCCCAGCATCAACGCAATGCCGCCGCCGAACTCGGCAACGGCCGCCAAGGCCTGAAAAACTCCGGGCACTGCGGCATCCGGGCCCATCCAGCCCATGGGGTCAGCGATTTTACCGACGCCATGCAGCGCAAAGGCGGCGCCCATCGTCAATCGCACGGCCAGCAAGCCCCAGGACGCGGCATCGGGATGCGTCGCCGGAGCGTAATACCGCGTGAGAACAGAGGGAATCATGGTAAAAGCCTCCGATTGGATGAAATCCGGCTTAACGCTACCCTTTAAATCCGACGCGAGCATGAGCTCCATCGCAAAAAGGATTCCTGGCGGAGGCCCCGCAGCGACACAGCGCAACCGTCGGCTTGTCGAGCGCAACCGGCGCGCCATCGGCCCCCAGCAGCTCAAAACCGCCCGAGACCAGAATCGGGCCATTCGGCAGCAGTTTCAGAGTGGTTTTTTCGCTTTCCATCACAGGGTTTCCTCTTTTTAGACAAGTGCTTGAATCAGGATAAAAATGCGTTTTCAGAAAAACATCATCCCTCAAACTCAGCAGCTACAATCAGCGCAGACAGATTATCTCGTAAAATAATCTCACGACGCGTCTCCAGCGGGAGATCTTCAGGCAGTTCCAGCGTGATCACCGAAATCTGTCGCTCAATGCCCCAATACGCCCCGAACGAACCGGGCGTCGGGTAGCCAATATCGGCAACAACCGGATAGCCATTGGCTTCGCCCATGGCCTTTGCCAGCGCTTCGGCGGGTCCGTCATAATTAACGACCCGATAGGGCGTATGTACGGAAATAATCTTGCGCGGGCGGATGGCGTCTATCAGCGCGATCAGCAGACGGGTTTCAGGCTCGCTGGCGGGCTCCGGGCCGGTGTAATAAGGCGTATCGTCTTCGCCGGGGGCCCAATTGCGCGTAGGATAGTTACGGTTGAGATCCACGCCGCGCGCATTGACGCGGGTCTGCGCCGCCAGCCCGTCGGGATTCGCCACCGCGATAACGCCCAGTGGGCCGCGCGCCGTCAGACGGGCTAACGGCGCCGCATCTGAGCAAAGCCAGTCAATCCAGTCGCGCATCAGGTCAGCGCTTGGGCCCTCATCGCCATGAAACGCCCCAATAAACAGCGTATCCCACGGCGTGTAATCCACGACGCCAGGCGCGGAAAAGACAACTGCTGTCACCGGCCGACCCTGAACCGACGCGCCGAGCGTCCGCTCAACACACGTGACATCCTGAGTGGCAATTGGATTCAATTCGCGCTGACGCCTCATGCTTCCTATGATATCATCGCAGCCATGACGCGCTCGCCCGCCCTTGTACTATCGCCCGGCCAGCGGCGAATCGCCCCGTCGATTCTCTCGGCGGATTTCGCTCGCCTTGCCGACGCTCTGGCCGCCCTGGAGGCCGCCGGCGCCGACTGGATCCATCTGGACGTAATGGATGGGCGCTTTGTGCCGAACCTCACGCTGGGCCCGCCGATTATTGAGCGCCTGCGCAGCGTCAGCCGCCTGCCGTTTGACGTCCACCTGATGATCGAACGACCCGAGCTATCGCTCAAGGCCTATCGTGACGCGGGCGCGGATATTATCACCGTGCATGCCGAGGCCTGTCGACATCTGCACCGCACGCTGGAGAGTATTCGCGAACTGGGCGCGCTCGCTGGCGTATCACTGAATCCCGCAACGCCGCTCAGCGCGGTGGAAGAAGTGATCGACTCCATAGATTTGGCGCTGGTGATGTCGGTTAATCCGGGCTTCGGGGGCCAGCGCTTCATTCCGGGCAGCGTGAGCAAAATCGCCCGCCTCAAAACCATGATCGGCGCCCGTCCCGTTTTCCTCGAAGTGGATGGCGGCATTTCGCCCAAAAACGCGCATGATGTCCTGCAGGCAGGCGCCAACGTGTTGGTGGCTGGCTCGGCGGTTTTTGGCGCCAGCGATATGGCGCAAGCCATCGCCGCGCTGCGCGCCGGATAGCGCCTCGCCTTCGTGTTTTCTGCCCGGAGGACCCTGCCCTGTGAGATGCTCAGCCAGATCTGCCTCTTTATGGCTTCTACGGTCGGCGCTCGCGTATACATTCGTCTCGACCGCGCTTCCAGCCGCCGGATGGGCAGATCCACCGCGCAATGAGCTGGAAGCCACCACTCGACGCGGCATCTGGGATAATAATATGACGCAGGGGGTCACCGGCTTGGGATGGGAGATTCCCGACAAAGGATCATCAGAGGGCAAGTCCGGTATCCCGAAAGAAGAGCGGCTGTATTACATCCCGTCTCATCGCGATCTGAACCGCTTGGGCGATGAGGTCGATCGCCGCGATCTTCAAAGCGCGGGCAAAGCCCGGCGATACTCCCCCGACGCCCTGCTCCAGTGCCAGCTCGATTGGCGCGCGGGCTCGCACGCCCTGAGCAAGGGCTATTATCTCGCCTCGCTGGGCGACGACGCGTCGGGCTCGCGACGCGTACATGGACCGTTTTATAACGCCCCGGCGCACGCGCCGACGGTTTCGGCCTCGTCATCTCAGAGTTCTGGCAATGTCAAAACGGCAGCGCCTGCGCATTCGACGCTGGTCTTGACCCGGCAAGGGCGCGTAGCGGCGGTCCTGCCAATCGATCGCGTGGCCGTCTACAGCCCCCAGCCGGGAGAGCCCTCGGCGCGGCGGCCGTTTGCGCGCATCGAACAAAGCGACGAGGGGCCGCTGCTGCGCTTCTATTATAAGGACCGAATCTACAGCAGCCCGCTATCACCTCCCGACGCTGCGAGTCGCCTGCCCGGCGCATTACCCGCCCATGGCCCGGAGACGGCGACGCCGGATGCGCTGCCCCCGCTGCAGTCGCCTGCGTGGCAAGCGGCGCCCGCCGGATCCTGATTACCTGACGGCCCCACACCTTTGCTACAATAGATCGTCTTACAAATAACGCCGCCAGCCGATTCCCCCCAACGCCCCTCAAGCGCCAATACCCGTGATTATTGAAGCATTCAGCGAAGAACTCAAGCGCCGCCCGTCTTCCGGTGAAAAGCCAGAAGAGGCGCTACATCGCTGGCTGTCGGACATTCTGGATTTTCCGCCAGAAGATCCGGTGGGGCACGTGATTCACACCGAGATTGCGCGCACCCAGGTGAACGGGCAACGCTGGTTTTGCGGGCGATCCCACAGCGGAAACCGCTTACTGAAGGCGCTTTATGCCTATTGCCGCAGCTACGACAACTGGCGATTCTCGCGCTGGCTCCATGAGATTCGCGCCTCGGACTTCCGGCGCTAGGGAGCGGTAAAATCCGCCGCCTGAACGACACCATTTAGAGGGCGCGGCGACAGCAGTCCAGCTTCTACAATAAGGCCAGAACCCCGCAAAAACGCCTATTCCGCGGGGATGAGGGCCTTTGATGCGTTTACCGCCGCTGCCCCGTGAACGTCGCCTGCGCGACGACATAAACGCCCCGACGCCGCTGGACACGCTGACCACGCGCTTCCTGATGCTGTTTGTCATCGTGCTGGCGATTCCACTGCTCTCAATCATCATTTTCACAGTGAACCTGTTGAGCAGTCAGGTCGATCAAACGACCCTGCGCGAGGCCCTGCGCAACGACGGCGCACTCCAGAGAGCGTTTCAAACAGCCTTTCAAAAGTCCGAATCCTCTCAGCCTGAGGCGTCTGCCGAGGAGTCTTCCCGCGCCAATAGGCGTACCATCATCATTGATCTGGCCAAACGCCGCGCATCAGGCCTGACGCCCACGCCTATGCCGCTGGATGCCGCCATTCAGGAGCTGCCAGGGCTGACGCTGACGCAAGATCCCAGCCAACGGGGAGACGCCGTAACGTTTTCCGGCGTTTGGGACAATCACCTCACGCTATTTCGGTTTTCGCCGTGTCAAACGCCGTGTTTACAGCGCGTAGGACTCGCTGAACCGGTGACGGAAGCCTTTCTGGCAGACCTCTACCGCGCCGACCCTTTACTGGGCGGCGGCGTGTGGATTCTACAGGAGCCTTTCGACGCCGACGAGCCTCAATGGCTCTCCCGCAGCGATGCGCAAACGACCCTATTATCGCGATCCGAGCAGCACTCCCTGCTCAGAGCTTTGCCGGAAGAGCCCACGCCCCACGCCCCATTGATAATGGCCGGTGAGCAAAAAGTTCGCGTCGTCCAGCGTTTCGCCTTCGACGCCTCTAACCAGAAAATCGCTCGTATCATCGCGTTTCTGCCGACCCGAGCCTTTGAAAACGCCATGGGCAGCTACTATCTGGGCATGTATCTCATTGTCGTCTCCGGCCTCCTCTTTTCCATCACCGTCGCGATTCTCGCCGCCCGGCGCATCACGCTGCCCGTGCTATCGCTGGTGCGTCAGGTTACGACGCTCAATCGGGCCAGCGACCTCGACCGACGCATTGAGGTGCGGGGCGTTCACGAGATTAACACGCTGGCCAAAGCGTTCAATCGCCTGCTGGAGCGCCTGCGCGACGAGCATCGGATGAAGGACGAGTTCGTCGCCACCCTGACACACGACCTCAAAGTCCCGCTACTCGCCGAAAAGCAGACCTTGCACTATTTACAGCAAGGCGCCTATGGCGATCTAAGCGCCGAACAAGCCGAAGCGCTTACGACACTGGCCAGCGCCAGCGATGCGAATCTGCAACTGGTTAACAGCATCCTCAACGTGTATCGCTATGAATCGTCTCAAGCGCGCCTGCGCTTTGAGACCGTGGATCTCCCGGCGCTGGCGCAAGAGGCGGTGGCCGAGCTGGCGTCGCTGGCCCAGTCGCGGCAACTGGATCTTCGGATCGTGCGTGAGGCCGGAGATCTCAACGTCTGGGCCGATCGCCATGAGCTGCGCCGAGCCCTCACCAATCTGATTGGCAATGCGATTGCCAATACGCCGCGCCATGGCTGGATCGAATTCGAAATCATCGATGCAGAAAGCTTCGGCGAGCTGATTGGTCCAGATCCCCGCTATCGCGACGCGACGTTGACGAACGCGCTGACGACGCACGGTTGCGTGCTGGCCCGCGTACGCGACTGCGGCGTGGGATTCCCTGTCGAGGATCTGCCCCGACTGTTTACGCCCTTTATCGCCAATCGTGGGCGCACGCCCATTAGCATGGGACTGGGCTTATACAACTGTCATCAGGTAGTGACGGCGCATGGGGGCGCGTTATGGGTAGAAACAACCGAAGGCGAAGGATCATCGGTGAATTTGCTGTTGCCTCGCCGCACGCCTGAAAACGACGCGCCGCCGCCCACCGAGGAAACCGCTTCATGACCAGCGAAAACGCCTCGCAAGGCCGCATCCTGCGCGTGTTGATTGTCGACGACCAGAAGCTCGTGCGCTCAGCCCTGCGCACGACTATCACCCGGCTGGGCGGCCCCGATCTGCGCGTGGCAGGCGAGGCCGAGGAAGGCCGCGAAGCCATCGCCCTATCAGCGCGCCTGACACCGGATATCATTCTGATGGACGTCGGCATGCCCATTCTTGACGGGATTCGCGCCACAGAGACCATCCGACGCCAGCGCCCCGAGGTTAAAATCATTATGCTCACCAGCCATGAGGCGGATGAGGATATTCTGGACGCCTTCCGCGCCGGCGCTAACGCCTATTGCCTCAAGGACGCCTCGCCGGAAACCCTGATCACCGTCATCCGCCGCACCGCCGCAGGCGAAAGCTTCGTCGATCCCAAGATTGCAGGCATCCTGATCCGAAAAAGCGTTTCCCAGACAGAAACGCCCGATTTGAGCGCTTCGAGGGACAAGCCTTGTCAAGGCGATTCTGACGTCTGTACGTCAGATATGCTGACTGAGCGTGAGTTAGATGTCCTGCGGCTGATCGCGGCGGGCAAAAACAACGCCGATATCGCGGAAACGCTTGTCGTCAGCCCTAATACGGTCAAAACCCATCTCAAGAACCTTTACCAGAAGCTCGATGTGGACGATCGTACCAGCGCCGCGCTCAAAGCGCTGCGCGATCGCATTATTTGAGACGAGCAACACCCAGGCGCAAGACTTAACTTTTAAAGGCGTTGTCTGGTCACGCGAAGCCTCTGCCAAGGCGTTCCCGGCAGAGAAAAATCCGCGCTGGCGCATTTGACGGCAACTGAAAAATTCGTTACGCTAACACTCCAAGTTTGAGAAAGCTCATAGAAAAAATCTGACAGAGCAGAGAAATCTAACAGAGAAAAGAAGTCTTACACAGTAAAAGAAGGAGTCCCTGTTATGACGCATCCAGCGCCGCCGGCTCAAAATAGCCTCACCCCGCATCTGGTGGTCGACAACGCCCGCGAGGCCATCGATTTCTACAAACGCGCCCTCCGCGCCCAGGAAATGTACGTCCTGACCACGCCCGACGGGCGCGGCATCATGCACGCGCAACTCCAGATCGGCGAGTCGCACCTCTTTCTGTGCGATGCGATGGGCGAAAACTGCTCTTCCCCGCGAAAGCTGGGCGGCAGCCCCATCACCCTTCACCTGTCGGTGGATGACGCCGACGCGTGGTATCAAACCGCCGTCGCGGCAGGTTGTGAAGTCATGATGCCCATTCAAGACGCCTTCTGGGGCGATCGTTACGGACAGGTCAAAGACCCGTATGGGCATCAGTGGGCGTTTGCGACCCAGCAGCGCAACTTGAGCCCGGAAGAAATCCAGCGCGCGGCCCAAGCCTGCTGCGCGGGCGGCGTCTAAAGAGGAAAACTCCCGGCGCGCCTGTTTTCATCCCATCATCGACGCAAAAAAAGCCCGCCGCGCAGTCGCGGCAGGCGATGAGGCCTGGAAATGAGCGCGCCTCGGCGCATTATCCCTCTTCTGCTTTCCCCCTTATGCCTGTTGGCTCGCGTTAGAGCCGGATACCTTGGCGGCGGCGTACTGCACGCCTGCAACGCCCAGCGCGCCGCCGATGTACAGCTTGGCGAATTGACGGAACGTGAATTCGGGCAGCAGGCCCGTCACTTTGTTAAACAGCTTGCTGGCGATAAAGCCGCCAATCATCAGCTTGGCGTGACGCCAGAAGGCGCCAATCAAAGAGCGGCGCTCGGGCGCTTTAGGCGCAAGAATCGACGTGGAAGCCGTGCGAGCGCGGCTCGGCGCGTAAACGTCTGAAGCCATCGTGAGCGGACGAGAGGAAGAATCCCGAAACGCTTGAAACGGGCTGTTGGCATAACCATAAGACTGCGGATAGCGGTAAGCGCTAGTGGGGTAGGACATCGTGGACATGGCGGCGTCTCCTCAAGTCTGGGCAAGCGGTTTGTGCGGGCTGATGATGGTATTAAAGCGCTTACGGCCGGGCTGTTCATAAGAAGACTTTCTCAAATCTGGCAGGAAGAATTTCCTATTGACCGCCAGAAGCGCGCACCGCCTATCAAGCGCTTATCAAAACAGGCCGTCGCAACCGATGGCCAAATCCCAAAACACGGCGATCCGCTCAACAGAGGATACGATTCGACACAATATGAAGATTTATTACAGAAACCTGCTTGCGCAAATCGTTTTTATATCGGCCCGCGACGCCTAGGGGATCGCTGAAGGAGCAGGGGTCTGAGCGATTCAGAATTGCCTATCGCTGAAGGGGCCGAAAAATAAGCGTTTTCAACCTTGCCAAGTCCGTTAAGGGCCAGAGTCCCCTCAAAAAATTTCCGCTGAACGCATTGCCGCGTATTGACGGGCATTGTAGCGAACCCGAATTTTCTTGACTCTGCCTGAACGTGCGCAGAATTAAAGTCTCATCGTAAATTGTCGAGTCGCTTTGCGTGATTCAACCCTTTGAGTCAGCTGACCTTGAGAGATTCTTGCCGGGGTCGGCTATAATCAAAAGCAGACGAGTCGCGAATAATTCCGGGTTTGATCCCGCTTGATCTTTGTGAGTCAATAACGCTTCATTTTAGAGGGTTCCGTGTTTTATTCATTCATGATGAAATCGCTCACCGTTCAAACCTCCCGCTTCTATACCCTTGGTATAGAGGATCCTTAGCGTCCCTAACCCGAACTGACAGGAGAGCCGACCGAGTTGAAACAAGCCGTTTTCACCCCGACGCCTCATCCGGCGAGCCAGACCGCCTCCATCTTTAACCTGGGCCAACACCTGCTGGCGGAATTCTACGATTGCGACCCGAATGTCCTCAATAACGTGGCGCTGATTGAGCAGACGATGTGCGAAGCCGCCGTTAAGTGTGGCGCGACGATCGTCCAGCAGAATTTCCATCATTTTAGCCCGTACGGCGTAAGCGGCGTGGTGATTATCGCGGAATCGCACCTGGCGATTCATACGTGGCCTGAATACGGCTACGCGGCGGTCGATCTCTTTACCTGCGGGGATTCGTGCGATCCGATGGTCGCTTACGACTACCTGCGCGAGCATCTGCATGCGGGCTCAGCGTTTTACTCCGAGCTGGCGCGCGGCCTCATGAACAGCGATACCCATCAGGTGCTGAAAGCGCCATTTGAAGTGCGCGCCCAGTCGTTCACCTCCCCGCAAACGGTGGAGGGCCTGACATGACGACGATGTATTCGGGCTTTGGCCCTCACCTGATGCTCGATTGCCGTCAGTGCGACCCTGAGCGCATTGGCAGCCTGCAATTCGTCTTTGACTTTCTGTACCGCCTGCCCGAGCGCATCGGCATGACGCGGATCATCCAGCCCTACGTGTTTCCATACGAAGGCCTGATTCCTGAAGACAAGGGCATCACCGGTCTGGTTGTCATTGCCGAATCGCATATCACCTTCCACTCGTTTACCGAGAAAGACTACTTCTTCTTCGATATTTTCAGCTGCAAGCCGTTCGACGTGGACAAAACGCAGGCGCTGGTTCTCGAAGCCTTTGGCGTGCGCGACTTTGAAGCGCATCATGCCAGTCGCGGCCGGCTTTTTCCACGCACAGTGGAAGAGCGGGCGTGTTTGGTCGCCCCTCCGGCGGCGGCGACGGAGGCCTTAGCGCCGACACGCGAGCGCGAGGCGGCCCCGCTGCTGGAGCACGCCGGCGCACGCCGGGCCTGACGCCGTGGACACGCCGTTACAACTCTGGGTCAGCGAAACCTACGCCGAATCGGTCCGTCTGGGCCTGAAGGCCGGACGGCTGCTGTATCATGCCGTATCGCCGTTTCAGACCATCGACATTATCGAAACGGCCTACTTTGGCCGTATGTTGCTGCTGGACGGCCTGGTAATGACCAGCGAGCGCGACGAGTTCGTCTATCACGAGATGATCGCGCATCCGGCGATGCTCTGCTGCCCGGTGCCGCGCCGCGTGCTGATTATCGGCGGGGGCGACGGCGGTTCCGCGCGCGAAGTGTTGCGGCATCCGGGCGTTGAAGAAGTCGTGCTGTGCGAGATTGATGGCGCCGTCGTGGACGCCTGCCGCGAGTTTTTGCCCAGCATCGCCGGGCAACTGGGCGATCCGCGCGTACGCATCGAGATTCGCGATGGCATTGCTTATATGGCCGACTGCGCTCAGGCCGGGGGCAATCGCTTTGACGTGATTCTGATTGATTCTACCGACCCAATGGGGCCCGGCGAAGGCCTGTTTACGGAGTCTTTCTACCGCAACGCGCGCCAATGCCTGACGCCCGGCGGGGTGATGGCCAACCAGACCGAATCGCCCGTCGCTCACGCACGCGAACAGGGGCTGATTTACGATTTGCTGCGCCGGACCTTTGCGCAGGTTTCGCCCTACTGGGCGGTGATTCCCACGTATCCCGGCGCAATGTGGACATGGGCCATCTGTAGCGGGGATGAAAACGCCCCGACACCGCGCGAGCGTCTGACAGCCGCCATCTCATCAGATCCGGCGATTGCCGCGCGTCTGACGTCACTGGAGCCCGCTTTGCGCTATCTCAACGGCGAGTTGCTGCCCGCCGCCTTTGCTCTGCCGACGTTTGCGCGCCAGCGCATGGCAGGCGAGCCGACGCCGTGGGCGCCGGGCCTGACATGAACAGCAACGCGCACGGCTTTATAAGCGGTCCGTTTCTGGGACGCGCCTGGATGGGCTCCTGTGAGCGCTTTGAAGACGCCGACTGGGTGATGGTCGGCCTGCCGTACGACGGTACCTGCAGCTACCGCCCCGGCGCGCGCTTTGGCCCTGCGGCCATTCGCGAGGCGTCTTACGGGCTGGAAACCTATTCGCCGCGTCTGGATCGCGATCTGGGCGATGTGGCGTTCTTCGATGCGGGCGATCTGGAATTGCCCTTCGGTGGCAAGTCTGTGGCGCTGGATCGCATTCGACAGGCGGCCACTCAGACATTAGCGGCAGGTAAGCGCTGGATGGGCGTCGGCGGCGAGCATCTGGTGACATTGCCGGTCATTGAAGCTTATCTGGAGCGCTTTGAGGATCTGGCGGTACTCCATTTTGACGCGCACGCTGACCTTAGAGACGACTATCTCGGCGAGACGCTCTCGCATGCCAGCGTCATGCGTCGCATCGCCGATCGCATCGGCCCCCAACGGCTGATCCAGGTAGGCATCCGCTCCGGCCCTCGCGAGGAATTCAACTGGATGCGCGAGCATCAGACGCTGGTCACCGCTGCCGATGAGCTGCCCAGCGCCTTGCAGCGTCTTCAGAATCGCCCTGTCTTTCTCACCGTGGATCTTGACGTGCTGGATCCCGGCGCGTTTCCTGGCACGGGCACGCCAGAGCCCGGCGGTATGAGCTTTCAAACCCTCATCGACTGGCTAGAGCGTTTCCAGTCGCTTCGCGTGGTGGGCGCTGACGCCGTTGAACTGGCCCCGACGCTCGATCCAACAGGCGTCTCATCAGTCGTCGCCGCGAAAGTAATCCGCGAGACGCTGCTGATTTTCTAGCGACTATTTTCTAATCAACGCCCACGAGCGGACGCATTTAAGTCGCCCTGCATCTCCAGCGCTGCATAGGCCGCTTGTTTCAGCGCGCCCGACGCCGAAATCTGAACAAATTATTAAGAAGGACAATCCGGCGCAATAGAATGTTTTTATTAATTTATAGACCATGACCCCACTCCCATGAGAGAAGTGCAGAAGAGAGAGGCTCCAGAAAATGGCTTCTAACGGATATACGCCGATGCAGCAGTTGATGAGCAATCCTGCGTATTTCGGCCTCACGCAGAGCAATTGGCAGACGCGTCAGAATGCCAGCGCGCAACTCGCCGCATTCGACCAGAAGTATGGCGATCTGTTCCAGATGGGCTATTCAATGTCGCCCATGGCAGCAGCCATGAACCAGTCTGCGATGCGCGGCATCATGGCCGAACAGCAGACCGGCCAGATGGTAAACATGGGCGGCGGCGGCATGGCGATGCTCAACAGCGCCATCGGCTATATGAATGGCGACAGCAGCCAATTGGGCAATATTCTTAACACGCCCTGGAACTTCTCCGGCGGCGGCATGGGCGCATATCCCCCGCAACAGCAATTCGGCGGCGGTGGCTATGGGTATCAGGCCGGCGGTTATCCTCCCCCGCAAGGCGGCGGAATGCCTGCCAACGGCGGCGTGGACATTATGCAGATGTTTCAGATGCTGCTGGTAATGGTGCAACAGATGGCCGCCAAGAAAAGCAGCTAATCTCCGAGATTTATGTGAGCAATGACGCGCCTCTCTGACAGGACAGGGGGGCGCGTTTGACATGGCAGAAGCCCTCAGCCGCCTGCCCTACGGATTATTAAATTTTTATTGAGAAAGACGCAATTCACATTAATAATTTGTTTTTATTTTTAAAGATATCTACTGTTTTTCCTGATGATAGCATCCCCGTTTGGTTCTGTGAGAGAGGATTGTCTGCCTTATGAGTATTGGCTACGGCGGTTATCCGCAACAAGGCTCAAATCCAGCCCAGGCGTTGATGAACACTCCCGCTTACGCTAGCTATAACGCCAACATGTATCAGAGCCGTCAGTCCGCCAATGCCCAGATTGCCGCTCTGGATCAGAAATACGGCGATCTCTTTCAAAGCGGATATTCAATGTCGCCCATGGCTTCCGCCATGGCGCAATCTTCTCTGCAGGGCATTGCCCTTGAGCAGCAAACGGGCCAGATGGTCAACGTCGGCAGTGGCGGCATGGCGATGCTCAATAGCGCCATCGGCTACATGAACGGCGACGCCAGCCAGCTGGGTAATATCGCCAACACCCAATGGAAACTGGCAACGCCGCCTCCACCCCCGCCGCCGCCGCCTGTCTATCAACCCCCAGCCTATTACCCGCCTCAGCAGCCGGCCTATCCCCCGCAGGCGTACTATCCGCAGCAACAGCCGCCCGCGTATTATCCGCCTCAGCAGCCGGCCTATCCCCCGCAGGCGTATTATCCGCAACAACCGCCCGCATATTATCCGCCTCAGCAGCCGTCTTATCCCCCGCAGCAGGCGTATTACCCGCAACAACAACCACCCGCGTATTATCCGCCTCAGCAGCAAGCCTATCCACCTCAGCAGGCGTATTATCCGCAACAACCGCCTGCATATTACCCCCCTCAGCAGCCGTCTTATCCCCCGCAGCAACCGAAACCGCCTGCGTCTTCCCCCGCACCTTCCGCCAATGGCGGCGATCTGGCAGCCCTCTTCGGCGGGATGAGCGAAGCGCAGCTGAAATCGATGCTGAGCTCCATCATGGATCAGATGCTCGGCAGCTCCAAGCCGACCGCCACGGCCTCCAAATAATCGCCCCAATCCCCCGAATAGTCTTTGAATCGCAGCCCGTCCTCATTGTCTCCCGATAGCTGAAAGGCGCACGCATCATGAGCAGCTCTCTTGCCAATTCTTATGGCAGCCCTTATCCTGGCTACCCGCAACAGCAGGCCATGCCACAACAATACATGGCCCCACAAGGCTATCCGCAGCAGCAGGCCATGCCCCAGCAATACATGGCCCCACAAGGCTATCCGCAGCAGCAGGCCATGCCCCAGCAATACATGGCCCCACAAAGCTATCCGCAGCAGCAGGCCATGCCCCAGCAATACAGGCCCCCACAAGGCTATCCGCAGCAGCAGGCCATGCCCCAGCAATACATGGCCCCACAAGGTTACCCGCAGCAGCAGGCTATGCCCCAGCAATACATGGCCCCACAAGGCTATCCGCAGCAACAGGCCATGCCCCAGCAATACAGGCCCCCACAAGGTTACCCGCAACAACAGGCCATGCCTCAGCAATACATGGGCCCCCAAGGCTATCCGCAGCAGCAGGCCATGCCTCAGCAATATATGGGCCCCCAAGGCTATCCGCAGCAACAGGCCATGCCTCAGCAATACATGGGCCCTCAAGGCTACCCGCAACAGCAGGCCATGCCCCAACAATACATGGGCCCTCAAGGCTACCCGCAACAGCAGGCCATGCCCCAGCAATACATGGGCCCCCAAGGCTATCCGCAACAGCAGGTTGCGCCGAATTCCGGCGGGTATGGCGCTCCGGCGCCGTCATCTGGATTCGATCCCTTTGAAGCCGCGTTCTCCACGGCCCCAGCGCCGAAGCCTGCGGGGACGTCGACCACCGCGCAAAGCGCACCGTCTCAAAACGCAAATCCGTGGGATACGTTTCTGCGGGTGCTGGTCGCTGTTTTCATGAGTAAGTTCGGCTCGCAAGCCAAGACCACCAGCAGCAGTGCAGCGGCCACCACGCCTAAAACGGAACCCAAAACGGACCCCGTCGCCACCACGCCAAAGACGGAACCCAAAACGGACCCCGTCGCCACCACGCCCGAGACGGAACCCAAAACGGATCCCGTCGCCACCACGCCTAAGACGGAACCCAAAACGGACCCCGTCGCCACCACGCCAAAGACGGAACCCAAAACGGACCCCGTCGCCACCACGCCCGAGACGGAACCCAAAACGGATCCCGTCGCCACCACGCCTAAGACGGAACCCAAAACGGACCCCGTCGCCACCACGCCTAAGACGGAACCCAAAACGGACCCCGTCGCCACCACGCCCGAGACGGAACCCAAAACGGATCCCGTCGCCACCACGCCTAAGACGGAACCCAAAACGGACCCCGTCGCCACCACGCCCGAGACGGAACCCAAAACGGACCCCGTCGCCACGACGCCGACCGAGCCTGTCGTCACCCCGCCCGCGGAACCCGTCGCCACGACGCCGACCGAGCCTGTCGTCACCCCGCCCGTGGACCCCGTCGCCACGACGCCAACTGAACCTGTCGTCACCCCTCCGACGGAACCCGTCGCCACGGCCCCAACTGAGCCTGGCGTCTCCACCCCGGCGGAACCCGTCGCCACGACCCCGGATGAGCCTGTCGTTACCCCTCCGGCGGAACCCGTCGCCACGACCCCGACCGAGCCTGTCGTTACCCCTCCGGCGGAACCCGTCGCCACGACCCCAACTGAGCCTGTCGTCAGCCCTCCGGCGGAACCCGTCGCCACGACCCCGGATGAGCCTATCGTCACCCCTCCCACGGAACCCGTCGCCACGACGCCGACCGAGCCTGTCGTCACCCCACCCGTGGAACCCGTCGCCACGACGCCGACCGAGCCTGTCGTCACCCCGCCCGTGGAACCCGTCGCCACGACGCCAACTGAGCCTGTCGTCACCCCGCCCGCGGAACCCGTCGCCACGACGCCAACTGAGCCTGTCGTCAGCCCTCCCGCGGAACCCGTCGCCACGACCCCGGATGAGCCTATCGTCACCCCTCCCACGGAACCCGTCGCCACGACGCCGACCGAGCCTATCGTCACCCCGCCCGCGGAACCCGTCGCCACGACGCCGACCGAGCCTGTCGTTACCCCTCCGGCGGAACCCGTCGCCACGACCCCGGATGAGCCTGTCGTCTCCACCCCGGCGGAACCCGTCGCCACGGCCCCAACTGAGCCTGTCGCCAGCCCTCCGGCGGAACCCGTCGCCACGACGCCGACCGAGCCTGTCGTTACCCCTCCGGCGGAACCCGTCGCCACGACGCCAACTGAACCTGTCGTCACCCCTCCCGCGGAACCCGTCGCCACGACGCCAACTGAGCCTGTCGTCAGCCCTCCGGCGGAACCCGTCGCCACGACGCCGACCGAGCCTGTCGTCACGCCTGCAGTGGAGTCGATCGCGCCTCAGGTGGAACGGTCACTTCCCCCGACGGCCAGTGAAACGGCAGCGCAAAGAATCAACGCCGAGCGCGAGCAAGGGAATGCCCACAGCAATCGCTAAGCGATCCCCAACACCTTATGGGTTTGCGGAATCACTCGCACATCGTCCAGCGATTGAGAAAGTTCGCGTTGCAGCCGCATCAGCGTCGCGGCGCTGGCCCCTAGCGACCCGTCTGGACGCGTTACAGGCTGAAGAATCACCGGCACGCCGCGCGCAGGCAAGATCGCGCCCAAGGCCGCCAGTTCTTCCGCTGGCGGATACGGCCCCACGACCAGCTTGATGAACGTCCGCGTCTGCGGCCGACTGCGGGCAACATCGAGAAAACGCGCATGCGCGGCGAAAGGCGACGGCTCGCCGGTGGCGGAAGCCAGCTTGACATCCATCGCGATGATATCCACCCAGGGCAAGATATCGGCCAGCGCTTCAACATGCGTGCCGCTGGTTTCCAGATAAAGCGGCACTCGGGCGCTGAGCGCAGGAGCCAGCTCGCGCAGAAAATCCGCATAGAGCAGCGGCTCGCCGCCGGTAAGACTCACGCTATGATGCGGCGCCGCGTCCAGCAGCGGCCTCATAAGCGAGAGCAAAGCCTCGGGCGTCAGGGGATTTTCCACAAAGAACGACGGGGACTCGTCGGCCAGCGGCGTGACAGCCATCCCGCGAGCATCGGGCGTCAACGTGGTATCGCAGTAAGCGCAGGCCAGATGACACCCGGCAAAGCGGACGAACAGCTGACGACGCCCGACATAAGGCCCCTCTCCCTGAAGAGAGGAAAACGCCTCAATCAGCGAAGCGACGGCGCAACGCGAAACCGGCGACGCAACGGGCCGCGCAAGCGTCTGGGCGAAGGGGGAAAGCGGCATCGAAGAGGCTCCCTCGCAAGAATCGGGGCTCACATACGCGCTAACGACTAGCGACGAGTAAGGGATCGATAGAAGAACAGAATCTATATGTAAGAATAGAAGCGGTTCAGGCAAATAAACCCGCTGAAGCCCGGCGATTGCCCCCAGCGACCGTTAACGCCACACGCTCAGAATGAAATGAATGACCCACAACGCCACCAGCGCCGCCGCAAAGCAGGCCAGCGTAATCAGCGGAAACAGGGCGAGCATCCATTTGTCGGATCCGACGCGCGAGGGTTTCAGAAAGGGGGGCGGCGCCACGGAGAAATCTCCAGTCAAGCGGGAAGCATTGCCCTTATTTTAGAATAAAAGGCGATGATGCACTATCTTGCAGCCCACTGGATTCTCCCGGTCTGCCGCGAGCCTTTCGCCGACGGCTTCGTCGCCATAGAAGGCGATCGTCTCGCTGCGGTCGGTCGCCTGACAGAATTACCCGATACGCTGGCGGCCCCGCTGCGCCAGACGCTGGACGGGCCCACTGGCGCGCTGCGGCTAATCACGCCCGGCCTGATCAACCTCCATACGCATCTGGAACTGAGCGAAGGCCCTCGCGCGCCCCGAGCGCCGGGCGAGACGATGACCGACTGGCTGCTCGCCGTGATCCGGCGCAAGGGCCAGCCGTCCCCTGAAGCCATCGGGGGAGATCGCCTGGAGGCCGCAACGGCGCGCTGTCGACGCGGCGCCGAGATGTCGCTGGCGACGGGCGTCAGTTGCGTCAATGATATCAGTACGCACGGCGAAAGCCTCGCCGTTCTGGCCGACGCCGGCATGCGCGGCGTGGTCTGCATGGAGTTTTTTCATGCGCAGGCGGGCGCCGGGGCCGTCGATGCCATTGTCGAGCGCTACTTCAGGGAATTTGAAGCGTCTGACGGGCTTGCCAGCGCGCGCGGGCGCCTCAGGACGGGGATCTCCCCCCACAGCCCCTACGCCGTGTCTGCGCGCGCATGGCGGGCCGTGGCGCGCGCGTGTCGCCCAGCGATAATTCACTGTCATGGCGGCGAGTCGTTAGATGAGTGGCGCTGGATTCGCGGCGAACCATCGCCTTTAAAGTGCCTGCATCTCACGGTTCTGGGACGTGAATTTTCGCCCGAGCCGCCGCCGGGCGCGCGCCCGCGCTCGCCGATCGGGTATCTCGACGCGCATGGCTTGCTCGATGAGGCCACGGTCGTGGCCCACGGCGTTTTCGCGACCGCTGCCGATCGCCAAGCCATGGCGCGCCATGGGGCCACGCTGGCGCATTGTCCGCGCAGTAATCTGGCGCTGAGCGACCGCACGATTTCGTGGCCCGCTTGGCAAGACAGCGGCATCGCCACGGGGCTTGGCTCTGACAGCCTGCTGAGCGCGCCGGATCTGGATATTCGCGCCGAAGCCCGCGTCGCTCAAACCCTCCACGGATGGGACGCTGAAGAGACGCTGGCGCGCGTGACGTCTCACAGCGCGCGCGTTCTGGGCTGGGGTGACGTTTTAGGCGTGATTCAGCCCGGCGCATGGGCCGACCTCACCCTCTGGCGCGCCCAAGCGCAGGCAGGCGGGTCGGCGTCGGCCCTCTGGCTGCATCCGACCACTCAGGCAGATGCCGTCTGGGTCGCGGGGCGTCCCATCTGGAACGCCTTGCCTTCTCCGCGCCAGATGTAACGTTTTGGATACTTCAAGGCGATCGGAGACAATTTCTCTCTTAATTATGTTTTTATTTTCTTATACAAGTTAGATTTTCTTTAGAATCCCCTTTCCTATTGAGTATTTTCGGATTTCTTCACATTCCCCGGCACATTCCCCAGTATTCTCAACACCCTTGAATCTACCCACCAACGGAGACAAAGGAGAAGCAAGCGACATGTCTATGTATGGTAGTTCCAGCGCCACCTCCTATACGCCGTTTGGGCTTGGATCCGCGTCCATGTACGGTCCTGGCAACGTGTCCGTCGGCCCGATGGGCGTCGGCAGCTATGTACAGGGCCCAATGGCGACTACGGCGGCCAACACGGTCAATCGTCTGGGATTGGCTTCTCCGTTCGCCGCTCCCTACGGCCCTTACAATCCATTACAACCCAACTACGATCTACGCTCTGTCAATCCTCTGCAAGTTACGCCTTATGATAGCTTCAACGGAGCCGCCTTCGGCTCATTCGGCCCCAATCCCAACCCGTTTAGCCCGATGAGCGGCATGGCGGGCGCTAACTTCAGCAATACCAGCATGACCGGCCCGATGAGCGTTGGTCAGCAGTTAATCGGCTCCAATAGCAGCTATGGCGGCTTTGCGCCCCCCGGCCCGATGGCGCCGAGCGGCTCGTATGGCCCGCCTTCAGGCGGTTACGCGGCGCCTCCAAACGCGAACTATGGTTACGCGGCCGGCGCGCCTGATCTCATGAACTTCCTCGCTGGTGGCGGCGTGTCGGGCGGCTATGCGCCTCAATCGACCGGTTATGCGCCTCAACCCGGCGGCTATGCCCCGCAACCCGGCGGCTACGGCGCGCCGATGGGCGGCGGTTATGGCCAGGGCGGCGGCGGCAAGCTGGTCAGTCCGTTGGGCACCTACATTACCTCTATCGGGCCGTATGGCGGAACCGCCAACGCGGGCTATCTCGGCGCGCAAGCGTCGGGTCAGGGCTACGCGATGGTGATGAACCCCATCAACCCGGGCATGATCGTCGATTACGCCAACCCTTACTACTCCAGCGGCAACTTCAACACCGGATTCTTCGCCGCGTAATCGGCTTCTCACTTCCGTACTTCAGATCCACAGACGGCAGGCTCCTTGCAAAAGGGGCCTGTCGTCTTATTCAGGGCGATGGCCATTTTAAAAATTACAAATGTAACATATAATAAAGCAACACTTGGGCAGGGCGAGGTTTTAAAGGACAATGCGTGAAGCTTGTCTTCGATCCAGCATGTGCGTTTACCCCTTTAAGGATCTTTTGCGTTGGTCAATGTTTCGCTTGCCTCCCAACGAGCGCGGTCATTTCTGGCGCCATCGTGCGCACTGTACCCGTTTGACGTCGCGTCTTTCTCCGGCCCCTGGTGGGAATCGCTCGCGTCGCGGTTTCCGGTGCTGGCCAGACGAGGCGATTGGGCGCTGGTAGAGAACCGCCTCGCCAAAGGCCTGATTCGTTTGCGGGAATTGCGCCCTGCGGGCTGGAACAGCGCCAGCGATTGGTCGCAGACGCTTTCTGACGCCCACCTGGATGATTTTCTGGCGCTCAAGGCCGATATGCCCTGGGACGTCGCGCGGTTGAAATGGACGCCCGCGCACCGAAACGCTAAAGCGCTGGCCCGACTGCGCGCCGACGGTTTCGACTGGATCGAGACGCCCGGAAAAACCCTGTACAACGTCGATCTCTCCGGCGGCTTTGAGCATTATCTGCGGCAGTTGAATGCCAAAGCGCGTTACAACCTCAAGAGCAAGGTCAAGAAGGCCGAGACGCTTGCGCCTGAGCTGGTGATGTTTGACCCGCAGCGGGATTTTGACGCCTTTTTCGAGCAGTTTATCTGCCACCACCAGCGTTACTGGACAGCCAAAACCGGCAATTCTTACCTCAGCAACCCGCATGAACAGGCGTTCCTGCGACAATGGGCGCTTGCATTGCGCCAGCGTGGACAATTACGCCTGTGGGGCCTCAAAATGGCGGGCGAAACCGCGAATCTGAGCATGGCTATCGACTGCGGCCACCATCTGTACTGGCCGCTGGTGATCAATACCGGTCTGTTCCCGGAGTATTTTCCGGGTATCGTCGCGCTGTATTATTATTTGGCCGCCAGCGCGGATGAGGGATTCCAGACATTTCACATGGGCTCGGGCGATTACTTTTATAAGAATCAGCTTGCCACGCTCCGCGAAGCCCAGCGCCAGCTCTGGATCGCCAACCCACGATCGCCTCTGGGCAGCAGCATCCTGCTGGGACTGAAAGCCCGCGAAGCCCTCGGACGCCGCAAGCGCTGACAATCGCTGTTTTGCAGGGCGCGTTTTGGATAGAATAGCGCTGGCATAGCGTACCGTTTGAGAGGGCTTGATCATGAAAAAGACGATTCGCGATATTCAGGACTGGCGCGGCAAACGCGCGTTGGTTCGGGTAGATTTCAACGTCCCGCTGGATGGGGAAGGCCGCATTACGGATGACACGCGCATCCGCGAAGCCCTGCCGACGCTCCAGACGCTGTGCGAAAAAGGCGCGCGCATTATCCTGATGAGCCATCTGGGCCGCCCCAAGGGCGCGCCGGAAGACGCCTTTCGTCTGACGCCCGTCGCGGCCCGGCTTCAAGAGCTGATGCCCCAGACCCGCATCACGCTGGCGCGGGACGTCGTGTCGCCAGACGTTCAGAAGCAGGCCGAAGCGCTGGCCCCCGGTGAAATTCTGCTACTGGAAAACGTCCGCTTCGAGCCCGGCGAAACCAAGAATGACCCGGCGCTGGCCCAGGCCCTGGCCTCGATGGGCGATATCTTCGTCAATGACGCCTTTGGCGCGGCGCACCGGGCCCATGCCTCGACCGAAGGGGTCGGGCGTCTGCTGTCGATGCGCGTGGCAGGGCTGTTGATGGAAAAGGAAATCAACGCGCTGTCGTCCGTCGTTCAGAATCCGGCGCGGCCGTACGCGGCGATTATTGGCGGCAGCAAGGTTTCCAGCAAAATTACCGTGCTCAAGAACCTGATGAACGTCGTGGACCATCTGGTCGTCGGCGGCGCCATGATGTTTACCTTCCTGAAGGCGCAAGGCCTCTCCGTAGGGTCGTCGCTGGTGGAGGACGAGTATCTGGACACCGCGCGCGAGCTGGCCGCTTACGCCCAGGAGAAAGGCGTGCAGCTCGTATTGCCGCGCCAGGTGGTCATCGCCGACGCTTTTGCCGAAAATGCGCAGACGCAAGTCGTTTCCGTCGACGCCATTCCCGATGGCTGGATGGGGTTGGACATTGGACCTGATGCGATTGTCGAAATCGCCAACGTGGTGAAAACCGCTAAGACCGTTTTATGGAATGGCCCGCTGGGCGTGTTTGAAATGGCCCCGTTTGCCGCTGGCACCCGAGCCATCGCAGAAGCGGTCGCTCAGGCCACCGCCCAAAATGGCTGCCGCAGCGTCCTGGGCGGCGGCGACACCGTGGCCGCCATCGAGCAATTCGGCATGGACCCGCATCGCTTCACCCACGTCAGCACCGGCGGCGGGGCGAGTCTGGAGTTTCTTGAAGGCCAGTTGTTACCCGGCATCGCTGTTCTGGATGACGTCGGCGCGCCCGCCCCGGCGTCTGTCTAGATTGTCAGCGGATTCCCGAGAAAACCGGCGCGCCTGACGCCGGTTTTCTCATAAGATAAGCGCGGTAAGGCGTCCCCCTGCGCCTGCCTAATCGCGGCGCAGCGAGAACAGGCAGGCTGTACACGCGGCGCGCACGGCAATCAGCGGGCGATCCTCAAGATCGCGGCGCTCGAAGGTCTGGACTTGAAGCCGCGCGCCGCAATGCGGGCAAAAATACGTCCGGGTAGGCCGCTCCGCCATGGCCGACAGTAAATCGGCTTCGGCCTCAGCGTCAAGCGGGCGATTGACGTCTACGCGCGGCGGACGCTCGGCCTCAAGCAGAATCTGAGGGGAGATGCGCAAGACGCGCGCCAGCCGCTGACGAATCGGCGTGGCCAGAAACAACAGCAGCCCGGATTCCAGCTCTTCAATAGTCTGAATCGGCACGGCGGCGCGCTGAGCCAACTGATTTTGGGTCAGGTCCACGCGTGCGCGCAGCGTCTGAACCCGTTGCGCCAGCGAATCCGGCAGGTTCAGCGGGGCCGATCGCGTCGCTGGCGGCCGAGAAAAGCGCATCACCCAGACACGCCGCCATTTTGAAGACTGCCGTCTTGGAAACCGCCGTCTTGCGCCAGCGACAACTGCGTGTCGCCTTCCCGCGCGACAATTCCGCGCCACGCGCCCACCTGAACCGCATAGCGCTGCGGACCGTCTTCTGAGACGGTAAACGTCGGCCCCTGAGCAAAGGGATACTCGCGAAACACCTTCAGCACCTCGACCGACGGGGCGTCTTCGGGCCCGCATTCGCCCATCAGCGCAAAGATACGGTCCATTTCCACCACAAACAGGCGACAGGCCGGGTCAATGGCGCACGTTTCCAGCACGCGAAAGTCTTCGCTACCGCCAGCAGCAGGCGCCGGCTCATCGCTGAGCGAGGGGCCGGCGGCAAAGGCGGTGGCGTCATCCGCGATCGGCTCAGCCGGGCTAAAGTCCGCCATGCTTTCTTCCAGCCGCGCATTGGCGCGCGCCACTTCGTCCGCATCGTCCATGGGCAGAGCGGAGCCGGAGAAAGCGGACGGCGACGGATCCGCCGGAATCATCGTCTCGGGCAGTTCAGCCGTAAAGGGGTCCTGATAGGGCAGGATGGCGGCAAAATCATCCGCGCCCAGGGCATTTTCGCTGGGGTAGATGAGGGTGTCCATTTCAGAGAGGAGCGATTCGGTCGTCAAGCGCTCATCGCCGTAGTACGACTCCATTGGCGCGGCGCCATCGGGATAAAACGCAGCCACCGACTCCGGCGACAGGATATCGTAGGCTTGCGGATGCGAGAACGATTCCGGGAAATCCGACGGAATGGGCGCCAGTTCCTCCAGCGTCTGATCGGCGCGCAGATCGGCGATGGCATCCGCCGGGGCAAAGGCCAGATCAGAGGTCAGGGCGCCTGAGAGATCAATCACCGGCTCAGGATCCGACTCCGGCCAGACGGCATACGCGCCCGCCTCCGGGGTCATGCCAGTTTCCGCGCCCAGCGAATCGAAGGCGTTTTTCGAGGAGCCGAACATCTCATCGAGCGTCGCTGTCGCGTCATCCGTCTCAGCCGACGGCCCGGCGGACGGCGCAAAGTCGGCGTCGAACCCGCTCAAGTTCAAAGTGGGGGTGTCGTCCGCATCCTCGGTCTGCGCAGACGACGGGTTAATTTCAAAGTCTGCCAGCGCGCTCGCGCCAGCGTCCCCCAGCGGCGCCGCGTCAAACGACAACGGCTCGCCGATACCATACGGCGACTGGGGATTCGGTGTCTGAATTTCAAAACCAGAGCCGAAGTCTTCAAGCGACTCCGAAGACGGCGTTAACGCCGCGTCATCGCCGTAACCATACCCGGCATCCGGCGCGGGGGTTTCGATCTCGAAGCCAGCAGGCTCAAAGCCAGAAGCCGCAGTCACGCCAGAATCAGCCCCAAAGCCAGAGTCGAAGCCTTCAAGCGACTCCGAAGACGGCGTTAACGCCGCGTCATCGCCGTAACCATACCCGACATCCGGCGCGGGGGTTTCGATCTCGAAGCCAGCAGGTTCAAAGCCAGAAGCCGCAGTCACGCCAGAATCAGCCCCAAAGCCAGAGTCAAAACCTTCAAGCGACTCCGAAGACGGCGTTAACGCCGCGTCATCGCCGTAACCATACCCGGCATCCGGCGCGGGGGTTTCGATCTCGAAGCCAGCAGGCTCAAAGCCAGAAGCCGCAGTCACGCCAGAATCAGCCCCAAAGCCAGAGTCGAAGCCTTCAAGCGACTCCGAAGACGGCGTTAACGCCGCGTCATCGCCGTAACCATACCCGACATCCGGCGCGGGGGTTTCGATCTCGAAGCCAGCAGGTTCAAAGCCAGAAGCCGCAGTCACGCCAGAATCAGCCCCAAAGCCAGAGTCAAAACCTTCAAGCGACTCCGAAGACGGCGTTAACGCCGCGTCATCGCCGTAACCATACCCGGCATCCGGCGCAGGGGTTTCGATCTCGAAGCCAGCGGGCTCAAAGCCAGAAGCCGCAGTCACGCCAGAATCAGCCCCAAAGCCAGAACCGAAGTCTTCGGCAGACTCTGCGGCAGGCGCAGCAGTCTCTGCAGAGCCTTCCAGAGAAGGCGCAAACGGCGTCTCATCACCAAAGCGATACGCCGCCGTCTGTGACGCGTGGGGATCCTCTGCCTCGAAGGCGAGCGCAGGCGTCTGCGCAGAGAAGCCCTCCGAAAATCCTTCCACAGAAGACATCTCAGAAGAAGACGTCTCAGGAGAAAACGTCTCAGAAGCCGCCCCCAGCGACGTCTCGAAAGCACGATCAGAAGAAACGCCGGGAGAAGCCTCAAAAGAAGTCTCAGGAGAAAGCGCCGGGTCTACCGTCGGCTCTGGCGAATTCCCCATCGGCAGACCGAAATCGTCCGGGAAGAACGGGTCTTCCCACGACGAGGCCGACGCCGGGGAGGCATCGTCGCGCGCCGGATCGGATAATCCTGCAAAATCGTCAGGCGCGTCAAAATCAGGCAAAGGCCTCTCGACAGCGGAGCCGGAATCGGGAGCCGGGGATGAAAACAGGGGCAGCGACTCGGTATCGGCCAGCGGGGTCGTGGCATGGGCCATGGGCGCAGGGGCAGGCTGCTCGAAACGCCAGCCGTCGCCTTTCAAGCCGAAATCGACAGGCGCGCTCACCAGCGATTCGCCAGTAAAGCGGCTGACGCCTTCGCGCGGAACCAGGGCCGAAGCGCCTTTTTCGTCGGCCTGTGAGGCCGTCCCGCCTTGGGAAGAAGACTTCTTGAACAGACTAAACACGCTGCAGACTCCAGAAAACCAGACGTTTTATCCCGTTGACGGCATCGCGCAAGGGCGTCGTCACGGACGATTCCCCTATTATATAATGGGAATGCCTGAATTAGCCGTAATGATGGACGCATTCGCCGATTTTTCCCGCACGCCCCGCCCTGCATGAGGCCTCGCCGCCCGCCCGGCTCGACCCGTCGTTTCTACCGACAGACGCGCTTTATGGCGACGCCGAGGGTATCGGCTGGCGCTTATCGCCGCAGCCGTTCGCCCTCAGCCCGGCCCAGACGGGGGAACTCGAGACGCTGGGCGCCACGTTACAACGTTTTCAGCGCGCCTGCGATCAGCTCTATCGCGACAGCCTCGCCGAGCGTAACCGCATCCCGCGCTGGATCAGCGCCGTCCTGGATCAGGGAAAACCCCCTGAACTGCTGACCTATGGCCAGATGAAACGCTTTCGGCGCGCGGAACCTCTGGTTTTGCGTCCTGATCTGCTGCTGACCGACGATGGCTTTGCGCTCACCGAGATAGATTCAGTCCCCGGCGGGCTGGGCTTTACCGCCGCCCTGAACGCCGCTTATCGCCAGAGCGGCTTTGCGGTCATTGAAGCCCCTGAGGGCGGCTTGCCGCAGGCATTCGGACGACTGTTACAGAGCGTCGCCCCTGACACGTCAGGCCCGTCGATTGCCATTGTCCTTTCCGACGAAGCCGGCGATTACCGCCGCGAAATGACCTGGCTGGCGGCGCGGATGCAGGAAGACGGCTGGCGAATTGCGGTCGTGCATCCGCAGCAATTGCGCATTGTGGGCGACCATCTGGCTTACAGCGACGAGTCGGGTCGCGAAACGCCGATTCAGGTCATTTATCGCTTCTTCGAGCTGTTTGACCTGCCCCAGATTGCGAATATCGAGCTGCTGCGCTTCGCCGTCAAAAAAGGCTGGGCAGCCTGTACGCCGCCTTTCAAGCCGCATCTGGAAGAAAAGCTCTGGCTGGCGCTGGCGCATCATCCCTGCCTGCGAGCGCATTGGCGCGCGTTACTGGATGCCAGCGACTGGCATCGCCTGCAAGCGATGATTCCGCCGAGCTGGATTCTGGATCCCGCGCCCTTGCCCCCGCAAGCCGTCTTGCCGGGCCTGATGCGCGCCGGAGCGCCGATTCAGGCGTTCTCTGATCTGGCAGGCGCCTCGCAGCAAGAGCGCGCGCTGGTCGTCAAACCCTCCGGCTTTTCGCCGCTGGCCTGGGGCAGTCGAGGCGTCAGCATCGGGCACGATCTCCCCGCCCCGCTCTGGGGCGAGCGTCTGGAGACGGCCTTGCGCGCCTTTAGCCAGACCCCTTACGTATTGCAGGCCTTCCGCAAGCCGATGGCGCATCCGGCTCAGCGTCTGGCGCTCGATACAGGCGAGAGTATCTCGTATCAGGGTCGCACGCGGCTGTGTCCCTATTATTTCATCCAGACAGAGGCTCAAACGGACGCTGGGTCTGAAGCCCCGCCCACGCTGGCGGGCGTGCTGGCGACAACATGCCCGGCAGACAAAAAAATCATCCACGGGATGCGCGACGCCGTGCTGGCGCCTGCCATGAGAAACGGCCAGGCGCCGGAATAACGCAGCAACGCCGTTTTAATGCGGACGCGCGCCCAGTTCGGCGGCGGTGCGAGCGGCTTCTTGAACCGCGCGGGCCAGCACCGATCGAATTTTGCCGTCTTCCAGCGTCAGCAGACCGGCAATCGTACAGCCTGCGGGCGTGGTGACGTCATCGCGCAAGGCCGCCGGATGCCGCCCCGAGCGCTTGACCATCGTCGCGGCGCCGAGCACGGTTTGAGACACAATCGCCAGAGCAACATCGCGCGGCAGACCCACGCGAACGCCGCCATCGGCCAGCGCTTCCATAATTAAGTACAGATAGGCCGGTCCGCTGCCGCCCAGGCCGGTGGCAGCGTCAAAATGATGCTCTTCCAGTTGCAGGCATTCGCCGAAGGCTTCGAAAATCTGCCGGGCGGTTTCTAAATGCGCCTCTTCGGCAAATGAGCCGGGACAAAACACCGTCATGCCCTGCCCAACCATGCACGGGGTATTGGGCATTGCGCGAATCACGGGATTGGGCGTAACGAGCTGGGTTTCGATGGACGCAAGGGTTTTACCCGCCACGATGGAAATAATAAGCGTATGGGCGGGCAGGCCGTATTTTTTAAGCGTTTCCACGACATCCGCCAATTGATAGGGCTTGACGCACAGCAGCAGAGCGGCCGTATCGGCCAGAGCCTGACGGTAATTCACAAAAGCGTCGATTCCCAGCGACTGACGCGCGCGCTGGCACGATTTTTCGGATTTGGCCGCCGCCCACACCTGCGCAGCCGGAATCACGCCTTGCTCAATGAGGGCGGCGATCAGGGCGCGGCCCATCACGCCAGCGCCAATGACGCCCAGTTTGCCAGTAAACGCGCTTGCGGTCATCGTTGCGGGGGTTCCCGTTCGGTTGCGGCTCTACGTCCCAATCGCCTCAGGACGCGCTTATTATAGCGCGCGCGACGCGCAACGCGATGACCGCGGGGACACGCATGCCCCTCTTGTATTTGGCGGCAAATTCTGTTATTTTTGTGACAAATAACATTAACCCCTTTTCCGGCGGGACGCGCCTGAAACAAAGCGGGCTTTTCGCGCCTTGTCCCCTACCCCCCAGCGCAGACGAGCAGGCCCGGCGTCCTTCTGGAGACGACCCTTCCGGCGATTTTCCGGCGTTGCTTCGACAGGGCCGACAGGGCCCGCCCCGCTGCAAAACGTCCTCTTTAGAACGCAATCATTAAGAACAGGTTAAGCAAGACGCGCCGGGTTGGCATCAAAACGCACATTCCTGTTTTAATATAGACAAGAGTCGCTGTTTGGGTCTCAAACGCCATCCAGATTGGGGAGGACATAGGTCATCATGGGCTTTTTAGCAGATAAACTCACGCAACAAAAGCGCTCCGGCGCTCTGATTAAGGGCGGCGCGCTGACCCCGCCGATGACGGCTGCGTCTTCTCAAGGCGGCGCGGATTATTCCACGCTTCAGACGGTCAACAAGTCGTCGCTGGAGCGCATTACGATCGGGCAACTGCCCAAAGAGCTGCCGGATTTCAAGCAATCGGGCCGCACCAAGGATTCGCTGGTGACCGAGTACCTGATCGCCTTTATCGAGTCTGCGCTGGCTGATGGGCGTATCACGGAGAATCACCTGTTGCCGCGCAAGGAAGATCTGGCCAGGTTTCTGGGCGTGAGCGTCGGCACGGTGCAGAACGCGATTCGCATTGTCGAAGATATGGGCTATGTGGAATCGAAGCAACGCATCGGCACCGTGGTTCGCCGCGCGGACGCCAACGGGGCGCGGATGCGCAAGCAAACGTCCAAGCGCGATCAGGCCGTCATCGCGGTGAAGAAATTTATTCTGGATCGACGGCTGAAACTGGGCGACGCCCTGCCGTCAGCGCGCGATATTTCTGAAGAAATTGGCTCGGCGCCCAATACCACGCGTCTGGCGCTGGAATTCCTCACCAACGAAGGAATTCTGCACAGTCGCGGCACGCGCGGCAATAAAGCCAACTGGGAGCTTCAGCAACTACCCGCGCTGGGCGACGATGTGGTCGCATCGGCGATCGAATCGGAAACGCTCATCGATCAGCTCGAGCGCGACCTCAAAGCCATGATTGCCGAAGAGTTCGGCGTCAATGAGAAGCTGCCGTCGCACCTGTACCTGTCCGAGCGCTTCAAAGTCAGTATTAAAACCGTTCACGACGCGATGCGCCGCCTCTGCGACCAGGGGATTATTCACTCCAAGCGCGGGCGTTACGGAACGTTTGTGCTGCGCAAGCCCGAAACCGCGTTTATCGAGTCGCCTGAAAGCATCTTTGTACCGGTGGACGACCCGGCTTTCTACAACTACGAAAAAGTCGAGCGTCATTTGAAGCAGTTGATTCAAACCCAGTACAAAACCGGCGACAAGCTGCCCGCGATGGGCCAACTGGCGAAAGATCTTGACGTCAGCAGCAACACGATCCGCAAGGCGCTGCAAAACCTGTCGCGTCAGAGCATCGTCACCTTCAGCCGGGGCCGTTACGGCGGGACGTTTGTCACCGACGTGCCGAAGGAAACCGACGGAAAGCCCTTTACGTGGGTGGCCATCAACCCGCAGACGATCAAGTCCTACCGAAGCGCCGACATCCGGGAAAAAGTCGTCGACTAGACGGCCCGCTCCGGTTTCATCAATCGCCAAGGCCCGCTGATTTATCCAGATTCAGCGGGCCTTGGCCTTTTAACGCACGTACAGGCGGCTGTCCTGCGTAGCGGGTTTTCGCGCAGGGGCGGGCGGCGCGGGCTGAATATCCTCGATCTCAAACGTTGGGGCCACGGGGTTTTGCGGCCACTGCGCGCGCGCCGGGGCCAGACGCTCAGCCTCAATGCGAAAACGCGCATGATACATTCGCGGCGCGCCGCCGCCAAAGCGCTGGAAGATCGTGTACTCATGGACGGTTTCGCCGTACAGGCGATCGCCTGAGACCGTGACCGTCGGGCGCTCCAGCAAATAACGGCGCCCGCCGCTCAACGCCACGGTATGGTGAAACGTCGCCGTGTCGCCCTGAACCAGATCCACCGACACGCTGGCCGTCGCCCCGGTGGCAGGATTGGTGAGCGTCACGCTGTCGCCGTCGCGCTCCAGCAGCCAGATATCATGGGCGACCGGCGACAGACCGGCGTCGAAATCTGCCGAGATCAGCGTGGCGGTGACGCTCCATTGCCCGTACATCGCCGGCGGCAGAAAATTGCTTTGACGCGCTTCCAGTTTAAACGGCGCGGCGCTGGCGCGAGAAGGCGTCTTTACAGTCTTTACAGTAACCGCGCCCGCCGTCGTCAGTCCGGGATCCATCTCCAGCGCCTGCGACCATGACATTGCCGGCGACAGGCAGTAAGTAAACGCAAGCAGCCCCCAGCGCACTGCCAGCAGACGCGCTTTATCCGACACGCGCCGCTTCACGAAAACCGAATCTCAAAAGGCGCGCCGCTGAGGACGGTATCCGCCAGAGCCGCCTCGACCGCAATCTGGGTCACGCGCGCGCCGGGCGGACCGCGATGACACCAGCGTTGCAAGGCATCCAGAGCCTCGTCGTCGCCTTGGGCGAAGGCTTCCACGCGGCCATCTGGCAAATTTCGGCACCAGCCCGCCAGCGCCAGACGCTGCGCCTCGTCGCGCAGGCAATAGCGAAAGCCCACGCCCTGCACCCGCCCGCTGATGAAAAAATGACGCGCGTTTGGGGCCAACGCCATGGCATGACCTCTCAAGTTCTGGCCGCTGCGGTCGATACGCAGCTACTCGCTGACAATTTGAAAAAATGCAGTATCATCTTATTACGGATTCCAGTCCGGGATAGAGCCTGCATCCACTCACGCTGAGCCTTTCATAATCATAGGGGAAAATCGCCGTGAAAACGCCGCGACGCCGATTGTTAAACCTGTTGCTGGCTTGGACGTGCGCCGCCGTGGGAGCGCTCATCGTTTGTGACGGCGCTGGGGCCAAAGTGTTGCAAGGCTCCGTGGAAACCTCGATCGTGACTCCCGGCGAGCAAAAAACCGCCGCCCAGCCTTCTCATGGCATCGTCGGGCTGGATATGGTGATTCGACCCGCTTCGTTTCCGTTGGTGCATGACGTGTTTGCCAATACGCCCGCATGGCAGGCCGGTATCCGCCCCGGCGATCAGTTGCTGGCCGTTAACGGCGAGTCGGTCTACGGGCGCTCGTCGTGGGAAGTGGATCAGCGCATTTCGGACGTTCCCGGCGAATGGGTTTCGCTGACGGTTCAGCGGCAAAGCGCCGTGCGCAACGTGCGCTTGCGCGTGGCCTCGCTGCAAACCATGCCGGCGATCATCCGGGCCCAGTTTTTAACTTCGCTGTTTTAGCGCGTCTCAGGGACGGATTTGGTTTATATTTATTCACATCTCCTTCAGGTGGGGGAGAACCTGCCGAAGAGATCCATGACTTCAACAACCCCTCGATTTGGTTCATTACAGCGAAATGGTTAATTAGGGCAAGAGAGCGGCTCACCAGCGACCCATCGGGATAGAGCGGTCGTCGGGGGCGCATCTGGGCTAGGTCATATCAGCGCCCGTGGGGGCGTCTCGTCGCGGCATCTGAAAAGACGCCACGGGTGGGACGGCTTGGCGTGGGCGCGCAACGAGAGCGGGCGTCGTGGTCATTGTAAGGAAACAAGACGAATAGGAGACATGGACGATGGGATTATTTCTGCACACCAACGTGGCGTCGATTAACGCGCAACGCAATTTCGGCAATGTTCAAAGCAAACTGCAATCGTCACTGGAAAAACTGTCATCGGGCTATAAGCTGAATCGGGCGGCTGACGGGGCAGGATCGCTGCTGTTGGCCAACCAGATGAGTTCTCAGGTGCGCGGCTTCGCCGTGGCGGAAGAGAACATTCAGCAAGGGATCAACATGCTGAACATCGCCGACAGCGCGCTCACCAGCGTCAACGACGGCTTGCAGCGACTGCGCGAAGTCGCTCTGGCCGCCTCCAACGGTACCGTCACCGATTTTACGGCCTACTCCGCAGAAGCCGGCAAAATCATCAGCAACGTCACCAATCTGGCCAACGGCACGACGTATAACAGCACCAAGCTGTTAGACGGCAGCGCCGCCAACATCATCATTCAGGCCGGATCGGGGTCGCTGGCGACCGATCAGGTAGACATCAGCGCCGCCTTCTCGGACAACAAGGCCGCCACGCTGGGCCTGGCGCAAACCACCATTACCAACGTCACCACGGCGCAAACCGTTCTGACGCAGGTGGATGCGGCGCTGGCCACGGTCGCGACCAATCTCGCAACCATCGGCGGCGCGCAGAACCAGTTGAAAGACCGCCTGCAATACGCGCAAATCGCCAAGGAAAACTTCAGCGCGTCGGAAGCCGCCGTGCGCAACGTGGACGTCGCGACGGAAACCGCCAACCTGACCAAACTCCAGATTCTGCAACAGGCCAGCGCCCTGGCCCTGTCGCAGGCCAACCAGATGCCCAACATCGCCCTTCAGCTGCTGCGATAATCCTGCCCCGCGGGCTGAAGGAGGCGACCTATGACGCATCTGTCGTTTGTCTCTCCTCTCCCTCGGACGCCGCCGCTGGAAGAAGGCGATCCCTCGCCTCCGCCTCCGGCACGGCCTCCCGCCGCAGCGCTCGTCAGGCGCGTCACGGATGAAAACTACGACAGTCGGCACATCGCCCTTCGCACCGTTGACAGCGCCCTGGCCCTTCTCCGGCGATTCCAGAGGACCTGACAACCTACTGACTCTGTAAAACCCAATAAAGCCCTCCCGGCGCCCGCGATCTTCGTGCGGCGCCGGCGGCTGTTAGGGCTGTTCAGAACGTTCCGGGGCCTCGCGCGCGGCCAGCAAGCCAAACGCCTGCACCGGCTCGCTGAAGCCCTTGACGCGAATCTCGCCCAGCGGCTTGACGCTTACCAGCGGCTGGGCCTGCTCGTACGTCCGCTGGCTAATCACCACGTCGACGCCCGCCTGGCGGGTAAAGGTTTCCAGACGCGCCCCGAGATTAACGACGCTGCCCATCACCGTAAAGTTTTTGATGCGCTGCGAGCCGAAATTCCCGACAAACATTTCGCCCGTGCTCAGCCCCACGCCGATGCCCAGTTCGGTTTTACCCTCGGCGGTCCACTTGGCGTTGAGGGTTTTGAGGGCCTCGCACATTTCCATAGACGCCTGGCAGGCCTTCAGGGCGTGATCGTCAAACGGCACCGGCGCGCCGAAGAACGCCATAATCGCATCGCCCATATATTTATCGTAAGTCCCTTTACGCGCCAGAATAATATTGGTCATGACGTCAAAATACTCGTTGAGCTGATCCACCATTTTTTCGGGATCTTCGTCTTCAAACGTGCTGGTAAAGTTGCGCAGATCAGCGAACAGCACCGTGAGTTCGCGCTTGCCGCCCTTGAGGTTTTCCATGACGCGGGCCGGGTCGTTGAGGATGGCCGTCATTAACTGCGGCGACACGTAGCGCGAAAACGCATGGGTGAGCATGCGTTTTTCGCGGTTCTGAACCGCATGGCGATAGACCAGCGCGCCGATAAAGGCGCTCAACAGCGTCAGCGTCGGCCCGAACAGCGGCGCATAATAGGCGACGTCGCCGCCGTCGCGCATAAAAAACGCCACCACGCCGGTAAAATACCCCAGGATAATAAACAGCGAGGTGAAAACGATAGCAGGCAAGCCATCGAGTTTCAGGCAAATCCACACCAACGGCGCGCAGATGAGAAAGACAATCAGAAAGCTCAGCCACAACGGCGCAAACGCCACGAACTGACGATCATGCAGCGTCATATCCAGCACCGTCGCCACGACTTCCGGCCCAAAGACCACCCCCATCGGCGTGCGATGAATATCATCCATCGTATCGCCGTAGATCACGATTTTATTTTTAAACGAGAAATCGCCGCTCAGCGGCATGCCTTTGAGCCGGTAAATCGGCGCCGCGTCCCCGCCGGAGCGCGTGGCGGTAATCTGCCGCAGGACGTCTGAAACCGACAGCTTGCGGTATAAATGCGCATTGCCCAACGCCGGCTGATAATCGACCTTGTCAGGATGAAAGGCGTTGATGGCCGACATCGGCGCGTAATCGCCCTGAAAGGCTCGCCGCAGCGCATCCGGCGGACGAGAGGCGTAGAAGGCGCGCGCCTGATCCTGCAAGCGGCGCCAGTCCTTCAGCGCATTTTCAGGCGAGTCCCAAGCGGGCGCGCCGGGAGACAGGAATCCGGCGGATGCGATCGCATGCCATTCCAGCGGCCGGGTCGCAGGCAGCGCCGCATTCAGGCGCGCAGCCGGCAGCGCGTCGGCGCTCAGCAGACGCATGTCAAAATAAGCGCGGCTCAGAATTTCCCGGGGCAATTGCGCCGGATCGCGCCAGTTAATGAGCGCATTCTGATTTTTGAGCAGCGGCATCCGCTGATTATCCGCTTGAAACGTCTGGCCGTCGTAAGCGAGATGCCGCGCCCCGCGAAGCGTCAGCCCCGGGCGAATCCCCAGATACGTATGAAAGCTGCCGTTATAGAGCCTTTTGAGAACAGGAACCGTTCGCTCAAAGGCGTCACGCTCATACTGCACGTTGGTAATGCCCAGATGCGCATTCGGCAGGCGAAACGCAGGCTGAATCGTATCCGTAAAGCAATAGGCCAGCCGACGCCGGGCCTCGCGCGGGGTGTGGGGAGCCATTGACACGGCCAGACCATCGCGCGCCAGAAACGACAGGTACGAATCGCCCGGGTCGTAAAACCGGTGATAATTGCGTTGCAGGCAGATGTCGTTCTCGTACGCGTTGTAGAGCTGTTCTTCTACAGACATCGCCGCCGCGCCGGTATAGTCATAGCCGATGCTGTCGCGGGCGCTGACCCAGGCGTTCAGGGCGTCGCGGCGAAGCTGCGTCCAGGCCTGAGGCGAAATTTCCAGCGTGAAAGCAGCGAAATCCGCCCCGGATAAGTGTTTCTCGTTTTTCGAGCGGTTTTCCGTCAAACGCGTCAGCACCGCGTCCGCACGAGCGGCGCGCAGGGCAATTGCGGGCAGCAGCACCCGTTCGCGCAGGGTGATTTCGTCCTGCAGGAGCGCCTCGCGCGTGCGCGGCACATCGTGCTGGGAGGTGACCAGCGGAATCGACAGGCCCCCGGGCAGCGGAATCGCGCGGGTGACGAGCGGCAGGGTGGTTTTATAGGCCTGATACGCGTCATCGAAGGGCGTATCGGACCGCGCGGCCAGAAACAGCCGATCGCGCGGGATTTTAGCCAGCGCGCGCCGCAGGGCCTCGTCGTCTTCGGGGGTTTGCGGCAGCTTGAACTCCACGTCAAAGACCAGCGCGCGCGCGCCCTCCTCGCGCAGATAGTCGACGATTTGCGCCAGATAGCGCCGGGGCAGAATCCGGCTGTGAATGCCCAACTGCGGATTCTCGCGGGCGTAGGCGATCGACTCGTGATCCATGGCCAGCAGTACAATGTCTTGCGAGGGCGAAAATTTTTGCGCGCGCAGGCGCAGCAGCACATCCAGCGCGACGTTATCCACCGCGTCAAACAGCCCGATGGCGCTGGCGAAGAAGCCAAACAGGGTCAGAGCCAGACCAATAAGCCCGATAATCAGGCCGTCAAACCACTTGTCAACGTGAAACCGCACGCGCCCGCCGATCTGTCTGGAGAATTTCTGCTTCTCTTTGCTCTCTGTCTCCCGCTCGCCTTTATTTTAGCGCCGCGCGAGCCGCTTGCGACGCATTGGGAGCGCGCGCGCGGCAAAATTCGGCTATTTGAAGGACGGGCGGCCCTGTCACGCAAATTCAAAGGCGCGCATGTTCCAGATTCAGGACCGCGACTCAGTCGTCCGGGGCGCTCGTCTGGTTGTACGAAGGCGAGGTCAGACGCGCGATCAGGCGCGCCACAAGAGCGGAATCCGGGCGGATGGACAGCGTGCGCTCGTGACGATAGGTCACATGGCCAGGATAGGAATCGGGAATCTTGCGCACATGGCGCATCGGGGCGACAATGACGTCGATCCGCCCGTCGCCGCGCGCTGCGCTGAAATGGGCGGCCAGTTGCGCCGCCTGCGCCAGCGTGTCCTCACTCAAGGGCTGGCGCGCGGATTTTACCAGCACGTGCGAGCCCGGCGTCTGGCGCGCATGCAGCCAGTAGTCGTCCGGGTGCGCGCGTTTACCGACAATCGCGGCGTTGCCCGCGGCGCTTCGCCCCAGCAACAGGGTAACGCCCTCATCGCTGAGCAACTCTTGCACGCCTGCGGCCAGCGCCTGCTTGCGACGCCGCGCAGAAGCCGCCTCGCTGCTCTCGGCGCCCAGCGCGCCCACGCGACGTAAATCGTCGGCCAGCGCGCTCAGATCGGCCAAAGAATCGGCCTGAGACGCCAGATGCGTCAGCTCGGCCAGATACAGGGCCTGGGTTTGCAGCGTTTGGGCCTGCTCCAGGGCCAGTTGTCGGCGCGCGCGCGCTTTTTTAAGCCGACGATAGCGACGCTCCGCATTTTCGCGCCAGCTCAGCGCCGGATCGATTGGAATCTCCAGCATCTCGCCGGTGGCCAGATCGGGCAAAGCCACACTGTCCTGAGTCGGGCGCTCGGGCAGTTCTCCCATCGACAGCGCCGTCAGCAGGCGGTCGCCTTGCGCGCGCAAAAGCGCCAGATCGTCGGCGGGCTCGGCGTCAAGTTCTTGCAGGCGCGTTTGCAGACGGCGCTGTTGACGCGCCAGACGCTCCAGGGTCTGCCGCCGGGCCTGCGCCAGTCGTCGCCCCCGCCAGAACGTCAGGGCCACGGCAGCCGTCAACGCATGAACCGACTCACAGGGAATCCAGCGCGCGCCCGCCGAAAATTCGTCCGTCTGCGCGCTTTCGGGCGCTGCGGGCAATAGCCGGAAGACGGGCTCTGAAAGCGATTCAGGCAATAAACCAGAAGGCGCTTCAGAAGCAGCAGGCGAAACCGTGGCCAGACACGCAGGCGCAAAGCCTTCGCCCTCTGCCAGACGGCGCAAGCAGCGGGCGAAGGCGTCAACATCCGGCGATTGGGCGACGATTTCAGCCAGCATCGGCCCGCCCAGCCCCCAGAAACGTTCCTGAATCAGGCGCGCGCGCGCTTGCGCGGAATCTCCCTCGCTCAGCGCCCAGACCTCGGCGAGTTGCGCCGTCGAAGCCTTCAGCAGCCACGGGGCCGAAAACCCTTCAGAAGACGCGGCGCGCGGCGGCGGCGCGTAAGGCAGGCCGGGGGCGATCTCGCGCAACTGATCGCGATCGGCGCCGACGTAACGCGCCGCGCCGAGAATCCGCTGGGTGCGCGTCGCGTTCTGTAGCAGTTCAACCAGCAGCAGATTGCTGCGCTTGCCCATCAGCTCGATCGAGAGCCGGTAGGCGACCCGCTCGCCAAAATCGTCGCAGGCGTCAAAGGTCAGATCCAGACAGCGCTCGCCTGCGGGGGCTTCGACGCCCAGACAGCGGGCTGCGCCCAGGTGCTTGCGCAACAGCATACACAAGCCAGTAGGCTTTTCCAGCGGTTCTGGAACCAGCCAGCGACACTCCTGAGCGCTCGCCAGAAAAGCGCAGGGAAATTCCGCGCCCAGATTCAGATACAGGCGATGCCGCCCCGGAAACTGAAACAACCCGCCGCCCCAGAACGTAATCGTCAGTTCGTGACGCGCCAGATGCTGGATTTTGCTGACGCGGGCCCCTGTCAGCGCTGTTGACAGTTCGCGCGCCAATTGCCGCAGCGTCAGGGCGTCGAGTTGACGCACGGCGCGTCTTAAACGCCCGCGCTCAGCCGTTTGGCCAGCGCGGTGGTGGATTTTCCCGACACCAGGGGAACAAACGCCAGTTCGACGCCCAGCGCGCGCAAAGCCGCCGCTTCCGGCAGGGTGTCGGCGTCGTAGTCGCCGCCCTTCACGTGGACGTCGGGACGGATTTGGGTTAACACGTCCAGCGGCGTCGGCGCATCGAAAATCACGACATAATCGACGCAACGCAGGCCCGCCAGAAGCTCAGCGCGATCGTCCTGCGAGACAAGAGGGCGAGACGGGCCTTTGAGCGCACGTACGGAGGCATCGCTATTGATGGCGACAATCAGCAGGTCGCCCATCGCGCGCGCCGCCTGCAAATAGCGCAGATGGCCCACATGCAGCAGATCAAAGCAGCCGTTGGTCGTCGCCACGCGCTTGCCTGCGCGCGCAAGCGCCAGCGTCTCAGCGAGGTCGCCCGCAGACAGAACGCCGCCCGTCACCGTCGATTACCCGCCCGACTTAACCGGCGCCGGCGGCGGCGCAGCGCCCATCGCATCGGCGGCTTTACGGGCCTGCGCGGCATTTTGCGGGGTTTTCGCAGGGTTGGAAGACGCCCCGGCGCCCGGCGCAGCGTCCATACCCGCTGGTTTGAGATCCGGCGCAAAATCCAGCTCAATGCCCTGACGCTTGGAACCCATCCAGGCCATCAGCACGGCTTGGCGTTTCTGCATCGCCATTTGCTCGCGCAGCTCCTCGCGCACCTGCGCAAAGGGGACCTGCCCTGCGGGCCGGTAGCCGGTGACGCGCACCACGTGATACCCAAAAATCGACTGCACCACCTGCGGCAGAATCTTGCCCGCCTTGTCGCCGGGGCGCAACTGATGCGCCGGGCCGATAATAGCGCGCCAGAAGCTGGGGTCGGCGCTCTGCTGGGTGAGCATATTCAGATTACCGCCAAACAGGCCGGTGGCCGCGTCGTCGGATTTATCGCGCGCCAGTTTTTCAAAGTCCGCCGGGGTTTTCAGCACGTGGGCAAGGGTCTCCTGTGCGGCTTTTTTCTTCTCGCCCTGAATGCGGCTGACTTCGCGCGCGATGTCGGCTTCAGTCGCCTTGGGGTTTTTCTGCAGCGCGTCCTGCTTAATGATGTTGGGAAGCGCCTTAAACAGGATATGCGAGGCGCGTACGGACTCCGGCTGGTTAAACATCGCCTTGTGGGCATTGTAAAACTGCTGGGCGTCGGCGTCGCTCACCGTCAGCGGCAGATTCTCGCGCTGGGCTTTGGCTTCCACGTATTTCTTAATGAGAATCTCGTCACGCAGGTTCTGGTCGAATTCGGCTTGCGTCATGCCTTCGGATTTCAGTACTTTGTCGAGCGCTTCGGACCCGCCAATCTGCGCCAGATTCTTATCTTTGTAGGATTTGAGATCCGCGTCGCTGACCGACACGTTCAGGGCTTTGGCGTCCTGATTGAGCAGCGCCGTGAAAATCAGCTTGTTGAAGGTCATCTGCTTGATTTGTTCTTGCAACAGCGTGTTCTTCAGCGCGGCTTCCTTCTCTTTTTCGCCTTCCACGCCCAGATTCAGGCGCTTGAGAAAGGCGTCATGAACCGCATCGTACTCGCCACGGGTAATCTTGATGGTTTTATTGATGGTCAGGGCCGTTTCAGCGGATTTATCGGCGCAGCCCGCCAGCGGCAGGGTGATCGACAGGGTAACGCCCGCCATCAGCGTCGCGCTCAGAACCGTCGCAAAACTCAGGCTTGCGGCAAGCGACCGCAGTCGCGCAATGGTCAGGGTCATGGAATCAGCCTCGCTCTCACCAATACAACAGGAGGGCATTATAGCCGCAAGACGCCCATAAACCAAGCGCGGAGGCGCAAAGGCAGAACAGGCCGGTTAAAACAGCGATGCGCCCAGATCGCCGCGCCGCGCGTCGCTGGCGGCATCCGACAGTTGCAGAGCGTCTTTCAGGCGCTTGGAAGCCTGGGCCAATTGCGGCGCCAGCGGCAAGGCCGCCTCATGCGCGCGAAGATCAACGGAGAGGGCCGATGCCGTCAAATCCGGCGATAAGTCGTCCGGGAAGGCGCCTTTTGCGACCAGAACCGCCTGGCCGGCCTCCAGCAACGCGGCAATGACGCCCGCCGAGGCCTGCGTCTGACCGGGCGCCGCAGATGCGACGCTGACGCGCAGACCGGCGTCAAACAGCGCGCGTTCGAGTTGACGCATCAGGCTGTCGCGTTCGCGCGGATGCGAGGCGTCCGAGTCAAAGGCAATCAGGGCGGCGCGATGGCCGTTGGCCCCTTCGCGCTCAGAGCGCTGAACATTGCCGCGCGCGGCATTAAGCCCCTTAAGACCGGTGGCCAGCACGATGCCGCCGCCGCAAACGTCGTAACCATCGACAATCACCAGACGCGCCGTGTGCGTAAACGCGCCGTAGACGTCGGCGACCATGGGCTGCTCGGCGCGAAAAACCACTTCGCCCACGTCGTTGCGCGGGACGCCATCGGCGCCGGGCAACAGCTCCATGGTGGAGGAATTCATCACGCGCTTGATTTGATGCACCGTGGCAACGGCTTCCTGCGCGCCGATTTTCAGCTTGACGCGCTGACCGAGGGTCAGCGGGCGCGGGGCCATCCAGAAAACGTTGGCCGCCACATAGCGCGTCGGTTCCGGCCCTTGGCCCGGATGCGTCAGCACATGGCCGCGATCCAGAAATAGCTGGTAATCCAGCGTAATACCCGCGTTATAACCGGCCTCTACGCGCGTGATGGGCGTCTCAGGCGACGGCCACGTCTCGATGCTGAGCACTGTGGCCTGATGCCCCGACGGCAAGGCCTGAATCGTATCGCCCACCGCGAGCGCCCCGCTGTGGATTCGCCCTGCGACAATGCGCCGATCGTCAAACTTGTAAACGTCCTGAACCGTCATGCGCAGCGTATCGACAGCCTGTTTTTCGGGAGAGGCGAAGCGCTCCAGCGAGCCGAGGAAGGATTCGCCCTCATACCACGGCATTTTTGCTGATCGCGTCGTCACGTTATCGCCCGTAAACGCGCTCAGCGGTATGACTTGCAGCGGCTCTACGCCGATTTCGCTTAGAAAGGCGAGATACTCATCGCGCACGCGCTCAAAGGCCGCCTGATCGAAGTCGACCAGATCCATCTTGTTGATGACCACCACGATGTTGCGAACCCCCAGCAGGCTCAGGAGATAGCCATGGCGGCGCGATTGCTCGCGGACGCCTTCGCGCGCGTCAATAATCAGCACGGCGGCATCGGCTTTGGCGGCGCCGGAAATCATGTTCTTGAGAAACTCTTTGTGCCCCGGCGCGTCAATAATGACGAAATCCCGCGCGGGCGTGTGAAAACGGATTTGCGTGGTGTCAATCGTAATGCCCTGTAGCTGCTCTTCTTCCAGCGCATCGAGGAGAAAGGCCAGCTCAAAGGGCTTATGCTGCTCTTCGCAGATGCGCCGGATTTTTTCCACCCGCGACGGCTCGACCGATTGCGTATCGTAAAGAATACGCCCAATCAGCGACGATTTGCCGTGATCCACATGGCCAACAATCACCAGATGCAGGGGCATCGCCGGTTCGCTCGCAGCAAGCGCTTGCGAGGCGAGGCCAGAAGCAGGAGCAGGAGAGTTCATAAACGCAATTCCATTGGGTTAAGGGCGTAATAAAATCGCCAGAAAACAGCAAAGGCTGTTTCCAGCTTACATATAGCCTTTGACGCGGAGTTTTTCCATCGCGTGGCTGTCTTCCTGGTCTTGGGCGCGGCCCGATCGCTCGGTCACCGTGGTCGTTTCCAGTTCTGCGATGATATCTTCCACCGTACGCGCCGACGACGCCGTGGGGAAGGTGCAGGGCGCGCAACCCAGACTGCGGTAGCGCATGCCGCGCTCATCGGCAAAATACAGGTCGATAACCGGGATGCGTTCGCGGGCAATATAGCGCCAGATATCGAGTTCCGACCAGCGCAGCAGCGGATGCACCCGAATATGGTCGCCGGGAGCGAAGTCGGTTTTATAGGAATCCCAGAATTCCGGCGGCTGGTCCTTGGCGTTCCACTCGCTGGCCTGATTACGCGGGCTAAAGATGCGCTCTTTGCCCCGGCTGCCTTCCTCATCGCCGCGAATGCCCAGAATCAGGCCGCCGAAGCCGTGTTCTTCGACCGTCTGCTTGAGGCCTTCCGACTTGAGCGCCGTGCAGCAGACCAGCCGCCCGCGTTCATGGTTCATGCCCTCGGCCAGCGCCGCGTGGTTGCGCCCCTCAATGAGGGTCAGCCGCCAGTCGCGCACGAGCTGATCGCGATACGCGATCATCGCCGGAATTTTGAACGTGGTGTTGATATGCACCAGCGGCAGGGGCACGGCGCCAAAGAACGCCTTGCGCGTCAGCCACAGCAGCACGGTGGAATCCTTGCCAATCGACCAGAGCATGGCGAGGTGATCGATCTTTTTATAGCTTTCGCGCAGGATGTAGATGCTTTCCTGCTCCAGGGCCGTGAGTTTGTCCATTTATCGAGATCCTTTTCGAGAGAAAAGCCAGGTTGTGACAGCTTGTTCGACTTGAGAAACAAACGGGGGGCTTTGAGGCGCATGCTGGGCCGCGTTCCAATCCGCCCCCGTCAGATACAGACGAACGCCCGGATGAAACCTGTCGCCGTTGACCCGGCTTGCGTCGATAGACCCAAAAGTGGGGTCAAGCGCATTGATCTGCGTCGCCGTAAGCTTTTGAAGCGCCTGTCTCCGGCTTCCGGGGGAATCTTTCATAAAAGGCAGGATAGCGCCAAAACGAGCGAATTCAGTCATGACGAAGTCTCCAGAGAAGGCGGGGCAAGAGCCTCGCGGGCGGCGGGAATCGAATAGCGGGCGATGAAGTCGCCCAGACGCTCGGCGGGCTCGCCTTGCGCGCGCCACAGGGCAAAAAGGCGGTCCACATAAGCCGGAAAATCGGCATCGCGGACGCCTTCGCTCAACAGCTCGGCCAGACGGGTTCCTTCAACATTCCCGCCCGAAAATACGGCGTAAACGCCCGGCGAGCGCCCTACCAGCGCCAGTTCAGCGGAGTACGGACGCGCACAGCCATTGGGACAACCCGTCATCCGCACCACAGGCGCGCGCTGCGACAGACCATGACGCTCCAGCGCGCTTTGAATCACCGGCAGCAGCGTGGGCAAATAGCGCTCAGACTCGGTAATCGCCAGTCCGCAGGTAGGAAGGGCCACGCAAGCCAGCGCGCGATCATAGAGCGGGGCGGGACTGGAAAGATCCAGACCGGCTTCAGCCAGACGCGCCTCAATGGCGGGCTTATCAGCCTCTTCGACGCCCAGCAGGATGAGATCCTGATCGCAGGTCAGTTGAACATCGAGCGCATAGGCGTCAATGATGGCCCTCAGCGTAGATTTCAGCGGCGCGCTCTGGCGATCGACGATGCGGCCCGATAACGTGTGGCATCCCAGCGACCAACGCCCATCGGCGCGCTTACGCCAGCCCAGATAAGAGGGCGTTTGCCACGGCGCAAGGGGAATCTCGCCATTGAAGCGCACGCCCGAACGCGCCTCGACTTCGCCGCGAAACCACTCGACGCCGCGATCGTGCAGCAGATACTTGAGGCGGGCGTGCCGGCGGTTGCTGCGGTCGCCGTAATCGCGCTGGGTGGTGAGAACCGCCTCGGCGACCGGAATCAGGTCCCACTCGGGAATCCAGCCCAGACAGTCGGCCAGACGCGGAAAGGTCTCGGGTTTGTTGTGCGTCATTCCCTGACCGCCGCCGACAAAGACGAAGTAACCGTCGATACGCCCGTCACTGCGCAGCGTTGCGGCAAAGCCCAGGTCATTGCTGTAGAGATCGACCGTATTATTGCCCGCCAGCGTCACGGCCATCTTGAATTTACGCGGCAGGTAAGTCGCCCCGTACAGGGGTTCGGCCTGAGTCTCAGGCGTTTGGGCAGAAGCGTCTTCTGACGCGGCCGTCACGGCGGCAACTTTCTCGTCATCGAGCCAGATTTCGGCATAAGCGGGGGTTTTCGGCTTGAAATGATCGGAAAGAGTCGCAGCCACGCCGTCAAGCAGGCTGAGCTCAAACAGGCCAAGCGGGTTGGGGGCCTGGGTCACGTTGCGGGCCACGTCGCCGCACGCCGCAACCGTGGACAGCAAGGCGCGATGAATGGCCTGAATCACGGGTTTGACGTTGCTTTTCAGGACGCCATGGAGCTGAAAGCTCTGGCGCGTAGTGATGCGAAGCGAGCCGTTGGCGTACTGAGACGCAATATCATCCCATACGGCGTATTGGGACGCGCTCAGGCGGCCGCCGGGGATGCGCCCGCGCACCATCAGCGAGTAGACCTTCGTCTTGCCTTGCGCAGAGGACTGGCGCTGGTCGCGATCGTCCTGCTGGTACATCCCGTGGAATTTGAGCAGGGCGGAGGCGTCCGCGCTGAAATGATCCGTCGGCGCGGCCAACTCCCGGGCAATACTCCCGCGCAGGTAATCCGAGGCGGCCTTCAGCGTTTCGGCCTTGTCCAGGGCCGGGGTCTCGGGCGGATTCATGGGGCAGCCTCCTGCATTAACGGGCCAAAATAGCGGGCTTCCAACTCAGCGCAGATGGCTTTCAGGGCAGCGGCGCGGGCTTCTGAAGACGGGATGCGTCGACGGGCTTCAGCGCGCAGGGCAAACAGCCGCTCCATGTCGGGCAGATGCGCATCCGGCAGCCAGGCCTCCAGCGTCTTGCGCAACGCCGCGCTGAAGCCGGGAAAACGCCCTTGCGTGGAAATGGCCACCCGCACCGGACCGCGATCCACGGTCGACGCCGCAAAGAAATCGCAGAAGGGCGGATCATCAACCGAGTTGGCCCAAATCCCCAGACGCCGCGCCGCTTCGACCGCTTCGCGATTCACCTGCGGGTCATCAGTCGCCGTGATCAGCAGATGCGCGCCGGACAGATCCGCCAACGCAAAGGGCCGCAGGCGAATTTCCACCAGATGGGGCGCTGTGTCAAGCAAAGCCTGCGTCTGGGGCCGAATTAGGGGTGAAATCAGCCGAACGCGCGCGCCGCAAGCCAAGAGCTGAGAGAGTTTCTGCGCCGCGACCGCCCCGCCGCCCACCAGCGCCACGGTTTTAGTGGTCAAATTCAGGAACGCCGGAAACAGCGGCGGCGGCAAATTGCCGGCAAGCGTCTGCGTCATCGCGCCATCATCCCCGAATTGAGAACATTTTGCGGCGTCTGGGGCGCGTATTCGCCGACAGGGTCTCGCAACAGGGCGCGCAAGGCGACCGTCGGCCCCAGATACAGTACGCCGGGCCCATCGGTCAGCGGCGTCAGCTCACCGGCCGCCGCCTGCGACAGGGGGGCGACCCGCGCGCATTGCGCAGCCAGCGTAGCGTTTTCGACCAGCGCGACCGGGGTCGCCGGGTCGACGCCGCCCGCCATCAGCCGTTGGGCAATGACGGCCACGCGACGGCTGCCCATTAAAATCGCAAGGGTCGCGTCAAATCCGGTTAAAAACGCGGCAATCGCAGGCCAGTCGTAACGCTCCAGACTTTCGCGGTGACACTCCAGCGTCAACACGGCGTTGGCAAGCCCGCGATGCGTCAGGGGCACGCCAGCCAGAGCGCCCGCCGCCTGAAGCGAACTAACGCCGGGCACGACATCGACGGCCACGCCTGCGGCCGTCAGCGAGAGCCACTCTTCGCCACCACGCCCGTACACGAAGGGATCGCCGCCTTTAAGGCGCACCACGCGCTTGCCTTGGCGCGCATGGCGAATCATCAGCCGGTGAATGTCTTCTTGCGCCAGCGTATGATTGCCGCAGCGCTTGCCGACGAAAATCCGGAAGGCCTTTTTAGGAAAGAGAAAGCGAAACGACTTATCCAGCAATGCGTCATAGGCAATGACATCAGCTTGTTGCAAGACGCGCAAACCCTTGAGCGTCAGGTAATCCGGGTGACCCGGACCGGCGCCGACAATCGTCACGCGACCGGGCGGTAACGCCTGCGTGGAATCATTTTCGCCAGAAACAGATCGGGACAGAGCCATTAGAATCGCCTTTAACGGGAGAGAGCGGGTCGTTTAGAGATAATGCAGACCGCATTCGGTCTTATCGCTGCCGGCCCAGCGGCCAGAGCGTTCATCGGCGGCGTCGAGCGGGGCGCGGGTGCAGGGCGCGCAACCGATGCTGGTATAGCCTTGCTCCCACAGGGGATGCGTCGGCAGTTGATTCGACTGGAGGTAATCGTACAAGTCTTTGCTCGTCCAGTCCAGAACCGGGTGAAGCTTGTACTGACCTTCCTGCGTGCGCGTAATGTACGCCAGACCGTCCCGGAAGGCGTTCTGACCGGCGCGCACGCCGGAGATCCAAGCGTCAACGCCTTGTAACAATTGCCGCATGGGGGCGACCTTATTGACTTCGCAGCAGCGCTCCGGGTTGGCGCGATACGGCTCAGGCCCCAGTTCCGCTTGCAGCGCTGATTTTTCAAGCGCTGGGGTTAACACGCGCAACGTGAGCCCAAGCTGTGAGACCAACGCATCGCGAAACGCCAGCGTCTGCGGGAAATGAAAGCCCGTCTCCAGAAAATACACGCTCGCGCCCGGGCGCGCAACGCTGACCAGATGGCACAAGCCCGCGCTCATCGCGCCAAATGACGAGGTAAACGCCAGCCCGTCGCCGAAGACCTCAAAGCCCCAGCGCACGCGCGCCAGCGCCGTCATCGAGGCCAGCGCCGCATTGGTCTGGGATAAATCCGGATCGCGATCCAGCGCCGCGCGTTTATCCGCCATAAACAGGCTCCTGTAAGGCTTTCTGCGGCAGTAATGCGCGATCGCGCAAGGCGTTTAGAATGATATCGACAGATTCCTCCACGGTTTGCGAATCGGTCTGGACCGTTATATCAGGGTTCTGAGGCGGTTCATACGGATCGCACACGCCGGTAAACTGAGGAATCTCGCCGGCGTCGGCGCGCGCGTACAGGCCCTTGGGATCGCGGGCGCGCAAGGCGTCGATCGAGGCGCTCACGTAGATTTCCACAAAGCGCGGCGACAGGCGACGGGCTTCTGCGCGGGCGTCGGCATAGGGCGAGATGACTGCCGTAATCACAAACACGCCGTGGCGGGCCAAGAGCCCGGCGACATAGGCGATTCGGCGCACATTAACGTCGCGATCGGCGCGCGAATAGCCCAATTCCTGGCTCAGGTAGCCGCGCACGACATCCCCATCCAGAATTTCGGCAGGCAGATGCAGCGCAGCGAGTTTTTCGGCCAACGCGCTGGCGAGCGTGGATTTCCCCGCGCCAGACATTCCCGTGAGCCAGAGAGTCACGCCGCAAGCGCAGGACGAGGAAGCATTGGAGGCAGACACAGACAGACTCCTAGGGCTTAAGATACAACAACCACAGGGTAATCATCCCGCAGGACAAGCCCTTGAGCAGCACGCCCGGCGCAAGCAACTGGCGCACGCGTACATGCGGCGTCGAGAGAATCAGCGCGATGGCCGTGGTACTGGTGGGCAGAATAAAGGATAACCCGCTGGACAGCGCCACGGCCAGCGTGGCCAGCTTGGGCGAGAGGCCCGCGCCCACGCCCAGCGGCAGCGCAATGGGCAGAAAACTACTGACCGCAGCGGAATTATTCATCAACTCGGTGACAAACAGCGCAATGGCTGAGAAAACCCCCGTCAGGGCCTGCGGCGAAAAGCTCGCAACGGCCTCATGCAAATGCGCCTCCAGCCAGCGCAGCGCATCCGTCTGATTCAGCGAGAAGCTCAAGGCCAGCGCGCCGCCGTAGATAAGGATAATCCGCCAGTTGGTCTTGCGCAGCAGCGTCGACACGCTCACGCAGCGCAGCGCAATGAGGCCCACGACGCCCATCAGCGCGATGCCTTCCAGCGTGAGCTGTTTGCTCAGCGTCAGCCACAGGGTCAGCACCACCGTGAGAACGATCGCCGTACGCAGCCGCCGTCCACGCGCCGAAGGCGGCTCTTCGCGCTGGTGCGCCTCGCTGAGCGCATCCAGAGCCGGGTCCAGATTCGCCACATCAATAGGAAAGAACAGCCGCAAAACGCCATAACCCGCCACGCCCAAGGCCAGCGCCAGGGGCGCGCCAATCGCGGCCAGCTCCCAGAAGCCAATCGAGGCGCCGCTTGCCTGATGCAGAATCGCATCGGCGATTAAGGCGCGATTTCCGCCCAGATAGGTCGCAATCCCGCCAATGACCGCGCCCCATGCCATCGCCACCAGCAAAAACGCCGGATAGCGCGAACCGGGACGAATCTGGGCGATGTCATCGGCCAGACTCAGGACGATGGGGAACATCACGGCGACGACAACATGTTCTTGCACCACAAAGCTGGCCAGCAGGCCCATCGCAAAAATCAGGGCAGGCAAGCGCGCCGGGGTCGATCCCGCGCGGTGAATCAGACTCAGCGCCAGGACCTCGGACAGTCGCGTCTCTTTAACCGCCGTCCCCAGCATAAAAGCGCCAATCAGAAACAGCACCGCATGGTGCGTAAAGGCCGCCCCAATCACTTCCGGGCGACTCACGCCCAGCAGCAGCAGGGCCCCGACCACCAGCGCACTGGTGATATGCGGCGGGGTCAGATTGGTCATCCACAGCAGCACCGCGACGCTAAAGACCGACAGCGCCCCCCAGCCCGCCGCGCTCAAGCCCGCCGGCGGATGAAACAAGCCAAAAGCCAGCAGCGCCAAGCCAATCACGATCGCTGCCAGCGGCTGGGCCTTCAGGGTATCCAGAATCCGCGCGGGGAGCTGACGCGCACAGGCGCCTGTCTGGCCTGCGAGCGTCCGCCAGAGCGGCGCGCCGGGAGCGGAGAGGATATGGGTCATAAGAGACTCCTTTAAAAAAGGAAACAGGCGATAACGAAAACCGCCTCCCGGCGATTGGCGCGAGGGAGGCGGCGGTGGCAGTCTGAAGAAGCTGGAAGACTACGACGGTCGGCGATTCCCATCACGCGCGGGCGAGGCCATACACATGGCCGACATCATCGTCATCATAGAGGTCTCAAAACAAAGCTGCGACAAGATGTCATCCTTCCAGAAGGCTACAAAACGCCTGCAAACACGCCGGATTCCCGATCGGTCCGCGCAGGTGACGCCTGCCGGGGATCGCAATTCCAGAGTGATCGAGATTGTAGTACGCGCGGGCCATCTGTCAAGCCATGGAAAACGACGCAAGCCGGAGCCGGGCGGCCCTTCTCGACACGGGCTTCTTATGAACAAAAACGCGCAGCAGGTCCGAATTGATCGCCGTGCCGGAGGCAACAGCCGCCCCGGGCCGTCATGTAACTGTTACATGCCACGCAGACAGCCGTTTCGTGCGGATTGGGCTACAATAAGCGCGTGGCATCGTTAAGGATGAGAGAGCGTCTGTGACAACGCGCGGGATACTGTTATGACGGCGCGCGCGCACTGGCGTTTTCGCGGAGGCGAGGCGCCGCACCTCAGCCCGGCGCTGATTAAGGCGGCGGGCGATTCGCGCATTCTGGCGCGCCTGCTGTTGAATCGCGGGCTTCAGACGCCGCAAGCCATGCGCGCGTTTCTGGACATGGACGCCTACGCGCCAACGGATCCCGCGCAACTGCCCGACTTTGCGCCCGCGCTGGCGCGCCTGCGGCAGGCCATCGACGGGGGCGAGGCGATTCTGGTCTTTGGCGACTTCGACGTCGACGGCCAGACGGGAACCGCCATTTTTACGGACACGCTGCGTCATCTGGGGGCGAATTTCAGCGCGTACATTCCCGATCGCGCCAGCGAAGGCCACGGGCTCAACGCCACGGCCCTGTGTCGGCTCGTGAGCGCGCGCGGCCTCAAGCTGGTGGTGACAACCGACACTGGCATTACCAATTTCAAGGAAGTCAGCCTGTTACGAGGTCTTGGCGTCGACACGATCGTCACCGATCACCACGATCCGCCGGAGCAGATCCCGCCCGCCGTTGCCAACGTGAATCCGAAGCTGTTGCAGGACGCGCAGCACCCGCTTTATCACATGTGCGGCGCAGGCGTGGCGTACAAGCTTTGTCAGGCGCTGCTGTCGTCATACGAACAGGCCGATTTCGCCGAAACCCTGCTGGATTTAGCCGCTCTCGGCACCGTCGTCGATATGATGCCGCTGCTTCAGGAAAACCGCTGGCTCGTCTGGCGCGGCCTGCAAGTGATGAACGCCAATCGCCGTCCCGGCATCGCCGCGCTGCTGGCGCAAGCCGGGGCGTCCCCTGAGGCGAGCGTCACCAGCGAGACGCTCGGCTTTACCATTGGCCCGCGTCTCAACGCCGTCGGACGTCTGGAGCGCGCCGATGAAGCCGTCGAGCTGCTGACGTCTGCGGATCCCGAACGCTGTCGTATCATTGCGGCGCGCTTTGAGGCGCTCAACCGCAAGCGTCAGGAGTTATGCGAGCGTACCGTTCTGGACGCCGAGCGCTATGTGGTTTCCCATGGGGCGCTCGATGGTCAGCGCGCGCTGATTCTGGCGAACGCCGACTGGCATCCGGGGATTATCGGGCTGGCGGCCACGCGGCTGAAAGAGAAGTTCAGCGTCCCGGTGTTCCTGCTGATTCCAGACGCCGCCAAGCGCGAAGCCCGCTGCTCGGCGCGCAGTATCGACGGATTTCCGCTGATGGAGCGCCTGTCAGAGTTGAGTCATTACTTCCTGCACGCGGGCGGTCATGCGGGCGCCGGCGGCTTCGCCCTGCCGCTGGATCGGCTGGAGGCCTTCAAAAACGACCTCTACGCACTGGCTGCGCGTACGATTACCGACGAGATGCTACGCCCGACGCTGGAAGTCGACGAGCGGCTCGACTGGGAGCATCTGACGCCGGGGCTGATCACGATCATTGATCGGATGCGTCCCTTCGGGCAAGCCAATCCTTCGCCCCTGTTTCTGGTAGAAAACATCGCCATCGCCGGGCAAAAGACGCTGGGCGAGTCAGGCGACCACCTCAAGCTGATTCTCGCTCCGAGCGACGCGCCAAGCCGGACCGGCCCCCCTGCGCCCAATCAACAGAACCGCATCGAAGGCCTGATCTGGGGATTCGGACGCAGCGGCGCGGGCGCGCGTCTGGACGCCAGTCATCCATGGTCGCTGGTGGCCTCAGCCGAGCAGAACGACTGGCGCGGCCAGCAGCGGCTTCAGTTGATTATCCGCGACTATGCGCCCGCCGGATCCACCGATGCGCGCGCCCAGCGCAGCCAGAGCGCAGCCATTGCGCCGAACGCCGAGGGACCGCCCGCGCAGCGCAATGGCCATGAACGCAACGCCTCTTCGCAAAGCCCGGCTGTGACGGCCCCTGCTCGCGCTCAGACGGAAAAAATGAGCGCACAAGAGGAGGAAGGCCCCACAATCTGGCTGGATCACCGCAGCCGCGAGGGCGTCGAAAGCTTCGTCGGGCAATTGATGCTGCCCCTACAGGAGGGCCGCTCCGTTGCGCTCTACCACGAAGGCCGCGCGCCTCAGATTCCCTTTCTGGACGAGGGCATTCTCTGCGGGCGTGAGACGCTGCGGGCCGCCCAGGAGCTGGTATTCTGGGACTTACCGCCCGATCCGGCGACGTTTCGCCACGTGATGGAGAGCGTTCAGCCGTCGATGGTCCATCTGGTGGGCGGAAAATATCAATCTGCGCCGGTGTTTCCACCCGCGCGGGATCTGGCGCGGCTGACGGCGATGGCGATTCGGCATCTGGCCGGCGAGCGTCCGGGCGACCCCATTGCCCTTTCGACGCCGGAACTCGCTCAACGCCTCGCCACGACCCCGGCGGTGATTGTCGGCGCGGTTGCGTTGCTGGCGCGCCTGAATCAGCTTGTCGTCGCGCCCTTGGGCGAAGACGGGCCAAAAACGCTGTCGTTACAAGCCCTCCCGACGCTGGACCCGGCGAGTATCCCGGAGGGAGATACGCTGACATCGTTGCTGGAGTATCACGCCTTGCGTCACAGCCTCTCTCAGGTCAGTCGTTACCGACACTGGCTGCTCAGCGCGCCGATGGAAGCCATCAAGACGCTGGGACCGCTGGCGCCCGACCTGTTTTCGCTCGCCGCGCGCGAGCCCGCCCAGACCGTCAGCGCGGCGCGGGCGTGACCCATCGCCTTGCGCGTCGTACAATCGGCTTGTCTTCCCCACCTCCCGGATAGAAGGATCCCTCGTTATGGCCACCACCACGCAGATTCCGATGCCGCGTCAAGAGATCTCCGTCTCGCAGATTCAGGCCGCCATCCGTGACGTCCCGGATTTCCCCAAGCCGGGCATTATTTTCAAGGACATCACCACGGTTTTGCGCGATCCACGGCTGTTTCGCCAGACGATTGACTATTTTCACTACTATCTGGGCGATAAACCCGTCGACTACGTGGTTGGCATCGAGTCGCGCGGCTTTATTCTGGGTTGCGCGCTGGCGTATTCGCTGGGCGCGGGCTTTGTGCCGATCCGCAAGGTTGGCAAGCTGCCGGGGCTGGTCGAGCGCCATGAGTACGATCTGGAATACGGCTCAGACACGGTCGAAATTCACAAAGACGCCATCGAACCCGGTTCGCGCGTAGTCTTAATCGACGATCTCCTCGCCACCGGCGGCACGGCATCGGCCGCGGCGACCCTGCTGACCCGTCTGGACGCGCGGCTGACGGCGACTCTGTTCATGGTCGAGTTGGGCTTTCTCAACGGGCGCGCCAAGCTGCCCGCCGGGCTCGACGCGCATGCGATGATTGTCTATCCCTAGGGCTCAACGCTCGTCTATACGGGCGATCACGCCCTTCAGCCAGCAGGATTTTCGCTTACACGCACGCGTTTTCAGAAGAAAATCGCCTGAAAATCTTACTGAAACAGAAAAATCGTCTTCCCGCGAGCCTGAAACTGCCTTGAGAAAGGCGCGTTTAGCCTTTCTGACGAAACGCGCCCGGTAATCCCTCGCGTTAAAAATGGCTTTTTTCAAGCCCAGAGCGGCTTCTGAAAAATCGTAAATATTGATCTCTATGCTTTTTAAAAACATGCGCTAAGGTGAGGATAGCGTTCTTCAACCGAGGCGTTTTTCCATGACAGACCGGGTTTCTCGGCCTCAGGCCCTGTTTTTTACGCTGATGGACAACCTCGCGTTATTCGAGGAAGTCATTGACGCGGCGCTGTCCTCGGGCAAAACCTGGATCGGACTGTGGGGCGTGCATTTTCTGACGCGATACGACGCCTTTATCCAGAAATGGCTACGCTGGCCGCTTTACGATCCCGCGACGCAGGCGCGCCCCAAGCCGATGGCCGACGTCTTGCGGCGCATGCTGACGATTCTGGAGCGCCCGATCGCTGAACTGAGCGCATATGCAACGCCCCCGCTGCGCCCTGCGCCCCGATGCCCCGTCGCGCCCGCGGGTCGCTCGTCGAATACGCCAGAGGGGCTTTTGTCATCTTCGTTTTCATTTTCTCCAGAACCTAAAATAACAGCGCCGCGCTTTCCCCGACGATTTCTGCTTGCGTTTGCCCGTCGCCGGCTGGCGGAACTGGAGGGGACATCAGCTGAAGCGCCGGTTCAGAAAACGTCCAGCGCGTTAGAGCGCACGCAAACCCTTTCGCCAACAGGCGAAAGCAATAGAGACGATCGCTTTGTCATCCGGCCCGCGTGGCGCGCCGCCGATCTCCCGCCGGATTATCAGTGGTCGTCTTATACCCCATGGGGGGAAGGCCTGATGCTGGCGCGGCGCTGCCGTTTTGGCCGCCGCCTGAAAGAAAGGCCCGCGCAGTTTTCCGATGCGCGCCTTGATGCCATCCTCGCGCGTCAATGGCGAGCGATGCCGCCCTGGGTGACGTATGAGGGCAAGCCCCCGCCACGGTTTCGCTGCGATCTGCCGGGCTATGACGCCCCGCAGGTCCCGTCGTCTCGGCGCCAGGCGCGCGGGTCTCCTTGAGACGAGGCTGTTTCTTAAGGACGCAAGGTCCGAAGGCCTCTCATATCAGGGCTCATAGCGCTGCTATCGGGCTTAATCACCACTTCCGGCTGGAGGATGACGACCATCTCATGGTCGCGCCGGTCGGTGTACTTGCTGCGGAAAAACGCGCCGATAAAGGGAATCGAGCCCACGCCGGGCAGATGGCTGGCCGACTCGGTTTCTTCCTGATTGAACAGGCCGGCCATCACGAAGCTCTCGCCGTTCATCAGCTCGACGGTCGTCTGAAAGCGCCGCGTCGCGAAGGCGGGCACCGAAACCGCGTTGGTCGTAATCGCGTTGGCATTGTCCACCGTGCTGACCTCGGGGGCGATCTGGAGGTGAATCTTGCCGTCGTCGTCCACCGTGGCAATGAGGTTCAGTCGGATGCCAAACTCGTGATATTCAATGCTAATCTGGCCATTGGTCCCGGTGACCGGGATGGGAATCTCGCCCCCGGCCAGAAAACTGGCCTTTTCGCCGCTAAGCATCACCAGCGTTGGTTCCGCCAGCGAGCGGGCCTTGCGTTTTTCCACCAGCGCGCTGATGGCCAGCGAATGCTTCTGCTTCAGCGTGAGAAACTGCGTCACCCCGTCGCCGAAGACAGGATTCACGCCGCTGGCGAACTTGACGGTTCCCGAGCGGGCTTTTTCCGCCGCGTTTTCGAGAATCAGGCTGCCGGAGTCTTCGGGATCGAGCGTGGCCACGGTCTTACCCGCCGCCGGCGACTGCGAGCCGCTGAAGCTGCCCAGCGTCACATCGTTATAGTTGCCCAGATAGTTGCTGCCCAACTGCTTGAGCGCCGCGCGGTTCACGTCCAGCACCTTCACCCGGCACAGGATTTGCGGGCGCTGGGACACTTCCATCATGCTGACCACATTGCCCGAGGCGTCGGTGACAATCGAGCCCTGCAGGATATTGATGTCCATGTTGTCGTTAAACGCTTCGGCGCCCTGGAAATCGGCCTTGCCCGTCTGGCGGATCGCGTTGCCGCCGGGGCCGGTCAGCACCGTCAGGCCAGGTTTGCCGTAGAAGACGCTGGTCAGATTGATAGCGCGGCTGATAACGTTCGCGCTTCGGACCTTTCCGGTCAGAATAACCTTCTCCGCGCCGCCCAGACCGGGGGCGACATCCATACGAATATTCGGATCGATATCGCGGAGCTTGAGCCGCACAGCCTCCGCCTTGGTGGAAGGCTCTCCCTGAATGCGAATCAGGTTAATAATGTTCGGGACTTGCCCCGGAGCAGCCGATCCCGGGCTCATGCTGTTGGCGTCCTTATCGCCCGCCGCGCCGGAAGCGCCGCCAGCAGCCGCCGAAACCCCGCCGCTTTTGCCGGTGAAGTAGGCTTTCGCGATTTCCACAGCCAGTTGCGCCTGTTCGCGCGACGCGGCGGCGCCGGTCAGAATGACGGAATCTTCAGCCGCCATGGGCATCACGACGATTTGCGGGTCAATCATGCGAATCTGGCGCGAGAGCGTGGTCACGTCCCGCTGAACCGTGATGTCTACGACGCTATAGCGATCCGCATGGGCGTCATCCCAGATAAGCAGGTTGGCGACGCCGACCTTCGAGCCGACAATCTGCACCTGCTTGGGCGACAGGACCACCACCGAGGCGACATCCGGGTTGCTGAGCGAGACTCGGCTCGCAGGATATTGCAGATTCACGATGCGGGCCTTGCCCAGGGTGACTTCCAGCGACTGGGCGGCCACGCGGGCTTCGGCTTTGGCGACGACCGGCGTCGACACGGCTTTGGGCGCACGCTTGATGGTCGACGCAGACGCAATCACCGATGCAGGCAAAGGCATCGGCGGGATCACGGACAGCGCATTGTCAGAAGCCGCCGCGCTCGCGGGGATTTCAGGCCGGGCCACAGGAGCGGGCAAGGCCAACTGAAACAGGTTGAGCGCCTCTTGCGGCTCGGGGATGGCGCGCGCCTCCGGGGCGGCGGCAACGCTCAGCGGCGGGCGGTTCTTGGCCACGCGCCAGGCGACGTCATCCGCCAGGACCTGCTCGGGATTATCCAGAAAGGAGAACGCCGGCTTGGGCGCGGCCTTCTCGGGCGCAGCTACGAGGGGAGCGGCAGGCGACGCCGGGGGCGGCGTGATTTTGGACGCTGTGGGAATCATCACGGGCGCACTGGCGGGCGCACGCTTGCTTGGGGGCATAGGGGCTGGCGTCTGGGCGGGATGCAGCAAGGATTGGGCCTTTTCGCCCCACATCACGGGCATGGGGCCCCCGACGAGCGCGCCAATCATCAGCCCGCTCAAGCTCACGGCGATTCCGCCTCTGAAGTTCATCACGTCGTTTCCTCCACCCGTTTGCTCGTTAGAATGCGCTTGCCAGCGTCTCGCTATCCAGAATGCCACTCTCAGAGAGGTGTCCAGCGCCCGGCGCCGCTAGAAGTTCACCGTCGACTTACTGCCACCCTGAATCAGCTCGACAGTCCGGCCCGAACTCCCCGGACGCGGGGTTGCGGGCGTTACGGGATCCGCCGATCTCGCAGCAGGTCTGGCAAAAGGCCACGCGCCAGGAGCCGGGGCGCCGGCGCCGAGAATCAACTGACGGCTTTCCGCGCTGCCCAGCGTTGTGGTTTTGGTATCGCCTTCGCCGCGCAGCGTCAGGTGAATCTCGCTGGCTTCTTCCAGCAGCGCGGCCTGTTCGGCTTGCGACGGGCTCAGGGCCAGCGTGACGCTGGAGGTGGTCTTGGCCCGCTTCTCAGCATCCTTCTGGGATTTCTCGCGCTGGCGCTGCTCGCGCTCGATATCTCGGGCCGATTTCTTGGCTTCCTGTCCGGGTTTAGCCTTCGGGTCGCGCTCGGCGTCCAGCAGCGCAGGCGGTTTTTCGGCCTGCGGCTCGGCGTTGTTAATCATGGTTTGGGCCGTGGCCAGCACCAGGACGTTTTGCAATACTGTGCGAGACAGGCGCAGCTTATCAGTCGGGGCATCCTCTTCCTGAGAACGCAACTGGAACGTGGCGATGACGTCGACATGATCGCCGGGCTTGACGAAACCCGCCACGCTCTTGACCTCGTTGACGCTAATCGACACGGCCCGCAAGCCATTGGGAATCATCACCGGCAGGCCGCCGCGCGATTTATCGCCCGCCAGCTTCTGACGGTAGACAATCTCGCCGGGGATAAGGTCGCCGCGAATCGTACGGCCGATCAGCTCGCCGGGGCGGGTAAAATACGAACCGGGCGACAGGTAGCGCTTGGGAAAGGCCAGCCGCTTGAGCTGAACCCCGTTCAGGGCCGTGCCCGCCGGGATGTACTGCGCCGCAACCATCACGCCTTCGGTCTCAACGACCGCCGTCTTCTTGCGATCAGCGCCCTTGACGGCGTTGTTAAACACCACCGCCGTGATAATCGCCATCACAATCGCCCCTGCCAGAAACAGAGCGCCTGTTTTACCGGGGCCGCCGGGTTTGCTCGCCATCGTTTCGCCGCCCTGACGCGTTCACGCGCCGCCGATTTGAACTCCCTTCCACTCTATCCATCGACGGGGGCGATGGGATCATCCAAGGCGAGGATCTTGCGCGATTCCCTCCAGAAGCAGCGTCCGCAGCGCATGAGGCGCAAAGGACTGGGGTTTCGCAAGGTCTACCGGCGAGACATCGGCCAGCGGCTCATGATTCAAATCCGCCCAGCGAGCGCGCTCATAGCGAAGCCCCACGTTCAGGAGCAGCGTTTGCGGGGCCGACGTCACATTCAACAGACGAAGCGCCAGAACGCGCGGGCTCGATGCGGCCATCACGCACGCCATATTCACAATGGCCGGGTTGTCCCAGCTCAGCAGCGAACGGGACACAGCCGCTGGCGGGCGCGTCAAGCTCGCAGCGCCGCCTTGCCAGCCATTCACAACGCCATAGAAGCGCGTCGCCGCCTCATAAGCCCAAGGGACAGGATCGTCCGCCGTTGGGGTCGGGGCCCAGGCATAGGTCAGCGTCATTGCGCCGTTCGACGCCTCGGGCGTTGGCAGGGGCGGGCCCGCATGCGCGCCCCGCGCGCCGGTGTCGTCTCTGGAAAGGCGTTCAAAGGTTCGAAACAGAGTCAGATTCAGGCGGGATTGGGCAATTTCATACTCGCAGCCGCCTTTTACAAGCCAGCACTGACCATTAGCCAGAATAAAGCGCTGAATCGGCCCGGTATGCGTGGGAAGTTCACGGCCTTTTTCGGCTGGCGGCTGCGCCTGCAAGCAATAAGCCGGGTCATACGAGCGGCTCACCGCGCTCAGATGGCTTTCTGCCGTCACCGTTGTCAGCGGCGCGCCTGTCTCAAAGCTGGCCTGAAACGTGGCGTCGCGCCAATCGGCCGCGTCGGGCGTTACCACGATGTCGGTTTGCATAACAAGCCAAGGACTTTGGGTCGTCAGCGTCAGGCGAGTTCGCCGAAAGGGAAGCGCCCCGCTGGTCAGAACCAGCGATGCACAGAAAGCATCCTGTTCAGTCACAGCCTGCCAATCCGAAGAATCCGGCCAGAAAACAGGCGGCGCATCTGGGCGCGGGCGATAGTTATAGGCGTCGCCGCGCTGCGGTTGAGCAACCCAGCGAATCAGATCACGATAGAGCTTCTGAGTTTGCCTGTCCAGAACATCAATGCGCCCATCCTCTCTTACAGAGAGTCTCAAAAAGGCATTTTCGATAGCATTTCGCTCGCCGTCAGTGGGTTTCAGGATGCGGGCGTCACCCGGGGGCTTTCGCGCAAGCGTTTTCGGGAGAACCGTGGCCGAAAAGGGAGGGAGATCCTCAGCCCAAATGGCTCCAGTCGCCCGGCGCACAAGGCGATGCGCCTGCGGGACGTCGCAGAAGTCGCTGCGGTAAGCGTCTCGCAAGGCGTCTGGCTCGATTTCGCAGTCAGAAAGACCTGCCTGCGCAGCCTCTCCCTCGGCGCTTACGCGAACCGGGCCGGTGTAGGGACGGTCGCCCGTGTTGACGATCAGCCAGCAATCGGCTGGAACTCCCTGCAAGGCAATGCGATCCAGGGCGCGAGCGTCGCGAATCGCCACAGCGTCAAGCAATTGATGGGCCTGCTCGTAGCGATGGGCATTCTCACGATGAACCGCGTCAATCGAGCAGCCGCCAATGCCATCATGCGCCTGATTCAGCAGCAGGAGCTCCCAGGCTTTGGCGATTTCAGCGTGATAGAAGGGGGCGGCGCAATCCGGCGGCGTCAACAACTGGGTGATGGCGGCCAACGGCTCGGCAATACGCGCAAGACGATGTTCCAGCAGGCGATTCTCGCGCTTAAGCGCCATTCGCGCCGAGTAGACGCCGGGGAGAATGAAACTGGCCGCGCAATCGCGCAGCTCGCCGCTGATCACGGGGCCGTCGTCCCGGACAGCCTGAGGGGGCAGGCGTTCAAACCAGTCGGCGGGATGAATCGTCTCCAGCGGGCCGAGCGTCTCGTTCAAGAGCTGCCAGTGAGCCGCAGAGGGCGGGCCCAGATGATCCCCCCCCAATGGAATCAGCGCAGGATAGGGCGCTGCGGCGGCGGCGAGCTTGCTTTTAAGAGCCCGCAAGGCGTCTACGCGCTCGGATTGCGTCAGGAGCGGGTCGTGAAGCATATTCTGGAAATAACCATCGGTGAGATGCAGCGTCTGGACACGGGCGCCCGACGGCGATTCCCACCAGAACAGCGCCGAAGAGGGATTCACCCCGCGCCAGAGCATGGCAGAATCCAGCCCGAAACCTTGCAGGATCGTCGGCATATCGCCGCTATGGCCGAAGGTATCGGGCAGGTAGCCGGTAAAGCGCCGACAGCCCCACGTCCGGGCTTCCTGCAAGCCGCGTTGCAGGTTACGAATCAGGCTTTCGCCGCTGACCAGGAAGGAATCAGGGGCCACAAACCACGGACCGACGCTCAGGCGGCCGTCATGAATGCGCGAGGACAGGCGTTCCCGTTGATGGGGACGCAGTTCAAGGTAATCGGCCAGCAGACAGGTCTGTCCATCCAGCGTAAAGGCGGGCAGATCGCCCGCGTCGAGGCGGTCCAGCACGGCGTCAACAACGTCGGCCAGGCGCACCTGATACTCGCGAAAGGGCGCGTACCATTCGCGATCCCAATGGGTATGAAGATACGTCAGCGTCGCAGGCGGCATAGAAGCGCCCCTAGTCGATTTTCAGGTAGATATTACCTACGACGGCTTTGTAGCGTCTTAAATCGTCTTCATGCGAGGCCAGCATCGCTTCCAGTTGCTTCTTTTCGCGAAGCAGGTGCTTCACTTGCGAAGCCAGCAGCTGATTATCGCGCTGCAATTCACGCGCGCGCAGGAATTTATCGAGAAATTCGTCATCGCGCAGGCGGGCCAGAATGTTATCAGAGATGCGACGGGCAAGATCATCTGAAACCACGCGCGCGCCGGGCGAAACAGGCGCAGGCGTCGCAGCGGCGGGCGCCATCGCGGGCCCGATGGTCTTCTCTAAAGCTGCAATCTCTTGCTCGAGGTTCAATTCGTCCGTCCAGCCGTCAAACGTTCGATGCGCCAAGGCATGCGCGCTCCTGTCTCTCTGAAAACCAACTGTCGCGCCGCTCTCTGGCATGCAGCGTCTCTATCCGCCGAGCCGGCCGCCCTGAACGCGACGCCCCTGAAGGGCCAGCGTCATTATACGGGGAGCCCGGCGGCGACGTCCGGCATCGTTGCGCAGTTGCAACAATTCTTATCGCGTCTTGTTACCGAGGGGCGGGCGCGGCGCAAAGCAACGCGGTGAGAGGCGGCTCCAGCGCAATCGCCTCGCTGGCGGCGAATCCCAGCACCGAAAGCCAGGCGTCGCACTGGGCTTGGGTCAGGACGTCGCCCTCGTCGGTGCTGACCAGCATATTCACGCCGAAAATCAGGGGCCAGCCGGGCTGGGCGCGCTGGACGTCCGCCAGAGACTCGACAATAATCAGCGAGCCGCCGGGCGCAAGGGCTTGTGCGGCCTTCTTGAGCGCTTCTTGCGCGGCGCTGGGGCCGATTGCATGGCAAAGATTGGCGAGAATCACCACATCGTAAGCCATCGGGTCAAACGAGAGTTCTTCGAGATCGCCGGCGACAGTCGTAACGCGATCGGACAGGCCGTGTTGGGCCATATAGCGCGCTGCAACCTCAATCACGCGGCGAAAATCCACCAGCGTCGCCACGCTTGCCGGAAACGCCCGTAACAGCGCAGCCGACCAATGCCCGGTGCCGCAGCCGATATCGAGAATCCGCAGGCCGTTTGCGCCCGGCGCAGGCGTCAACTCTCGTTGCGAGAGCGCTTGGGCCAGTTGTTCCGCAGACGCCTCGTGCAGGATAGCCATACCGCTGACCAGCTCAGCAAATTGCTCTTCCACCACCGTCAGCGCTTGCGCGCGACCGCTTGGACGCCCACGGCGCAAGACTTCTGTCAGGGCGCCCCAGGCGTCTGACAGGCGCCGGCCGTGAACAATCAAGCCGCCGAGATAATGCGGCGCGCCCTGAACGAGATACGGGGCATACGCCGCCGGGATCGTATAGGCATCCGGCGATTGCGGCGATTTCTGCAGAAGCCCGGCCCCCACCAGTCCATCCAGAAAAATCCGCATGGCCCTGAGATCGGCTCCTACCGCCTTGCTCAGCGCCGGGGCCGCGTCGCAGCCCTGCGCAATGCGGGTAAAGATGTCCAGCTCGATGGCGGAAAACAGCAGGCGGCCCTGCGTAAAGCCAAAAATCGTCTGATACAGCGCCGCGCAGGGATCCACGCCATCCAGAACAGGCGAAGCAGGCGATGAAACGGACATAGACAGGACTCCCGGTTGATAATCAGCGCAGAGTGAGAACAGAAGGACATCCAGAGCAGAGATAAGGCGCTAGCCAGAAGGCAAGCAGCCGACAGGCCCTAGCCAGACGATTGCAGGGCCAGCTTTTCGAGTTTTGCCTTTTGATCGGCCAGCGTCAATTGTTCGATCAGATCATCGAGCGCGCCCTCGATAACCGGGCTCAGCGAGAAGTTTTGGCCGATCCGGTGGTCTGTTAGACGGTCCTGTGGATAATTATACGTTCGAATGCGCTCGCTACGGTCGCCAGTGCCGACTTGAGAGCGTCGCAAATCGGATACTTCCTTGTTTTGGCGCTGCATTTCGAGATCAAAGAGTTTCGCTTTTAGCAGCTGCATGGCCAATTCCCGGTTCTGATGCTGGCTACGCTCCTGCGTACAATGAATTTGAATGCCGCTGGGCTTGTGAAACAGGCGGACGGCGGTTTCAACCTTGTTGACGTTTTGCCCGCCCGCGCCGCCACTGCGGATGGTCATGATCTCAATATCGCCGGGGTTGATATCGATCGACACGTCGTCGATTTCCGGCATGACGGCCACGGTGGCGGTGCTGGTATGGACGCGGCCCTGAGATTCCGTCACCGGGACGCGTTGCACGCGGTGAACGCCAGATTCGTACTTCAGGCGGCGATAGACCTGATCACCGCTGATTTGAATAAACGCCTCGCTCACGCCGCCGAGATCGCTGTCAGAAACGTTCATGATCTTGGCCTTCCAGCCGCAGCGATCGGCGTAGCGCAGGTACATGCGCATCAGGTCGGCGGCGAAGATGTTGGCCTCGTCGCCCCCGGCGCTGCCGCGAATCTCAAGCATGATGTTGCGATCGTCGTTAGGGTCGCGCGGCAGGAGCATCAGGCGCAGGGCTTCCTGCTGGGCGAGGCGCTCGTCGGCGAGGCGTTCGAGTTCTGCGTTGAGGAAGTCGCGCATCTCGTCGTCAGTTTCGCCGCGCAGCAGGTCTTGCGAGTCCTGCCAGTCACGGTCGATGCGCTTCCAGTTGGCAAAAGCGGCCATGGTTTCTTCGAGAGCGGCGCGCTGCTTGGCGAGTTCTCGCAAGCGATTAGGGTTTGCCAGCACCTCGGGCTGCGAAAGCTGCTCCCCCAGGGATTCATACGTGCGCTGAAGGTCTTCCAATTTCTCGAAAAGGGTTTCCATGACGATCAGATACCCGCGTCAAACGGCGAGAAGCCGATCGGCGCTTTCAAAACGACAGGCGGGCGCGGCAAACGGCCTACTCGGCGGCGGGCGCTTCTGGCGCAGCGGCTTCAGGCGCAGGGGCGGCTTGCGGCTCAGGCGCAGGAGCCTCGGCGGCGGCAGGTTTTGCCCCCGGATTAGCCGCAGCGCGCGGCTTTGGCTGAGACGCGGCCATGGCCTGGGCGCGACGCTTCTGCTGGCGCTCCATGGCCTCGGCCTTTTCTTTGGCTTTCTTTTTGGCGTCGAGCCTGGTGGCAGGGGCCACATCGGCGTAGCGCTTGTTGAAGCGCTCCACGCGGCCTTCGGTGTCCACAATCTTTTGCTGGCCCGTATAGAACGGGTGGCAGTTTTCGCAAATCTCAACAGAAATGGCTTGCAGCGTCGTACCGGTCAGCAGGCGGTGTCCGCACACGCAGACGGCTTCAACGACGTTGTACTGGGGATGGGTTTTCTCTTTCATGGGGGGAGGCGTCTCCAGTGGGCGGGGAAAGGCGACGGGCGCGCAGGGCGCTCTCAGGCCGCCGACGATGAATCGCCATTTTAGGGCCCTCAAGGGCGAAAATCAAGCGCGATGACTGTCGCATTCTCCTTGAGTATACTCACAAGGAGACCCTTCGTCTGGAGTCCTGTATATGATGACTTTCGCGCGGTTTCGCCTCGCGTTCGCCCTGTTGCTGCTGCTGGTGGCGGCGATGGCGGGCCGTTTCGCGCCGGGACGCGCCTGGGGGCAGGTTCCGGGGGACACCGCGCCCGAGGACGCGGACAAACAGCCCGCCGCCATCACCGACGGGCCGCCGGGCGTTTCCGCGCCCAACCCGGCGCTATCGCCGAATCGCGCCTATACGTTTTACCTCAGCGGCGATCGCATCTGTCGGCGCTGTTATTGGCGGATGATACCGCCTGACGCCATTGAACTGCGCAACGCGACGGGCGTCAGCGCTTGCTATGCGGCGCGCGAGATACTGGGCGTGGACCGGCATCCGGTTTGGCGGCGGCTCGTGGGCAAGGGCATTCGCGGAACGGGTCTGGCCGGACGCGCGATTGTCCCGCAGGCCTTCGACGACGAGGCGCATCTGGACTACCCGTAACGCCTTGAAGACGCGCAAGCGCGCTATCGCAGTCCGGAGAGGGCTATAATAAGAGATTACATTCCCCCGAGCAAGGATCCCCGCCTGTGATGACCGATTCAGACGCCTCGATTTCTTCAGACGCTTCACTCTCTTCAGACGCCTCGATTTCTTCAGGCCCGATTGCCGCCGCCGACGGCGGGCCTCTGGCCCTGCGGCCCACGATTGAACGCATTGCGCAATACGACGGCCAGCGCGTGACACTCTATGGCTGGCTGTATAACAAGCGCTCCAGCGGCAAACTGCACTTTTTACAGGTGCGCGACGGCACCGGGGTGATTCAGTGCGTGATGTTTCGCGGCGACGTGGCGCCGGCGCTCTTTGAAGCCGCCGATCGCGTCTCGCAGGAGTCCTCGGTGCGCGTGAGCGGCGTGGTTCGAGCCGATACGCGCTCAGCGCTGGGATACGAGCTGTCGGTCAGCGATTTTGAAGTGTTGGGCGCGGCTCAGGAATACCCCATCACGCCGAAAGATCATGGCGTGGCCTTTCTCATGGATCATCGTCACCTGTGGCTGCGATCCAGCCGTCAGCATGCGATTCTACGCATCCGCGCCGAAATTATCGCGGCGATTCGCGATTATTTTGACGGCCAGGGCTTTACGCTAGTGGATTCTCCTATTTTCACGCCCAACGCCTGCGAAGGGTCTTCCAATCTGTTTGAAACCCAGTATTTTGACGGCAAGGCCTACCTCACCCAGAGCGGGCAACTTTACGCCGAAGCCGCCGCCGCCGCGGTCGGGCGCGCGTACTGCTTCGGGCCGACGTTTCGGGCTGAGAAATCCAAAACGCGCCGTCACCTGACGGAATTCTGGATGGTGGAGCCGGAAGTGGCCTTTCTGGATCTGGCGGGCGACATGGATCTGGCTGAAGACTTCGTCTGCGCCATTGTTCAGCGCGTGTTGAAACGCCGGCGGCCTGAACTGCTCGCCCTGGAGCGGGACATCACCAAGCTCGAAGCCATCCAGAAGCCGTTTCCCCGGATTTGCTATGATGAAGCGCTGGCGATTCTCAAGACCGAAGGCCATGATGTCCCGTGGGGAGAGGATTTTGGCGGCGACGAAGAAACCGTCATCTCACAGCGCTTTGATCGCCCGGTCCTGATTCACCGCTATCCGCGCGAGGTGAAGGCGTTTTATATGAAAGCCGACCCCGAAAATCCCAAGCTGGCGCTGAATGTGGATATGATCGCCCCGGAAGGCTACGGCGAAATCATTGGCGGGGGGCAGCGCGAGGACGATTTCGACGTCCTGCTGCGCGGGATTCACGCCCATGAGTTGCCGCAAGAGGCGTTTGGCTGGTATCTGGACCTGCGCCGTTACGGGACGTTTCCGCATGCGGGCTTTGGCCTTGGCGTTGAACGCACCGTGGCCTGGATCTGCGGGTTGCATCACGTCCGCGAGACGATTCCCTTCCCGCGTCTGATGGACCGGCTGAGCCCCTAGGCGACGGGCGGCGGGGCCGTCAGCTTTTCAAGCAGATCGTCTGGCAGGCGGCGCAGAGGTTTCCAGCGACTGTCGAGAATCACGCAAGTGGTGAGAGCTTCCATCACCACGCGCGAAGGCGCGGCGATCGGCGGCGCTTCTGGCGCGCGGCCTGTGTCCTGCTGGCGAAACGTCTGCGAGAACAGGAGTTTTCGGCCCTCAATCGCCAGCGTCGTTTCCAGCGCCAGAACGTCCGCCATGCGCGCGGGCGAGCGAAACGCGAATTGCTGGGCCACCACCGGATACACGAGCCCGTCCGGCTCTCCGGGCTTTGAGAGCAGGACGCCGCGACGCTTGAGATAGGCCACGCGAGCCATTTCCAGCCATTTGGTGTAAGCGCCGTGCCACATCACGCCATAGCAATCGGTATCGAAAATCTGGACGTCGAGCAGCAGGCAGTCGGCGGCGGTCACGGGCGAAGGTCCTGAAGACAACGAAAAGAGCACAGACGGCGGCAGCCGGGGATTCGAGAGAATCCGAAACAGAGCGACGCCAAGGCCGGATTCTAACAAAAAAGTGAAAAGCGTGGCCGGTGGCCCAAGCGGGCGCTATAATGGAAACAGTCAACCGGGCTGGGCAATCGCGACGCGTCGTGGCAGCCGTCCGCCGGTTTCTCCGTAGCGTCTGCGAGAAGATGGAAGCGTTTCGGATGGATACGTTCGGTATTATTCAGCATTTCTTCACGCGCATGGAATGCAATTTCTGTCAGGAAGCGTTCGAGCCCGAAGACGTCGAGCTGGTGGGCGAAGGCGATGGCATGTACATCGTCAGCGTGCATTGCCACCACTGCGGACGCCATAACGGCGTGGCCGCCGTGGGCGTGGAATCTGCGCCGCACTCGCGGGCCATTCAGGATGCCAAGCGCTTTAAAGACCCGGAATTCACCGACGACGATCGCCAACGCCTCGCCCAGTCGCCGGTGATCGACGAAGACGCCGTATTAGAAGCGCATGAATTCATTCAATCGATGGGCGCCGACTGGCAGCGCTTCATCCCCGAAGAAATTCGTCAACGCTATACAACGCCTGACACGGAATCGATTCCGCCTCAATAGCCTCGCGACCGCCGTCGCCGCGATCAATCAGGGCGTAGACGCCCGTGATTTTGATATCGGGCAGGCTGCGGCGCAGGGTTTCGATGCCTTGCAGGACGGATCGCCCCGTGGTGATAACGTCTTCGACAATCGCCACGCGCATCCACGGGTCGATGGGGCCTTCGACCAGACGATCCGCGCCATGGCCCTTGCCCTGTTTGCGAATCAGGAAGCCGTGCATGGGATTGCCCGCCTGAGCGCTGCGCGCCGTAATCGCGCTGACCATGGGGGCGGCGCCCAGCACCACGCCGCCAACGGCGTCCAAGTGTAGCGGTTCAAGCTGTTCGTAGAGCAATTGGCCGATGAGATGCGCCCCGCGCCCGTGGAGCGTGACCAGACGGCAGTCTAGGTAAAACGAGGCGCGCTTGCCAGAGGCCAGAATAAAGTCGCCGCGCCGGAAAGCCAGCCGCTTGAGCAGCTCGAAGAGTTCATCCCGTTGGGTCTGAAGAAGGGCGCTGGATAGCATAAAGGGTCTCCTTGATTTGCTGATCGAGATAAGACAGACTGTCGGCGGACACTTCGCCGGGATCGATGCTGGCGCGGGCCGACTGATAATGCACCAGCGCGCGCTCGGCCTCGCCTGAGGCCAGATACAGCCGCGCCAGCTTGAGGTAGACGTTGGCCTTCCACAGCGAGTTCTCTTCGCGGATGGCGTTGGCCAGCGCCTGACGGTAGCACTCTTCGGCGCTGGCGGTTTCGCCCAGGCGCAATTGGGCCATGGCCATCAGCATCAGGGTCTGGTGCGCGCCTTCAGCGTTTTCGGCGCGGCGATCGAACTCCAGCGCGGCTTTAAACGAGGCCAGCGCCTCTTGCGGACGCTCGCGCTCCAGTTGCAGCGCGCCGATGTTGGTCAGCGTCGCGGCGCACGACAGCGCCGAGCCCATTTCGCGGTCCAGCGACAGGCATTGCTCATAGTACGTGAGGGCGTTATCGGGCATGGCGAGGTCGTCGTAAAGCTGCGCGATCTTGAAATAGCGCTCGGCATAGGCCGCCTGGCGCTCGCGGGCGGTTTCCGGGGCGGGTTGCAGGTCAAGCGCCTTGAAGTAGGCCGCCAGCGCCTCGTGCGGACGCCCTTGCAGGGCCAGCAAATCGCCGGTCTGATCGTAAATGCGGATGCGGGTCTCTGCGCTAGCGGCGTCTGCCCCCGGCGCGTCTGCGGCCTCGGGCGCCGCATCCAGAGCCGTCAGGGCCTTTTCGAGAGCCTCCAGCGCCTCGCGCGGGCGAAAGGTTTCGACGCAAAAGCGCGCCCAGCGTTGATGCAGATTCACCCGCGCCGACGGCGGAATCTCATGCGCATGGGAAAGCGCCGCCCGCAGGCAGGCTTCGGCGTCTTGCGAGCGCCCGGCGCTCTGGCGACACTCCGCAAGCGCCAGCAGGGACTCGACCACGGCGGGCTGATCGCGCCGCGTCACAGCATCGGCAAGGCGTTGCTGAATCTCCCGCGCCGGGGCGTCGGCGGCCAGAGGGGCGGACGGCGGCGGGAGGTCAGGGCCCGCGCCGGATGAAACGGCGTCATCGGTAAAAGCAGGCGTCTCGGCGCGCGTCGGCAGGGGAGGCGCATTAGAGCGAGAGGGCGTTTCTTCTGGCGTTTTTTCCCATGATTTCGATTCTCTGGGCGGGGCCGCTTCCAGCGGCGGCAGACTGGCGGCGGCCAGCGCATCGCGAAAGCGCGGCGTCGCCCCAGAGGGCGCCAGCCCGGAATCAAGCGCGGCGGCATCCGTCGAAGCGGGCGCGGAAGCGGCCTGAAAGGACAGCGGGGCTGATGTTGCAACGGCAGGCGGCGTCTTGACGACAACGGCAGGAGATTCTGTGCGAAAGATAGCGCTCTGCGCGTCGCGCGCCGCGCCGGTTCGCCGCTGACGGGCCAGCGTCGCGTGGCGGGCGGCCTCTTCCGCCAGAATCCGGGTTTTGACGGGATAGGCGCGGCGACTCTGCGGTAAATCGCGCTCGCGCAGATAAAAAGCCTCCAGCGCGCGACGCAACTGGATTTGCTCCGCTTCCGGGATCAGCGGCATCAGGAGTTTGCGCGCCTGGCGGTAAAACTCGTAACTCGGCAGAAAGGTCGATGGCGGCTCATGGCGCTTTCGGATATGCGCCATCACCGCCTGCGGCGAGAAAATCCGCTTCATGAGCGGCGTCAGCAGCGAATGATCGAGCATGGCGGCGGCGGCCTCGCGATCTTCGGGCAGCAGACCCGGAAACATCGCGCCGAGCACGACAATATCGACCGGATGGCGGATCAACGCCAGCGCATGGGTAAGTTTTCGTTCGCCGGGACTGAGACGGCGGTAAATAAAATGGATAATCGGCTCCACGGGGGAAGCCGCCTCCAGCCCGTCGAGATCGTCAACGCCCGCAGGCGTGGCGGCGGCGGCGCGATCGTCGAGAAAGGCGGTCAGTTCCTGCAAAAAGGCCGCATGGCGCTCGGGGTCGCTGGCCAGCTTCTTTTGCAGGTAAAAGGCGAGCTTCAGCAGCCACGGACGGCCCTGGGTCTTGCGGCACAGCGCCATCATGCGGCGCTCTCCCAAGGGCGGGAAGGACGATTCGGCAATCAGCGCCTGCACTTCTTTGAGCGACAGGCCCGCCAGTTGCAGGTGCGTCATGGCCGGGCCGCGCGCGCGGATATCGGCATACGGCATCCGCTCGCCGCACAGGATGACCTTGAGATTGGGAAAGGACAACAGGTAGTTGAGCGTCTCTTTCAGCGGCTGCGACATCAACTGATGTTCGCTGTTGACCAGGTACTCGATGTTATCGATCACGATGAGCAGCGGCACGTCGTTGACCCGATCGATGAGACGCTCCAGATGCATGAAGGGATCCGGCGGCGCGCCCGTGGGCGTCAGGATGCGCCCTTCTTCCGGGGCCGACAGGCTCAAGGCGGAACATAGCGTGGTGATGGACTGGATGAGAAAGCCGATGACTTCTTCGAAATCGGTATGGACGTTGACGTCAAACCAGAGCAATTGCTCGCGCCCGCCGCCCATTAACTCGACAATGCCGCGAATCAGGCTGGTTTTGCCGCAGCCTTGCGGGCCGCTGACCATGGCGAGCTTCTTGGCGGGATCGTTCAGGCTTTCGGCGAGCTGGATAATCAGCGGCGCGCGGTTGGCGAACACATGGTGGTCGTAGCGCACGCAGCGCTTGGTGACCGCCAGCGGCGAAAGCGTGTCGCGGCGATCGCGCAGACGCAGCGCGCCAGGATTCGATCGCCGATCGGCGACAAACGTCCCGGACTTCAGGCGTTCGAGAACCGCCTGACTGATATAGGGCGCAAGCGTCATGAGGTCTCTTTCCTGAGATGTCTTTCGCGAGATGGCTTTTGCGAGATGTCTTTCCCGACCCGCGGCGGCGGGCGACTGTGGGACAATAGCGCTGTCTAGAGATTGTACACCGAAACCCGCCATGCCCGACCCTTGCGATGACGCCCCGCCGCCGCCCCTGAACTGGGACGAGTGGCTTGACGCGGCGCGCGCGCTCAACGCCGCCCCGGACAATTTCGATGCGTTTCAGGCTGACTGCCAGCGACTCTATCACGCCCTGATTGAGGCCAATCGGACGATGAATCTGACGCGGCTGACCGCGCCGGAGGATTTTCTGCGCCGCCATGCGCTGGATTCGCTGACGGTTCTGCCGTTTATCCCGCACGGGGCGCGCGTGGCCGACGTGGGCAGCGGCGCGGGATTCCCAGCGTTGCCGCTGGCGCTGGCGCGACCCGATCTGAGCGTCGTCGCCATTGAGGCCACCGGCAAGAAATGCCGCTTTATCGAGGCCATGCGCGAGGCGCTCGCGCTGGAATCGCGCCTGACGGTGGTCAACGCCCGCAGCGAAGACCTCACGCGCCATCCCGATTTTGCCGGACGATTTGACGTCGTGACCGCTCGCGCAGTGGCCGCCCTGCCCAAGCTCGCGCCCTGGACGCTGCCGCTGTTGAAGCCCGGCGGGAGGCTGCTTGCCATTAAAGGCCGCCCCACGGCCCGCCAGGAGCTAACGGCCGCCAAAGACGCGCTGCGACGTTTTGCAGGCGTCCGCGCGCAGATTCACGAGCCGCCGCACGACTGGACGGCGCAGACGGCGGTGATTATCCTGGAAACGCCCCTGTAAGACGCCACTTGAAAGACAGCGCACAAACGCGCAATCTTTCAAATTGCTATCAAAATAGCACTTGTCAAGTGGCATATGTTTTATATATAATAAAAGCAGTATGCAGCAGTCGGCTTTCAACTACAGGAGACGATCATGATGCGTTCCTCCCGTTGGGTAATGGCCCTGTCGCTCGGGGCGCTTTCGCTTTGCGCGTGTCTGATAATAGCAGGCGCCCACGCCGCCGAGCGCCAGTTTGTCCCCTTGCCGCAAACGCTGGGCGACGATACCACGGCCTTCAACATGCTCGAGGTCGGCGACCCTCAGAAATCGCCCGCCATTCGCTCGTCTGAAGCCGCAAACGAAGCGAGCGAAGCCTCTCCTTCACAGATTAAGCGCATCCGCTGCAACCTGAGCGGGCGCTACCGAACCTGCTTTTAACGGCGGTTCTCGCCGCTCAAACCTGAGAATTCTCGTCTAAATGCCGGGACGGGATAAGCCATTGGCGCCAATTTCCTTCATTCAAACGGGGCGCCGCGTCTTGCTGGCTTGCTTTAATCAAAGCAACAGGAGGGCCGCCCCCGTATGTCGCATCTGCGGATTTTGGAGCTGTTTCATGGCGCTTGCCGACGCTTGCGCCTGGGATCGATTAAGTCGCGCATTATTGTATCAATGGCGCTTTCCACCGTGGTGGCGGGCGGGCTGATCGGCGGCATCAGCGCATGGCGCAGCGAAGCCTTTATGCGGGATCAGGTCGCCCGCAACATGGAATTGGCCACGCATAACGAAGCGTCGGACATCAACGAAGCGCTTCAGCGCGTGGAAAGCGCCACGCAGACGCTGAGCGCGTATCTGGCCGCCACGATGCCGGGACCCGGCGGCGCGATTGTAGGGTATCAGGACCAGGCCGCCCCGGTGCTGTATCACGCGGTGCGCCAGCTTCCGGGCGCGATGAGCGTGTATTTTTACCCCAATATCGCTTTGTACAAAGGCATTTATGGCGCTTGGTACGTCGACGAGAATCATGGCAAAAACCCGGCGCGCTTTGAGCGCAATCGCGATATGGGCGTCATGAGCGACTTCGTGGCGTCTGACCCCGCCATGGCGTATTACTTCGCCCCGCTTGAGAAAGGCGCCGGGCTGTGGAGCGCGCCCTACGAAGACAAAGACCTGAAACTCCAGATGGTCACCTACTCCGCGCCCATTCGCCGTAACGGGCGCTCGATGGGCATCGTGGGGATGGATATTTCGTTTGACAATCTGATTGCCATGGTTCGCCGGATTCGCCTCTATGAGACGGGATACGGCATGTTGGTCAGTGGCGACGGCGCGATTCTGGCCAGCCGCCAGTACGCGATGGGAGAAAAACTGGCCGCCGCCAGCAAAGGCGCGTACCGCGATCTTGCCGCGCTGATTCAGCGTCAGGACGCGGGCCTGAGCGAAATAACGATAAACGGTCAAGCCCAGATGACGGCCTTCACGCGACTGCCGTCGGGTTATGTTTTGATTACACAGGCCCCTAAAGCCGAAGCTTTTGCCCAGATGTACGCCCTGCTCTATCTTATTGCGGGACTGACGCTGGGGTGTCTGATCCTCTCGGTGATTCTGGCCGTGGGCGTCGGCATCAAGCTCGCTGCGCCGACGCAGCGGATGATTGACTACATCCAGCGCCTGGCGGGCTACGATCTCACGCTGGAGATCCCGCAAGACGCCTCGCAGTCGGAAATCGGCGAATTAAATCGCTCGGTGCGCCAATTTTCGGGCCAACTGCGCCGGGCGATGAGCGAAATCCAGCGCAACGCGGCCTCGCTGTCCGGCGCCGCGCAACGCCTGCTGCAATCGTCAGATTCGCTGGTGGAGAATGCCGACGGAGTCTCGCGCCTCTCGGACGAAACCAGCCAGTCGACCCGGATTCTCACCGACAGCCTGCAATCCATCGCCAGTTCGGCGCGCGACTCCAGCGATCATATTCGGCAAGTGATGGAATCCAGCGAAGCGATTCGCGGCAACGCCCAGCAGATGGACGGGGCCGTGCAGACCATTACGCAAACGCTGCAGAGCGTCGCGCTGAGCGCGGGCGACATGACCGACGTGGTGACCTCGGTCGCCGCTTCTGCCCAGGAGATTAACGCGTCGCTGGGCGACGTCTCCGCCTGCGCGGATCAAGGCATGGCCATCGTGCGCGAAGCGCGACAGGACGCCCAGACCACCGAAACGATCGTCAGCGAACTGTCGGGGGCCGTCGCCTCGATCGATGAAGTCATCGGCATGATTGGCGATATCGCGCGCAAAACCCATCTGCTGGCGCTCAACGCCTCGATCGAAGCCAGTCGCGCGGGCGACAGCGGGCGCGGATTCGCCGTGGTCGCCAATGAAGTCAAGCTGCTGGCCGGACAATCGGAGAGCGCCACCGGCGAGATTCAGGACAAGATTGAGCAGATGCGCGAGATTACGCTCAAGGCCGCCCAGACGCTGCAACGCATTGTAGGATCCATTGACGACGTGTATCAGGCCAACGAGAATATCGCCAGCGCCGTGCAGCGGCAAAGCGCCACGGCGCGCGAAGTAAGCGGCCATATGGGCAAGGCGGCCGGAATCGCCCGCAACGTCTCGGGCCGCGTCAGCGACGCTTCCGGCGCGATGCAGTCGATTGCCTCGGATGCGCGCAACACGGCCAGCCGCATTCAGGACATGGCGACCTTTATGACATCGATTTTGCAAGGGGCGGGACAAATTCGCGACAACAGCCAGCACGCAGCGGCGGAAGCGAAGAAGGTCTCCGGCGGCATCTCGATGGTGACCCGTTCGGCGGGCGACTCGTCTCAAAGCGCCAGCGCCGTCGCGGTGATTTCCAACGATCTGGAACAGTTGTCGCAACAACTGACGCAAATGGCGGGCCAATTCAAAGTGTAACGCCTGCGCGACGTAATCTCCTGCAATCGGAGCATGCGCCCGCGCCTGCCACAAGCGTATTCTGAGACATTCCCGCAATGCGCCGGCTTACGGCCACACCAGTCTCCTCGTACATGAGTCAGAAAGGAAATCCGCCCGTGCCCCACGTGACGCTGTTGAGTCCCCGTCTTTTCGCTATTTCTGCGTTTTTAGGGTTGCTGGCGGCCAGCGTGTGCGGCAACGCGCGCGCAATGCAACCTAACCTGCCCGACGCCCCGCGTCCGCAAACCGGCGGCGAGTGGGCCCAGGTGTATACGCCGGTGGATGAAAGCTTTTCCGCACTCGGGCCGCAGACCTTTCTGGACCCGATTGATATTAAATGGGAAGGCGACAGCGCCTTTATCGACAAGCCCCTGCTCGACACGCTAAAAGCGGGACAAACCCCGTCCTTCTCAACTATCGCGGCCTCTGGTGCGGACGCCCGACAAACCGAAGCGATGCAAGCCGCCGCCCAGCCGTTTGTGGGCAAACCGCTGAGTCTGGAAGACTATCAAGCGCTGGCCAAAGCCATGGGGCAGGCCTGCGAGCAGCGCCATCGCCTGTGCAAAATCTTCTTCGCCGCAGACGGCGACGCGCTGGAAGCGGTCGCCAAACCGCTGATGCTGGACAAAATCTCGGTCAATCATTCCCGGTATTTTCGGGCGGGGGCCATTCGCTATCAGTTGGGCCTGCGCCCCGGCGATCCGGTGAATCTCGCCAAAATTGAAAAGCGCCTGCGGCTGATTCAGGACAACCCGGATATCCATCTTCAGGCGCAGCTCAAGCCGGGGCCGACCCCGGAAACGGTGACGCTGGATCTCGACGCTGACAATCATCTGCCCGCGCACCTGACCGGCTACTGGAACAATCTGGACCAGTACTATTACGGGACGCATCAAGGCATCGTCGGCATTACCGCCGGGCTTAACAATACGCTGGGCCTCAACGACTCGACCCTGGTCGGCGTCATTCCCGGGGGACGCGCAAGCGGCGTGTTTTTGCAGTATCAGGCGCCGTTGAACGCTCACGGCACAAGGCTGATGGTAAATTTCTCCAAAATGAAAGCCGATCCCGCCGGAGAAGACTACGAGGCCTTTCGCCAGACCGGTTCGGCGTGGACGCTCTCTCCTGGCATTTCGCAAGTGCTGTACAACGGCAAAACAGCTCGCTGGAGCGCAGACCTGAATCTGGACATCCAGCAGTTCAAGACGCTGGTTAAAAAGAGCATCCCCATCGAGAAAGAGCAGCTTCGCACCCTGCGCGCCGGCTTGCAGTTCGATCAGGTCAGCGAGCAGCAGGAGCTGTCGATTCGCAACGAGGTCAGCGTCGGGCTGGATATTCTGGGGGGCACGCCCAGTTCGTATCCCAATCTGGGCAATCCGGGCGGCGGAAGCCAGTTCTTTAAATATCTGGGCGCGTTCTATTATTTACGGAACCTGCCGCATGCGATGTCAGCCGTGCTGAACGGCACCGTGCAGTGGAGCCCCGACACCCTGCCCTCTCCACATTTGGGGGCCATCGGCGGTACGTACTACGGACGGGGATATCGCGAAGCGCTGATTTCGGGCGATACGCTGATGTTTGTCAGCGGCGAGCTGCGTTTTCCGTGCCCGCTGATTCCCAGAAAGTGGAAACTGCCGTATTCGGACGCGTCGTTGCGCGATAAAATCCAACTGCTGACGTTTGCCGACTATGGATATGCCAAAATCAACGATCGCACGCTGGCCGACGACCCGACCAATTATCTGGTGAGCGTGGGCGTGGGCATTCGCGCCGAAATCACGCGCTTTCTGGACGGCTGGATCTCGGCATCCCGCTGGCCAAGCAGGAATCGTCTCACTTTTCGCCGCGCATTCACTTTGCGCTTCAGGCAACGCCTTTTTAGCGAACGCATTTTCAGACAGGGTGGAATCTTGCTTTCCTTAAAAACGTTTTTATACTCTCAAGCAGACAAGCAGTTAGCACGGGCTTGCTGAGGGAGACGACTTGAGGGAGGTTACGCTGCGATGAGTTTACAGTTTGGCAAACTTCCGGGTTCGCCCGCCAACGTGGCGGCGCCCGCGTTCGCCGCCGTGCAACTGACTCGCCCCACCGGCGCAGGCAACCCCTTTATGGCCGCAATGGATAGCGCAGCCCCGCAATTCATGGCCACCTATGGCGTCAATCGCCCGCTGAGCAAGCCCATGTTTGTGGGCTATCATGGCGATAAGGCGGTCATTGGCGGCAGTCGCCTCTTTGTCTTGTGTTAATCGGCCTCGTCCGGCGCGTCCGGGGGTAAGACGTCTGTCACCGGGCCCAGCGCGGCCAGCAGGCGCGCCACTCGCTCGGCCATAAACCGGCGCGCATCGGCGGGAGAGAGGACTTCGCACAGGTCGCCGTATTTAAACAAACGGCGCAGGAGCGCAGGCACATCGTCGGTACGCGCGCGCACCAGCAGCGTATCGGGATGCGCGTCGTCAGGGCGCACGGTTTCGTCTTTATAAGGCCGGTAGGTCTTGCTCAGGCGCCCGCTCAGGCGAAACATGACGGTAGTGAGGCGCACCCGCCGCTCGCACTTGAGCGGGAGCTGGCGGACCTCCAGGATTTTATCGAGATTCAGCTTGATTTTTTCGTAGTGGTTGCGGTCATAGGCCATTAAATACAGGCGCCCGTTCTCGTGAAGCGTCTGAAAGGGTTCGACGAGCAATTGCAGCGGTTCGGCGGCGTCGGAGGCGTAGGTAATCGACAGAACCTGAGCGTCTTTGCAGAGTTCGCGGAATTTGGCGGCCAGCGCGCGCCGCCGTTGAAGGCTTTCTTCGCGGCAGGCTTCCTGCGGTTCGCAGAGCAATTGGGTTTGATGCGCCTCGCTCAACGACCAGGCGATTTTACAGAGCGCCTGATAATAGCGTAAATACAGGGTTTCATCTGGCAGGGCGGAAAGCAGGGCGAGCAGGCGCTGAGCGGCGGCTAATTCCGCTTCGGAAACCGGGATGGGAAAGGGGCTGCGCTGGAGCGCGTATTGAAAGGCGTCTCGCACGTTGGGTCGCGGAATCTGGCAGCCGACGCGGCGCAGCGTGTTGACGTATTTTGTAATCGTCTCGCCGTTATAAGCCTGGCCGACGGACGCATTGGCAATCAGCTCGCGGTTAATGTCTTCCAGCGACAGCGATCGCTGGCGCATCAGCAGCAAGAGGATAAACAGGACGCGATAGGCGGAAACATTATATTTACGGGTTTCGCCGGCATCTGCCGAGATCTCCTCCTTTTGAGGGCCGTTTTGCGGGCACCCACTGGGGTCATCGGCCATGCGCGGCGTCCCCTTTCGCTGCGTCGTCCTGATACAGGCGCGCCATGGCCGACAGCGTGCGGTGCGCCGACTGGCGAAAATCGTCGGGCTCCAGCACCTTAAAGGGACGCGCCAACTGAAACAGGCGTTGCAGCACCGCAAAGCGGTCGCGCGTCTCCAGGGTGACCTCCCAGCGTGGGGGCGAGGCGTCGGCGCAATATTGGCAATGCCCGCCCAAAGCTTCGACTTCAGGGGGTTCAAGATGCGGATCGGCCTCAATATGAAGGCGAATCAGGGTTTTGGCGCCCCGCTGGCTGGCCAGTTGCGCGTATAAGGCCGGTTGCTCGGTGGTCTCGAAGTCTTCGATGCGATCCACCCGCAGCATCAGTAGATGCGGCGCGCCCAGCTTGGCGCCGCTAAGATACATCACGCCCCCGCGATAAAAGAGATCTTCTGGCAGGAAATAGAAGCGCTGCAAGCCGTTGACCGGCGACTGATACTGAAGAAACAGCAGCTCATTTCGCTGAAGCGCCGTGTAAAGGGCTTCCAGCGCGTCGAGCTGCGCTTCGTAGTCCCGGCTGCGCGACAAATGAAACAGCGCTTCCAGCGCCTGGGGAATATCCGGCGTGGAAGAAAACAGGATGACCTTTTTAAAGAAGCGATCCAGATGCAGGATTTCCGGGTACTGGAGATGGCTTTCGGCAAAGCGCTTGGCGTCGATCAGGGTTTGAATTTCTTCAGGCGCATAGCGTGCGCCGAAAGGATGCGTGCGCAGGCGGTATCGGTAGCCGCTGGAAGCCACGGGCCGGGCAATATCGCAGCCCAGCTTGCGCAACGTATTAAGATACAGCCAGATGGAGTCTTCTGACAGCGTACGCCCAATGACCGGATCTTCGAGAAACCGCGCGTTGAGTTCCTCGACGCTCAGGGGGGCTTCGCTCAGCCATTGCAGCAGCTTAAAAATGCGGTACGCAGTGGCGTTTAACGAAGAAGCCTTGAGTTTTTGGTCCGCAGAAGATGTCACGGATTCCCTAACCGGGCGACAAAACGGGCGCCCAGACGACACGCGTTCTGACGATAAAAGAGAGAACTATCCAAAAAATAAGAAGAGAGAAACACGGTTTGGCAAGAGTCTATTTTACTGTACGAGGCGCAAACGGCTTTGCAAACCCCTTTATGTTCGGTTTTAGCGGCGAGCGCATGCAATGGCCCCCATCAGCAGCCGCACGATTGACGCGCGGGCGTGCGTTGAGCATGCTGGGGGGATGCAGTGGTATGGCTACGACACGATTGATTCCACCAACGACGAGGCCAAACGGCTGCTTCAGGCGGGGGCGCTGACGCGCACGTCGGTGATCACGGCGCGCGGACAAACGGCAGGGCGTGGATCGCAGGGGCGTCTCTGGCTCTCGGAGCACGATGCCGGGCTCTATATGAGCGTGGTTCACTTGCCAGTCGGCGGCCAGAGGCTGCCGCTCAGTGATATGTTCACCCGCTCGGCGGGCGCGGCCTGCGCAGAAGCGCTGATTGCAGCGTATGGGCTTGCGATACGCATCAAGCCGATTAATGATCTGTATCTGGCAGGCGGTAAATTGGGCGGGATTCTGACAGAAAGCGTCATTCAGGGGGATCGCGCCCTGGCCGTGATTACCGGCGTGGGCCTGAATCTACGCGCAACCGCGCGACCGCTGGGGCCCCACGCGTGGGCGCCGGCGACCAGTCTGGAAGCGACCATGGACGCAGAAGCCTTTGGCGCGCTGGATCCCATGGCGCTGGCGCGGCTGTTGGCGGAGGCCATTGACGCGCAGCATCAGCGGGTGTTCGCCGGGGACGAGGCCGCCGTTCTGGCGCGATGGCGCGCCTTAACCCTAGACGCTCCTCCCTCGGATAGGGGAATTTAAAGCCGCCAAGGCCCGATGCGCCCCCGCGCAGCGCTATACTGGAATCGCCGCGCGTATAGGGCGGCGACGAGACTGGGAAGCGGTGGGATGATCGAGCTGACCCGCTGGCGGGACGCCTTTTTACTGGTACTCATTGCGCTGTATTTTCTGCTGAATTACGGCTTTATGCTCGTGCGCATCGGTCCGGTTCCGGTGGGGGAACTGGCGCTGGCCGCGTCACTGTTGATGATTAATCATCGTAAGACGCTGCCCCGCTTTATTCGCAGTCCGCTGATGATTCCGTTTCTGGCGTGGCTGGCGATTGGCGGCTTTCATGTGGCGATGGGCCTGTTTGAGGATCCGTTCTGGACCATTCGCGACGCGTCGAACGTGATTGAATCGCTGTTTTTGTACGTGGGTTTTGCGTTTGCGGGCAATAAAGCTTCGCTGGAGCGTCTGAATCGCTGGCTGCCTCGAATTTTTCTGATCATCGCCGTCTATAGCCTTACGTATCCCTTCCGCAACGCGCTAATGCCGTTTTCGCCGGTGATTTCCAACGCGTCGGGGCGCGAAATCCCCCTGCTGTTTTTGTTTACCAATTCGGGCATGCTGCTGACGGTCGGCGCCGCGTATTATCTCAAGCGCCACTTTGACGAAGGCCCCGGTCGTTTTCTGGCGTTTGGCGTGGGGGCGATTACGCTGGCCTTATTGCTGTTTCCTTCGCGCACGCTGTATCTGCAACTGGGCTTTTTGCTGGCGTATTTCGTCATGACGGGCGGATGGCGTCAGTTTCGCAAGCTCGCGCTGATAACCGCCTTGCCGATCGTCCTGATGGCAGTCATTCTGGGCTCCGGCATCCCGATTTACGGGCGCTTTGGGGATGATTTCACGATGTCGGACTATGTCGCGCTGTTTATGGAGATTTTCGGCCATTCAAACCCGGAAGCCTCCATCAGCAGCGGCAATGAGCTGCGCCTGCTCTGGTGGGGCCAGATATTACTGGAATCGACGCAATCGTGGGCGTATACCCTGTGGGGACGCGGCTTTGGCTTTCCGCTGGTGGATTTCTCAATTGCAGGCGGCGTTCAGGTCCGAGAGCCGCACAACGACTTTATCAGCGTGTTTGCGCGCATGGGCGTCTTCGGCCTGATTAGTTTTCTGATGATGCAGGCCTATATTGTTGGCATCGCCATGCGTGTCACGCGCTATTACCAGCGGGTGCGGCACTGGGGGCCCATTACCCTGTGTTTTCTCTTTCTGCTGGTGGATACATTGCTGACAAGTCTGGGCGAACCGCCGTTTTCGCTGTCGTTTTTCGCGATTCCCTATTATTTCATCGCAGGCGTGGCGCTTCGACTGAATCACGTCCGCGAACAAGCGCGAGAAGCGGCCCGACGCCTGCCATGGCATCCACCTGCGCCGTTATCGGCGCCCAAACGTCAGGCGATCGCGCCATGAAAATTCTGATGGCGCACAATTACTACCAGCAGCGCGGCGGCGAAGACGCTGTCTTTGAGGCCGAGCGCGACCTGTTGCGCGCGCGCGGCCACGAGGTCCTTGAGCTGACGTTCCATAATGAGGCGATTGATTCGCGCGCAGCGGCCCTGTCGGCAGGCGCGAAAGGCTTTTACAACCCGCAGGCCGCGCGCCAGACGCGCCGCATCATTCGCGACGAGCGCCCGGACGTGATGCACGTTCACAACTGGTTTCCGCTGGCGTCGCCCTCGATTTTCAGCGCCGCGCATGGCGAAGGCGTGCCGGTGGTGGCGACCCTGCATAACTTTCGGCTGATTTGCCCCAAGGCGCAGTTGTTTCGCGAGGGGCGTCCGTGCGAAGCATGCGTCAAACAGCCGTTGGCGCTCAGTGGGATTCTGCACGGCTGCTACCGGGATTCTCGTCTCCAAAGCGCCGCAGTGGCGGGCATCAACGCCTGGCACGGCGTTATCGGCACATGGCAACATCACGTCGATGCGTTTATTGCGCTGACCGACTTCGCTCGTCAGAAGCTCTTGAGCGGGGCCATGGGGCTGACGCCGTCGCAAGTCGTGGTTAAACCTAATTTCTGCGGCGATCCCGGCGATAATGACGCGCCGCGAGAGGATTTCTTTCTGTTTGTCGGGCGTCTGTCCCCCGAAAAAGGGATAGAGACGCTCTTGCAGGCGTTTGCCCAAACGGGGCTGCCGTTACGCCTGGTCGGAACCGGCCCGCTGAGCGCGCGCGCAGCTCAGGCGGCGGCGCAATTTCCCAATATCGTCTATGAAGGCTTTCTGCCGCCCGCAGACGTCCGCCAGCGGATGATGCGCGCCCGCGCGCTGACGTTTCCCAGCCTCTGGTATGAGGGGTTTCCCCTGACGCTGGTCGAGGCGCTGGCTTGCGGCGCGCCGGCGCTCGTTTCGCAGATGGGCGGCCTGCCAGAAATCGTCGCGCACGAGGCGCAAGGCCTGTTGATTCCGCCAGGCGACGCGGACGCGCTCGCCGACGCCACGCTGAGAATCGCGGCGGATGCCGGGCTGCGGCAACGACTCTCTCACAACGCCCGACAGAAATATCTGAATCAGTACACTGCGGAGGTAACGTATGAGCACTTACGAGGGATCTACGCGCGCGTTTGCGACGCCCGGCGAGACAGGCGGCTTCAGTTCGCCGATGAGACTCCCCAAACGTCGCCTGCTGGGCGCTGATATCACTGAGGCGTCTTTTGAAGACGTGGTTAATGCCATTATCGCGCTGGGGCGCTCCAAAGAGTCCGCCTATGTCTGCGTTTCCAGCGTCCATATGATTATGGAGGCGGAATCTGACCCCGAGTTCAAGCGCCTGCTGAATCAGGCCGCCATTGCCACGCCGGACGGGCGGCCCGTCTCGGTGTTTATGAATCTGCTGTACGGTTGTCATCAGGAGCAAATCGCCGGACACGACCTGATGATTCGCACCCTGAAAGCCGCCGGTGAAGCCGGGCTGTCGGTGTATTTCTACGGATCCACGCCGCCGGTGCTATCGCATCTGGGCGAGAAAATCCGGCGCGAGTATCCCGGCGTGGTCATTGCGGGGCTGGAATCGCCGCCGTTTCGCCCGCTCTCGCCGCAAGAGCATGAGGACACGCTGGCCCGCATCAATGCCAGCGGCGCCCATATCGTGATGGTTGCGCTGGGGTGTCCCAAGCAGGAACGCTGGATGGCGGAGCGCTACGGCAAAATCCCCGCCGTGATGATAGGGCTGGGCGCGGCGTTCCCGTTTTTCAGCGGGGATGTCAAACGCGCCCCGCGCTGGGTTCAGCATTTGTGTCTGGAATGGGCGTTCCGCATGACGCGCGAACCACGGCTGTTTCTGCGCTATCTGCATACGAATCCGCGTTTTTTATGGGGAATTCTGAAACAAAGCGTCGCCTTACGGCTCAAATAAGCGGCGCATGGCCGCAGCATTCAAATTAAAATCAAAACTCAAATCTGCATGAGGGCCTCTATAACCGCCTCATGACGCAGTGCGCAAGCCCGCTCAAAATCTTAATAATCACCCCCCTTGTCAAATATAAAAACGCGATCCATAATAACATCCCCGCCAAGCCAGTCTTTCTCTCAATCCAATTGCTGACTGGCATTCAGCCTGATACGCCCGGCGATGAACACATGAATTCCCTGAATAATCTTCCTGTATTTTCAGGAGGAGATTGTATGATGGCGACCACTATTAACTCCCATTTTGCGACGCCCCGTTTTGGCAACGGCTCTCCAGAAGAGGCCGTACGCGCCAGCCAACTCATCCTCGTTGATCCCGACTCCGGTCGCGATGTGGGGGTGATCAAGGCCCGATCCGGCGGTGGGTTAACGTTTACGGACGCAAGCGATCCAAACACTCATCACCTGCTAAGCTATTTCGCGTAAACAGGCGCGTAGCGGGCCGCTTCCTGCTACAATGGACTGAGTTGCGCCTCGGCAAGACGCGCAACATGCTGTTGAGTTGGATTCCGCGCCCGTTGACGCTTGATGACGCCCCGGCGACCGCCGCCTCGCGCCTGGACTCCTGTCCAGATATTGCAGACCGCTGCCGCGCGCCGTCGCTCTTGCGCGTCATGAGCCATGCCAATCGTCTGCTGGGCTTTAAGCCGCCTGCGCAACGCATCCCGGATGCGCATATTCGCCTTATTGCGCCCACGCTGACGCCCACGCGGCGCGGCGAAGCGGATTGCAGCCAGTGGCCGCCCGCCCTGCGCGACGAAACGGCGCAACGGCTCTGGCGGCTCGCGCTGGGGACGCCCCACGAGAGCGCGCCAGACACGGCGGATCAGGCCCTGACCCTCCTACTCCTCGCGCAGGAAACCCGTCAATTTGACCCGCGCGCCTGGGCGGCGCAGGAAATCGCGCAATTGGCCGACGGGGCGTCCTTCAGCGCGGTGCATAGCGGGCGTTATCTTGCCGAAAATTTCGATCGTGCCTCGCTGAGCGCCATTTTACAGGCCCACGGCTATCATGCGCCGTATCTCGAAGCCTTTAACGATCCGGCCATCGGCTGGCTGGCCGCGCGATGGCTGAGCTATCCCCTGCCCTGGCGCGCCTTGCTGGAGGCGCTGACCTCAGACGATCGCGCGCGCGCGGCGCTGGCGCCGTTTTCGCGATTAATCTGGCTTCTGGACATGATCACTCGAGACGCGCCGATTGAAAAAATCACGTGGGACGAGGCGCTTCAGCGCGCCGACGCCGCGCAGGACACTGGCGCAAACGAGACGCCGTCGTTCGTGCGACCCGTCCGCAAACTGATACTGGTAGAAGGGGTCACCGAGACGCTGGTATTACCGGCGTTTGCCCGAGCGCTGGGCCTGTCGCTTTCAGGCGCCGGGGCGTTTATGATGGCCGCAGGCGGCAAGAAGCCGCTGGCAAGGCTGTACGAAGAATACGCCCCGATTACAGCAGGCCCTATTGCCGCCCTGCTCGATAACGACGCCCGCGACGGCGCGCAGGCGCTTCAGAACGCCCTCCGGCCTCAGGATACCCTGATTATTCTATCCCCCGGCGAAATGGAGGACGCCTACCCGCTGGCGCTGATGCTGCGCGCCCTGAATCAGGAATTAACGCCTTCTCGCCCGCTGAGCGAAAGCGACTGGCAGGCCGCGCAGGCGGAATGGCGACAAGAGAAAGGGCGTTCGCCGCGAACGGTCGAGACGCTTCAGGCCCTGTGGAAACGCTATGGCCTGGAAGGCGGAACCTTTGACAAGGCGCGCTTTGCCCAAGCCATTGCAGCCGCCATCACAGGCCCTCAGGACGTTCCCGGTGACGTACGCCGGCTGTTCTCGGCTCTGGGACTTCTCGGCGCATGAGCAACCCGCGCGCGCTGCCGGACGCGCTACCAGAAGAATGGATCGACGCGACCGGCCCTGTCGAGAGCGGCAAGCTGCCGCCCGGCGTGTGGCAAAGCCTGCTGGCGGGCTATTGCGCCTTTACGACCTTTCGCTGGCCGCTCAGCGAGGCGCGGCTCACGCGGCACGTCACGCGCCTCATCGCGCACGGCGACGCGATGGGCATAACAGCGCCTGCGCTGGCCACGCCACACATACGCAACACGCTGACTGATCTCGCACAGCGCCAAGGCGAGGCGATTTCTCTGGCGTTTCGGCTGACGCTTGCCCCCGACGCGTCGCAGGCCGGAGCGCTTTGGCAAGGCGGCGGGCCCTGGCCTGCGCGCCTGCTGATCTCTCTCAGATCGATTTCTGGCAGGCAGCGCGCGCCGCTCAACGAACACGCTCAGGGCGCGTCGCTTCAGATTGTCGGCTATGAGAAGGCGTTTCCTGCGCTCAAGCATGGGGCGCTGGCGGAAGCGATGCTGCTGCGCCAGAGCGCGCGCCGCGCGGGGTTTGATGACGCGCTCTGGCGCAATCAACGCGGCCTGCTGAGCGAGTCGAGCGTGGCAAACGTGTTCTGGATCCGCGATGGCGCGCTCTGGACGCCGGATCCGCAGGGCGACGGCTGTCTGGCGGGCATCACGCGCGCAGAGGTTTTGCAAATCGCGACGGCAAACGGCGTCGAAGTCGTCGAGCAGGCCTTGGCGACAGATGACCTGAGGACTGTATCAGGCGGGTTTCTGACCAATGCCGTCCAGGGGCTGTGGCCCATTGCGCGCGCGCAGGAAACCGTCATGCCGTGGCCTCCTGCGGCGCGCGCGCTGTTGACGGGGCTTCAGGCGGAGTATAATGCGCTGGATTCCCTGTCATCGTCCTGAGCATGCGGAGACTTTTTTGCCATGAGCGACGTTCGCCCCGCAGAGGCGCAAACCGAGGCGCTGGCCTCGCTGGCGGCGGCTGAGCGCTATAATCGCTGGATTTTTCGCTCATTTGAGCGCTATTTGGGCGAGCGCACGCTGGAGGTGGGCTGCGGGGTGGGCAACTTTACGCGCCTGCTGCTGGAGCGCGCTTCTCACGTGACCGCTCTGGACATCGCCCCGGAGTACGTCGCGCAGACGCTGGCGCGCGTGACGCCGCCGCCGGGCAAATCGCTGGAAGCGCTCACGGTCAATTTGTTTTCGCGCGAGGACGACGAGCCCCACGCGTGGCATCCGCCCTTGTTTGACAGCATCGTGATGCTCAACGTGCTGGAGCATCTGCGCCACGACCGGCTGGCCGTCTCGCGGCTGCGCGATCGCCTCAAACCCGGCGGACGATTGATTATTTTTGTCCCCGCGCTGCGGTTTTTATACAGCCGCTTTGATCGCAGCATTCGCCACTACCGACGCTATGACCGGCGCCGGCTGATGGAGACGCTCACCTCGCAAGGGCTGGAAGTGCTGGAAACCCGCGCCTTTAATCTGGCGGGCGCGCCTGCATGGTGGCTGCAATTTAAATTACTGGGCAAGACCCGCATGGAAGCGGGCCCGGTGAAGCTATTTGACCGTTTGACGCCAATCTTCCAGTGGATGGAAGATCGCATTGCCCCGCCCATTGGCCTGTCGTTACTGGCCATCGCGCGGCGCCCGGCGGAATGAAGCGATACGAATCAGCCGAGAGATGACGAGCCGCTAGCCTGCTGATGGGGAGGTTTTAAGGATGTATTCCTCCCACAGTTCCAGGGCCATGCGCCATTTATCGGCGAGGGTTTCGACTTTAAACGTAGCCGCGCGTTTGGGAGCGGTGCGGATATTGAGCAGAAAGCGCGCGATATCCTGATCGGGCGACAGGGCGTCGTCACAAGCGTTTAATTCGGGTCTATGGCTAGTCATCGCGCATGGATCTCCTTTGCGTGGGTCTTGGGTCTTAATCGGGTTGTGTGTGGGAGTGTCCGTGAGAAACGGCGAGCCTGTGTCAGCGTCGAACGGGCTCTCGTTCAGTGGATCGATGATGGGTGTCAGCGTCAGAAAAAACGATTTACTAGAAATCAGGCGATTGAGCGAAATGACGCCAAACAGGAACGAAGCGAGGCAGGAATCCCCCTGGAGATCCGGGCCCGGGAATCCGGCCCGGATCTCTCAGTAGCTGACGGCTGGGGCGTCCGCGGTAAAGCGGCGCGCGAGCGCGAGGGGGAAGCCTGTGAAAAGCGTTCCTTTTTTTAATCTGATTGTTTAATCGGCGTCAGGAGAATTGGGGAGGTCAAACTCTTCCATCTCGCTTTCAACGAGATGCGAGGGGCGTCCGCGACGCGAGGCTTTGGCGCTGTTGTATTTGGCGTTGGATTGAATCATGGAGCAGGATCCTCCTCTGGTTATACGTGATTCAGGGTCCGGGGAAGGCGTCCGGGCCAGTGGCCGGAGGCAGAAGAGCCAAAACAGAACAGGAGATAGAGTCAAACGGTTGACGCGCGCTGCAAAATCCGACAGGGGTCACGCGCTATCAACACGCAAGCCAGTGGTTATACGGGGAATCTCCTTACGAAACGCGCCGCTCACGCGAACGCCGCATGACAAGGGAAACGCGAAAATGCCGACCTTATAGCTGGGGGCTTTTGCTTAACGCCAGATTGTTTGAGCCAGACCCCGGAGCCGGATTTTGACAGGCGCCGGATGGCCTTTTCCTTTGAATGGAATACAGGTGATGAAATACAGGCCCTCACAAGGCCATGGACAATCAGTGTCCTCACTGATACCAGTATGGCCTTTTTTTGCGTCGGCGTCAAGGAAGATCCTCATATTTTCAAGGCCAGGGCGTTTTTCAGCCAAAACGCAATCTCGCCTCCTGCGCAGGCGGAAGGCGAGAAAGGCGCAATGGCGTTTAAATCGGGACGCTACTGGGCGATCAGCCGATTAAGGATTTCAACCAGGTCGGATTTTTTCTGGACGCCGACGTGTTGCTCTACTGCCAGCCCCTTCTGGAAAAACAGCAGGCTGGGGATGCCGCTAATGCGGTATTGCTGAGCGATAGCAGCGTTTTCGTCGGTATTGACTTTGCAAATTTTGGCCTTGCCCTGGAATTCCGCCGCGAGCTCGTCGATAACCGGGGCCAGGGAACGGCACGGGCCGCACCAGGGAGCCCAGAAATCTACCAACACGGGCAGTTCAGATGACTTCACTTCCGACTCAAACGTAGCGTCGGTTACTTCCAGAACCTGCGACATAGGCTGTCTCCTTCCACTCTATGGCTTTATGCGCGCTTTATCTTATCATAAAGGCGTCGATGTTTCTGAAAGGTCGCCGCACTGTGTCCTCTCCGCTTTCTTCCCGCCTTGCGCGCGCGCTGCCCGCGACCACGCTGGATCGGTATATTCTGGGGCAGGCGGTGGATTATTTTATTCTGGCGCTGGTGGTCTTCACGCTGATTGTCTTTTTCTCGGATCAGGTGATGGATTTTCTGGGGCAGATGGGCAAGTTTAACGTACCGTGGACGACGGCGTTCGCCCTTTTAGGACTGAATCTGCCCAATAGCGTCGGGTTTATTTTGCCGGCCAGCGCGTTTATGGCGGTCATGATGACCTATAACGCGCTTAATAATCAGTTTGAGCTGATCGCCATGCGGATGAACGGCATCAGCCTGCGCCGGCTGCTGCTTCCGGCGCTGGTGATTGGCTTGCTGGCCTCGGCGCTTGCCTACTGGCTGGGAGATTTCGTCGCGCCGACGGCCAATCGGCTCTCGCTGCAACTCAAGAGCGCCGTCATCAGCCAGGCCACGCTGCCTTCCGGTAAAAGCAGCCTGACGTTTCCGCTTTACGACGATCAGCATCATCTGCAAAAACTGGTATTTATCAGCCGCTATCAGGATCGCGCGCTTCAGGCCAGTACGATCATCGACTTGTCGCAACGCGGGGTGCTGCAAGTGACGCAAGCAAAATCAGGACAGATTGATCCGCCTGACAACTGGGTGTTTAACAGCGCCAATACTTACACGGTCTTTAAAAATCGCGACGTGCTGGCCTTTAATCATCAAGGCGTCCTGCGGGTGCGCAATCTGCTGCGCGGCGAAGGGGCCAGCGCCGCCAAGACGCCGGCGTCTGAGCAGGCGCGCATTGCGGATCCGATGAACGCGGATTCCAATCTGCATAATTTCGCGAGCCTGTTTCAGCGCGTACAACGGCGCGAAGAAGCCGGGCGGCGCGTCAGCAACAAAACCTATGTCAATCTGTGGGAAAAAATCACGCTGCCGCTCAGTTGCCTGGCCTTGGTGATTTGCGCCGTACCGCTGGCGTTGACCTCTCCGCGACGGCTGGGGAACCGAGGATTCCTCTTCTCGCTGGGCGCGCTGTTTCTGCTGTATGTCCTGCGCGCGCTGTTTATTAATCTGGGATTACTGGACAAGCTGACGCTGGGCGGGCTGTTGTCGCCGTCGATGGCCATGTTGCTGGCCTGCTGGCTGCCGATTGCCATCATTGCCGGGCTCGGCCTTGCGCTGCTGGCGAGAAAATCGCGCGTCCTCTGACGTGAGGAGAATATGGCGCCTTTGCATCAGAAACGCGGACGATTCTGGCGCCTGAAGTTTTACGCGCATGCGCCGATAGCTTCCATACGTCCCACAGGGCCGGGGCAACGTTGGGAGACGCGGCATGACCGTTTTAAGCGAAAACCCCACTCTGGATCTCCGCTCGCTGCTGTTGCAGCTGGACGGCGATTTGGACGCCGCGCGCGCGTTATTGACGATGTTTTTAGAGGACGCGCGCCTTATTCTGGCCGAGTTGCGCGTGTTGGGCGATAGCGCCGAAGAGCGGCGGCACTTTGAGATAAAAATCCACGGGCTGAAAGGGGCCTGCGCCAACATCGGCGCCGAACGGATGCGCGCGCGATGCCTGGCGTTGGAAATGCTGGCGCGCAGTCAGGCGCAAGGCGGCCTCGGCGCAATGGAAGACGCCGCCAGCGCTCTGGAAGCCGGACTCTCGGAAGTGGAGTCGAGCTTTGCCGCCGTGTGCGGGATGGCCAACGCGTGGCTAAAACCTGTTTATTAAGCGCAGGAGACCTCTCCCCTATGGCTCTCGACCGTGTGCGCCGCGTGCTGATTGTGGACGATGTGCCGTTTTGTCAGGCCGCGCTGAAAAAATGCCTGCTGACGGCGGGCTATGACGTCGCCTGTTGCGTATCGGGGACCGAAGCCTTGCGCTTGCTGATGCGCGAGCCGGGCATCACGGCCGTATTATGCGATTTGATGATGCCGCAAATGGATGGCGTGGACCTCTTGCGACGCGCCATGATTCTGAGATGGGCGCAAGGTCTGGAGCCCCTGCCGTTTATTCTGCTGACCGCCTCATGTGACACGCATCGCCTGCGACAGGCCGAGAAGGCGGGCTTTTTAAGCGTCATTCACAAACCGGCCAGCCGCGAACGCCTGCTGCAAGCCCTGAACGACAGCGTGAAGCAGAGCGCCTGAGGGGACGTCGCCCGGCGGCAAAACCTTCAAAAAAGCGCGCGCGTTATTCAAATAGCCAGTTCATGGCCCGCGTGGTGCCGTGCTGAACGCTTTTCCACGGGCGTAAATACCAGACGGTTTTCTTATTTTTAGCAGATGCTGAGCGCGCGTAAGCCGTGGCCGCCGCGTCAGAGGTTGCGCGCGCATCGACCGGCGGCGTCAGACGGCTGGCGGAGCCGCTGGAAAGCGTAATCAGGCGCACGCCGTAGAGGCGATCGCCTTTCTGGATTTTATCCAGCGCATCCAGCCCGGAGATCACACGGCCAAAAATGGCGTATTTACCGTCGAGGCTGGGCTGCGGGGCCAGCGTAATATAGAACTGACTGGTGGCGGAATCCGGCGCTGCGCCGCGCGCCATCGCGACAACGCCCTTGGCGTCGTGAGAAAGCTTGTTGTTGACCTCCAGCGCAATACGTTTATCAGAACCGCCGTAGCCGGTGCCGGTCGGGTCGCCGGTTTGCGCGACAAAGCCGGGCACGACGCGGTGAAACACCATATTATGGTTATAGAAGCCGCTTTCGGCCAGGGCCTTGAAGTTGGCCACCGTTTTTGGGGCGGCGTCTTCGTAGAGGGCGATGGCGATATCGCCGCGCTGGGTTTCAATCACGGCGCCGTCGTGGGCGATGGGCGAGCGGGCGATTTTTTCGCGTTCGCGATCGGCCAGCTGCTGGGCTTTTTGGGCGTTGCGCGCTTTTTTGCGCTGCTCGGCTTCGGCCCGTTTCTGAGCGGCGCGCTGAGCGCGGGCCTGACGCTTCTGCGCGCGGATTTCTTCGGGCGAGGGCTTGACGACCTGAGTGGAAGAAGGGCTATTCCACCACGACAAGGGGTTATACCAATGCGTATCACTGGTAGAGTCGGCGCGGACCGGGGCCATCGCGCCGATCAGCGCCAGCGCAAGCAACGTGACGCAACGCATCGCCATCGGGCGGGGAGAAACGGCGGATGACACGCGCCGGGGGAAGCGACCAAAGCCTGAAGTCATAAAAGGAATCCCAACCTCCTCGGGTTATCAAGCGTGGATGTGCGGCGTGGATAGGCGACGCGCCTGTCGTCTGAGCGAGTCCGGCGGACGCGCCTGCCAATGGACGCTCATTCTACCGGAAAGGCTTTGGACGGGGCAAGCCGATGCCGGGCCGCGCTATAATCACAGCAAGATGTCACCGCGTTTTGTCCAGCCGGGAGGCCATTGAATGGGCGTCCAGTACAAGGATTACTACAAAATTTTGGGCGTGCCGCGCACGGCAAGCGAAAAGGAAATCAAGTCGGCCTACCGCAAGCTCGCGCGACAGTATCACCCGGACGTGAATCCGGACGCCGAAGAGAAATTCAAGGACATTAACGAGGCCTACGAGGCGCTGGGCGACGCCGGCAAGCGGAAACTCTATGACAATCTGGGCGCCGACTGGCGTCACGGGGCCCGCTTCGATCCGCCGCCCGGATTTTCGGGATTCGGCGGCAGCCGCGGCGCACAACAACGCGTCAATATGGAAGATCTGGGTTCGTTCTTTGGCGGCGGGGGCGGCGGCAGCGGGTTTTCGGACTTCTTTGACTTGTTATTCGGACAAATGGGCGGCATGGGCGGCGGCGGGTTTCATTCAGCCCAGGCGCAAGATCACGCCGCGCGCGGCGCCCGTTCACAGGCAAGGGCGCATACCGCCGCCCAGCCGCCCTCCCTTGAGCCGCAACCGCTGGAGCTCACGCTGGAAGAAGTCGCGCGCGGCGTCGACAAGAAGGTGCGCTTGGCGCATTCCGGCAAAACCGTCACCGTCGCAATTCCCAGAGGCGTCGCATCCGGCGCCCGCATTCGTCTGGCAGGCGAAGGCCCTCAGCGATCGGACGCCTTTCTGAAAGTCGCGTATCGCCCTCACGCGCGCTTTAGCGTCGAAGGGGCCCATTTGACGCTGGAAGCGGCGGTTTCCGCGCCGGATCTGGTGTTGGGCGGCGAAATCGAGGTCGCCTTGCTCAACGGCGATCGCGTGACGCTGACCGTACCGCCGGGCGCGCAACCGGGGCAGTTGCTGCGATTGAAAGGTCAGGGCCTTCCCGCCAAAACCGGCGTCGGCGACTTAAGAGTGAGGCTGAAGGCGGCGATTCCGTCGCCGCAAACGCTCAGCGAAGAAGCGCGCGGGCATTATGAAGCGCTTCAACGTCTGCAAAAAGCCTGAGGCGACTTCTTTTAATCCGCGACATGATGATTTACTGCGCTGCCAGCCGCCGCCCGCGAAGCGCGGGGAAGCCTTGATCCCACTGCGCGCGCAGCCATTCGCGGCTGGGACGCTCGACCAGCGCATAGAGCGCATGGGCGCCCATCAGACTGAGGGCGACAAAGCCCGCCAGAATGGCGTATCGGTAGGAGACGACCGCAGGCCATTGAGCCGACTTGGCCGCCAGCCAATACGCCGCCAGAATCAGTAGTGAATGCGTCATATACAGCGAGTAAGAGGTTTCGCCCAGATAACGCATCACGGCGTTGTCAAAGAGGGCGCGCATCACGCCGCCGCAACGCGAAAGCGAGAGCAGAAACAGGGCCATGACCGGCAGCAGGGCCAAGCCGTGAACGCGTCCGGCCAAGGCAATCAGCGCGATGAAGGCCGCGCCGCACGCCCAGTTCCAGGGCATACGCGAGGGCGAACGCCGCTCTATGTCGAAAAGCCGGTAAATGCAGCAGCCGATCAAAAACTCGCCTGAGACGCGCGCCAGTCCCCAGCCGACTTCCCAGCGCGTCGGATCGGCTTGCGTCCAGACAGCAAGAGCAATTAACAGCGCGAAAATCGCCATCATCAATACGCCGGCGGCCACGCGTCCGCGTACGCGCACAAACGCCAGCGCAAACAGCGGAAATAACAGATACGCAAACCATTCCGCGCTAATCGACCACGAGGGGAAGTTGCAACTGGTGCGGCTCAGCACGCCCCACGCATGGATGTTCAGCGCGTTATACAGGACCGCTGTCGCATCACAGGTCGCGCCATTGTAAGACGACTGTCTCAAGGCGCCTTTGACGGCATACAGCGCAACATAGACGGCCAGCATCACGTAATGAGCGGGCAGAATACGGGCCATGCGCAGCCACAGAAAGCGAAGCGTCGCGCCCCACTGAAACGATGTGAAATCCCGCTCGTGAACCAGCGCAATGACAAAGCCGCTTAATAAAAAGAACAAATCGACGCCCAGATAGCCATGCGCGAAAAAGACCGGCACGGCGTCGCCGGCCCAGAGCGGACGCATCAGGTGGTATAAAACCACCCAGAGAGCGGCAAAGCCGCGAATCCCCGTCAACGTATGGATTTTAGACATGGGCGCGTGCCTCTCTGGTTGCTGCGCGTTGGACTGTCTATTCTACTCTTGATGCGCGTTCGCGTGCGCGCGAAAACCGGGGCCTAGCCGTTGAGGAACACCAGCACCATGACTTGCGCGGCAATAATCCGCAGAATCATCACCAACGGATACACCGTCGAGTAGGAGACATTGGGAGCATCTGAGCGGACGGCGGCGGTCGCAAAGGCAAGAGCAGGGGGATCGGTCATACTGCCGGCCAGTAATCCGCACAGGATGGTGTAATTCAGCTTGAAGAAGCCGCGGCCAATCAAGCCGACAATCAGCAGGGGCGCCAGCGTGATAATCGACGCCATGGCCATCCAGTACAGCCCGTCGCCGTGCGTCAGCGTTGAGACGAAGCGATCGCCGCCGTGAATGCCGACGCAAGCCAAAAAGAGAATAATGCCCAATTCACGCAGAATAAAATTCGAGCTGGGGTGCAAGTACCAGTTGAGGCGGCCAACATTGCCGATTTTGCTGAGGAGCAGGGCGACAATCAGCGGGCCGCCCGCCATCCCGAGCTTGACCGGAGCCGGAATACTGGGCAGAAACATGGGATAACTGCCCAACACCACGCCCAGCGCAATACCGACGAAAATCGGCACGACTTGCGGGAAGTTCAGTTCGCGCAGCGAATTGCCCAGTTCCTTGGCGCAGATATCCAAGGCATGAGGCTCTCCCACCACCAGCAGAATATCGCCGAACTGCACATGCAGATCCGGGCGCGGCGTCAATTGAACATCGCCGCGGGTCACGCGCGTGACCTGCACGTTATGGCGTTGCAGGAGGTTTAATTCGCCAATGGTTTGGGCGGCGGCGGCGCGACGGGTCACCACGATGGGGCGCGCAATGAGCTCCGTCGGCAGCGTTTTGAGATCCGTTTCGGTCTCCTGACCAACCAGAATCACGAATTTTTTGAGATCCTCCTGGGCGCCGACCGCATGCAGCACGTCGCCCAGTTCCAGGCGGGTGTCGTCGGTCACGAGTTCGACGTGCGCGCCGTGCAAAATACGCGAAATCACCAGATTCAAGTCGGTGATGAAAGGCAGTTCGGCGATCGTCAACCCGGCGACATTGGAATTGGTGACTTCAACGTTGAGGTTTTGCAGGGTTTTAGCGGATTTACGCTGTTCGCGGATAAAGCGCTGGGCGTCTCGCAGAGGATTGATGCGAAACATGAAGCGTATGAGCAGCATCGTCAGGATAATGCCCATAATGCCAAACGGATAGGCCACGGCATAGGCCATCCCGGGCATTTTAAGCTGAAGGGGAGTCAGGGCGGTCGAGGCCTCGGTCAAGGCCTGTTGCGCCGCCGCCAGACTCGGCGTGTTGGTTGTCGCGCCGGAAAACAGCCCCACGGCCGCCGGCAGCGGCACGCCGCCATAGAGGCTGATTAAAAGCGTGATGCCGACGCCCAGCAAAACGACCGCAGCCGCCAGCGAGTTGAGCAGCAGACCATGCTTTTTAAAAGCTTCGAGAAACCCGGGGCCGACCTGCATCCCGATGGTGTAGACAAAGAGGATCAGGCCGAATTCGCGCACGAATTCCAGCACTTCTTTTGGAAGCCCAATGCCCAGATGGCCAAACAGCAGGCCCGAAAACAAAACGCCCGCCGTGCCCAGACCGACGCCGCCAATACGAATGCTCCCCAACGCCAGTCCCAGGGCGGTGACCAGACAAAGCACGAGCACCGAGTGCGCGACCGTAACGTTATTGCTATCAATCAGGGCGACCAGCCAGTCCATGGAGCATCCATCCTTCTATAAATCTGGTTTTACAAGCTGTATTTTCGGGTGATGGGCGATCTAACTTTCATGCGACGTTTTAATAATTGATCCTGTGAATACCGTAGAGCCCGCTTGGGGGCGTGACGAAATGCGCCCTTGCAGCATCCTCAAGAGCTTCGCGTTCAATGTACCATAAGGGCGGATCGAGCCGCTATCGCGCCCGGTTTTTTATCGCGCCCCGGCGTCCGCGCATCCCCCTTATCTGAAGGATTTTGAAGGCGAGCGTAGCGGGCCTTTAAGGTTTCGTGCTAGCCTATAAACAAAGTCCGCTTCGGCGGCCGTTATGTCCAAGACAGCATTCTTGAGTCGGTGTTTAGGAGAATGACAGCTTTCTCTGGACGCGCATCCAGTACGTAAGTCTGTCTTTCCGGGTTATTTGGAGAGCGCTATGCGAACAATTGCAACCACATCGCCTTTTTCTCTGGCCTTGTCCCTGTGCGTCGCCGGCGTCATCGCCGTATTTGCCTCAGGCAACGTCGCTTACGCGGATATTCAGCCGGACCCGGCCTTTCGCAACTTGCCCACAGGCGTTCCCAATCCGGGCCTGCCCGCCAACCCTGGCCTGCAGTCGGATCCCGACGATCTGACCCTGCCCGAGGCGCAACGCAAAGACAGGAAGAATAGCCTCGATCAAAAAACCGACGTTGAACAGGTGAAACTCGACGTACCGGAGCCAGCCAGCGCCAAAGTCGGCAAAAGCCCGGTCTTTCATGTGAATGAGATTACCGTTGAAGGGGTCAGCATTTTCAAAGCGGCCGAAATCGATGCCATGACCGCCGAATACAAGGGCAAAGACCTGACGCTGGAGGATCTCAACAAACTGGTCGAAGATCTCAACCAGTTGTATCGCTCCAAAGGCTATCTCACCAGCCAGGCCTATATTCCGCCGCAAGACATCGTGGGCGGCAAGGTGCTGATTCAAGTGCAGGAAGGCAAGATTGGCGCCATTAAAATCGCGGGCAATCGCTTCTATCGCACGTGGGCCATTGAGCGCAATCTGCCGCAAGAGCCCGGCGACGTGCTGAACATCCGCGATCTGGAGAAATCCCTCAATCGCATCAACCAGCAGGAAAACTTCCGCCTGAAGGCCGTGCTGTCGCCCGGCGAACAGGCAGGCCAAACCGATCTGCGCCTGGACGTCGCCGAGCGTCAACCGTGGCAAATCGCGCTGACCACCGATAACCAGGGCCGTCCGTACATCGGCTTCTACCGCTACGGCGTCGAGCTGACCAATCAGAACCTGCTCGGCATCGGCGACAAGCTTTTCGCTAAATGGATTGGCGCGCGCGGCGACGGCACCAATGTGGTGATGGCGGGCTATACGCTGCCCTTATCGCGCTTTGGCACCGAAGTGTCGTATAACTTCGCCTACAGCAAAGTCAATGTCTTGCTGCCCATCGGCGATCCGCCGGAAATCGAAGGAACTTCGCAAAGCCACAGCGTAATCTTCAGCCAGCCACTGAACGCCAATCGCAACGTGGTGGTGGACGCCGGGTTTAACTTCAAGAACATCTACTCGTTCTTCAATAACGACCGTACCAATCACGACGGCATCTACTCGGCCCAGTTCGGGATGAATGTGGACAAGGTGGACCGGCTGGGACGGACGTTTATGCGCGGACAATTCACCTTCGCGCCGGATTGGGGCGGCAAGTATAACCGCAAGTTCTCCAAGTATGAAGTGATGTTTACGCGTCTGACGCGTCTACCGCTCAATAACCTGCTAATTATGCGCGCCAACGCTCAATTTTCGCCGGATGCGCTGCCCTCGGCCGAGCAATTCCAGATTGGCGGCAACGCCAGCGTTCGCGGCTACACCGAAGGCTTGATTACCGGCGATCGCGGCTGGAGCTTCACGCTGGAGGATCGTTTCCCGATTCCCCTGCTGCGTCGCGTCTCGCCGTTTCTGGCAGACCGCATTCAGGGCGCCCTGTTTTTCGACCTCGGCCAAGCCTGGCTGGATGAAAGCAATCTGGCCTACGTCCCGGCGCTGTCGCATCAACCCGGACGCACCCTGCTGGTCGGCGGCGGGGTGGGCCTGCGCGCCCGTATCAGCCGTTACGCCCAGGGCTTTGTGGACTTAGGCTTTGGCATGGTCGATCGTCAGCATCTCTCGGCGCTGGAAACCGCCGATCCGACGCTGCGCGTGCATTTCGGCATCCGTTCTGAGCTGCTGCCCGATGTGGTGCGCTTTGATGACAACTCTGCAGCGAAAGCGGACGCCAAATCGGAGTCCAAGGAAGCTAAAAAAGATCGGGAAAAAACCCGCAAGGACAAAAAAGACAAAGACGCCGACAAGAAGCAGCAAGCGCTTCTTGAACCATCGTCCAGCGGACCGGTTCTGGCCAGCGCTGATCAGGGCGACGATGAAGACGACGGCGGCTCGTCCTTTGACGGCTCGTCTGACGATCGCTCTTACGGAGACGCTTCGCACGAAGGCGACGACAGCGATTCGCAGGATGTGTCGTCCTCGACGCGCCTGCTGCCGCGCCTGACCCCCGTCCATAAGTAGGGATTGCTTCCGGGAGAAGGCCCACGCCGTCCCAACGAACCGTTCGCGGTTCCTCAGGATGGGGTCTCTCTCGCCAGTGTTCCCCTCGGTTCCAACGCTCCTGACGCGATGATTCAAGCGCTCAGGAGCGTTGCCGTTAGAACGCCCCGTCACACAGGCGTTCTGAGGGTGGTGGACAAGGGGCAGGCATATTGGATCTGTCCACTCTGCGCGAGGCTGAAATGCGGCCCTGGAGGGACTCGAACCCCCGACATTCTCCTTAGGAGTGAGACGTTCTATCCACCTGAACTACAGGGCCTTACGGGTAAATTTACTGTACGCCCGCCCAAAGATCCAGCGCGCGCCCTTGCAAAGAGGCAAGGACGCGCGCAGAAACGATTTGAGGGTTTTTACAGGGCCGAAGCGGCTGATAAATACGCCTAGCGACGCACCCGGACGGTGTAGGTGAGAACGCGCTCACCGTCGGGCGGCACGGGCAGGGCGAAATCAACCGTATGCGCGTCAGTTTTGGTGAAAGGCGCGCTGTTGGCGCGGATCGTCCAATCGCCAAAGAGGTGATCGACAACATGGATCGTCGCCGACGTTTTCTTGTGGTTACGGATTTTCACCTCATAGGTCTCTTCAATCGCGTGGGTCTCCTCGTGAAAGGTGATGCGTTTTTTCTCGCCCACGAGATCGAAGGCATCGCCCAGGTACAGCTCAATTTCTTCGTTAACGGCGGTGTGATCGATGCGATCTTCGCCCACAAACTGGATCGAGCCGGAAGAGTCGGCCTTATTCACGCGGATGCGGCCTTTGGGCAGCGGCATGCCCAAATGGTTCTCCTGCGAGTTTTTAAACTGAATGAGCGTATTGATTTTTTTCGATTCGGCGCTGTCCCAGCCGCGTCCGGGGCGGCCGTAGTAGCCCACCGAGCCATAATCGCCATCCGCCCAGCCGTTGTTAGACCAGCCGCGATAGCGCGCAGCGTCGGGATCGTAGATGTATTTTTTGCGGATGGGAATCGCGGCGGCAGACGCCAGCGTCACTTGCTTGGTTTCGCGATTCATGACCGAGGTGCGCGCATTCAGCGTATAGAGGTGGTACTCAAAGAAGGCTTCCTGCTGAAAGGGCTGGGCATCGGCGGCTTCCATTTTCATCATCTGACGCACAGCGCCCGCGTAGGCGGGGACGGCTTGCGGCGAGACGCGTCGCACATCGCCGGCAACGAGTTTAAGGCGCGCATTCTGGTAATTCGCCCCGGACTGGTTATCGAGGGTCACCCAGCCCGTGAGATCCAGATGGTTATCGTCGTCGCTGAGGACGGCGACGTAATCGCACAGCCAGTTAATGCCATCGGTGAGATAGGAGACTTCGGACTGATGCGTGCCCCCCTTGTCGCTGTCCAGCGACCACAACAGCGTGGGACGCGCGTAGAGGCCTTCTGGCAGGGTATCGATGAGGATCTCGTTCAGATCGGTCAGCAGCACGCCTTCCGGGGTTTGAATGGCGAAGGCGTCGCTGGAGCCTGTCCCGACCGATCCGCCGTTATAACCGCCGTTGCGAAACACCGTGGTCGCCGGATTCAGCAAGATGCCTTCGCGGACTTTGCCTTCTTTCGTAAAGCGGATTTTATGGCCTACCATACGATCCAGAATGTTCTGACGGCTGATCAGGTCATAGCGAAAGTTCTGCTCTCGCACGCGAACGGCCTGCGGCGCTGTCAGCGATTTAAAATGAACGCTGGTGGCATCCATCAGGGCTGCCACGTTGTCCATCGTCACGTCGTTCAGCCCGGCTTTGAGGGCAATCGGGCGATAGTCTTTAACAAGGGCGAAATTCTGGTTGTAGACCGTAAGTTCAGGATTCTCAGCGCGCGCAACCCCCAGACCCAAGGTCAGCGGGGCGGCCAGCAGCAAAGACAACGCGCCTGCCGTCAGACGGCGCGGACGCAGCGACAACAAGCGGGAGAAACGCGTAAACGCGACGGGAGTCATCAAGACGGGCATCCTTATGGTTAGGCGACAAGGGGCGCACGACGTTGCGACATCGAGTGTGAAATCGCAATCGCATGCGCTTGTGACGTTGTGACGTTCAACGCCTTAAAAAGATTCGCGCGCCTTCCGTTTGGCCGCGCGTCTGAAAAGCGCTGTGTAACAATATCTTAGCAAAGACTTCAGTTTGCAAGCGCGCGTCCGATAGGGATAAAGCCTCGGACAGTCGCTTTATCGCCGGTTTTACACCGTCAGCATGGCTGGCGTTCTCATAAACCGCGTCGTATGCGGGCCTGTCTGTAGCGTTTGTGAGCGATGCTTGCGCCAGACGTCGCCAGGTTAAGGTTCTGAGGGGTATGCCCATGTTGAACTTCTTGAGGAAGTCGTTTTCCAACTCGCAACCCGCATATCGCATCGCGATTGCGCAATTTCTTGCGTCTGATTCGGTTCGCGATCGGCATTTGGCCGCCGCGCTCAAAACAGGCATCGAACACGCGGCAGCCGTGCTGGGACTGCCCGAAATCGACGTCAAGCTGATTTCCACCCGACTGTTGGCCAACGACCACGCCAACGCCGAACGCCTTGGGCGACAGGCCCAGGCCAGCCTCATGGTCTGGGGAAGCGATACCGGCGATTACGCCAGTTTTTCGGTGCTGAATTTACAGGAAAAGCGCGAGCCCGCCCACGCCTGCCTGTCAATGACGGGGCAGGAAAGCGGCACGGTACTGATCGCGCCGGAATGCAAAAATACGTTTGGCACGGCCTATTTTCTGGAGAATCTGGAATTTATCGCCGCGCTGACGCTGGGGCATCTTTACGACGGTCAGGGCGAACGTCCGCATTGTATTCAGGCGCTGGCCAAGGCCATGGCGATGATTCCGCCGGATCTGCCGCCGGTTGACGGATTGGCGCAGACGTATTTTCGGCTGGGATGGATTTATCAATCCCGCTTTGAAAACGAGCCCATTGCCCTGCGCTATTACAACCGCGCCCTGGATTTAGACCCGGCCATGGCCACCGCGTACAACAACCGGGGCGTGTTGCGCCTCACTTGCAACGATCCGGTGGGGGCGCTCACCGATCTCGATCAGGCCCTTAAGCTGAATCCACGGCTGATGGGCGCGCTGATGGGACGCGGGGCGCTGTACAATCAGCTCCAGAAACTGGAATTGGCCATCGCCGATTACGATGCGTTTTTAGAACATTCGCCGCACTCGATTTTTAATATTGCCGCCTATTTTGGCCGAGGCAGCGCTTACGCCCGACTAGGCCAGTACGAAGAGGCGATTGTCGACTTTGAAAAAGCCCTGTCGCTGGACCCAGACGATGCCATTAAAGCAGCCCTGCTGTACAGCCTGGCGAATTGTCTGAAGAACAAGGCGCTCCAGAGCCGCATGGGCGACCCGCCACGCGAGGAAGAGTCCGCGCTGAGCGACGAAGACAGCCTGTCTCAGGCGATTCGGCATTTTCAGTCGTCGATGGCGCTGTTTCAGGACGAGGACGATCGGGCCAACACGCTGGTGGAGATTGCCAGTATCTATGGCGAACAGGGCGACGCTCTGCGCGCCGTCGAGCTGATCGATCTGGCGCTGTTACGCCTGCAAAGCTTTCCCAACCGGCAGCGCGCGCATCATTTGCGGCGCCAGATCACGCTGTCGATGGGCGATGCGATATCTCAAGCGTCCTGAGGCGTTCAGAAACGGCCTTCTCCGATGCCGTGCCATGATTCTTTATCCCTTGACGGCCCCGGCATTGGCGCCTGAGACGAAAGCCCGCTGAGTCAACGCGAAAAGTCCCAGCACCGGCAGCATCGACAGGACGGCGCCAGCGGCGATCAGACGCCAGTTAGCGCTAAAGGCCCCTTGCAGATACGCCAGCCCAACCGGCAGGGTAAACGACGCCTGTTTGGACACTAAAATACTGGGCCACAGAAACTCACCCCAACTCGCCATGAAACAGAACACGGCCAGAGTGGCCAGCGCCGGGCGAATCATGGGCAGCAGCACCAGGCGCAGCGTCTGCCAACTGTTGCAGCCATCGAGAGCGGCGGATTCCTCAAGATCGCGCGGCAGACTGGCCAGCGCCTGACGCACGAAAAAGATGCCAAAGCCGCTGATGGCAAACGGCGCGCTGAGCCCCAGCCACGTTTGCAGCCGGTGATCAGACAAGCCTGGCCATAAGGGGGCGCTGTCGCTCAAGCCCAGTTTCAGGGTGAGCAGATACAACGGGATCATCATCACTTGAAACGGGATCATCATCGTCGCCAGCACGGCGGCAAAGACCATTGAGCGGCCCGCAAAGCGCATGCGCGCCAGTGGATAGGCGCACAAGACGCTCAGGGTCAAATTCATCACCACTGTCAGCGCGGAGATGACAAGGCTGTTGATTAAAAACGCGCCCATATCCGCCCGGCGCCACACTTCTGCAAAATTCTCCAGCGTGGGACGCTTCGGCAACAGGCTTACGGCGCCAAAGATAGTTTCATCGCCGGAGCGCAGCGCCGTACTCAGCAGCCATAAAAACGGCCCTATCGCCAAGGCCGCCAGTATCAGCAGGATTACGGTATGGAGCGCCGTCAGCAGCGCTTTTTTGCCACGGACCCGTTTGGCCGTCATGAGCGGTCTTCCCATGCGAGTTGCGCCAGCGTCAGCAGCGTGAGGGCGGCCATTAGCGCCAAGCCCGCCGCCGCAGCCACGCCCAGATCCAGATTCTCAAACGCCCGTTCGTAAATATAATAGGCCAGCGTCCGCGTGGCGCCGAGCGGCCCGCCACGGGTCATGACATACATCTCGGTGAAGGCCTTCAGGCTGCCGATGGCGCTGACAATCACCACCAGCGCGACCGTCGGGCGCAAGTGCGGCAACGTCACCGCCCAGTGGCGTCGCAAGGGTCCTGCCCCATCAATCGCCGCCGCATCGTACAGCTCTTGCGGCGCGCTCTGCAATTGGGCGAGATACATCATCATGTAGTATCCCAGCCCTTTCCACACCACGACCATCATGACGGCCAACAGGGCCACGTCGGGATTCGACAGCCAATCCACCGCAGGCAAGCCCAACGCGCGCAGTCCTTGATTTATCAGCCCATCGCTGACATACAGCCGCTTCCAGGCGAGCCCCACGACCACCATGGACAAAATTACCGGAATATATAACGCGGCGCGAATCCAGCTCATCCCGCGCGGCGGATGATGCGCCAGCACGGCCAGAGCAATGGGCAGCGTCGCCATGGCGGGCACAACGCCCAGCGTAAAGACAAGCGTCACCCACGCCGATTGCCAGAAAGCCCCCGATCGCGCCAAGGCCTGATAATTCGCCAATCCAGCAAAGGCCGGACGCTGCAGATCGCCGCCATAGTCGAGCAGACTGATGCGAATCGTCTCCAGCAAGGGCCAGCCGAAAAACAGGGCCATCAAGGCCAGCGGCGCCGCCAGAAACGCATAAGGCGTCCACCAGCGCCGCGCGCGCGGCGTCAGCGTTGACGCACTGGAAGCAGAAGAAGAAGCAGAACGAGAAGACATCTGGGCGCGCATCCCACACAATGACCCACGCCCGCGCGACCTGAGGCGGGACGAGCATCAATTAACAAAATTTTACACCAATCGACGAATTCCCGCGCAATTTCAGGCCTTTCGCCGGAAGTGAGAGGCCAAGCGCCTTTCAGAGCGCCTACAATGCCCATTCTCAGATGTTTTGGGGGCAATTTTTTACATAATTTAGTTTTTATTTATATAGAAATTATACCCCATGGTCCTGGTCCTTTATGGCATTTGGAGAGCCTGTCCTTTCCCATTTTTTAATCTCTTTTAACGAGAAGACGCCCCATGGACACTCCCGGCATTCATAAACCTATTTTCTCGATGCCGCCCCCGGCGACGGTCTCGCATCAACACGCGCAGCAGCACCAGGCGACGCAATCGCAGCAGCAAACGCAGACGCAACTGACTTCGCAGGCACAGCTGCATGCGGGCACGCCGCAAACCCAGGCGCCGGTACAAACGCAGCGATTGGGGCAAGTCGCGTCTTTTTATAACACGGCGCATCCGGCGCAAACCAATGCCGGACAACCCACCGAGCATGCGCGCGCGGCAATTGCTTTTGACCTGGTTCGGCGCATTCTCAAGGGCGAGGCCACAGCGCCGAGCGAAAAAATTGCCGAGATGGGGGCTTTGTACGAGTACTTCAAGAAATACGTCAAACCCGAGCATGAAAAAGACCATGACCTGACCGAGGAAGATTTCAAAGGTTTGTTCGGAATTCTCGGCTGGCGATGGTTTTCACGAGAAGAAGAGGATGAGAACGCTCAGGGGCGCGTCTAACAGCCACAACTAGGCGTTTGACTGACCTTCGCGATACAGGATGTCGTTTGGCACGCCTAACGACACGACCTGCCACGGCAGCGTTTCTTCTGGCGGGCGCTGGCGCAGCGCGTACCAATCGATCGACGGGGTTTCGCCCGGCGCGCCGTCTTTCATCGCGCGGCGAATATGCCCCAGCGATCCACCGTAGGCGGCATAACGCAATAAGAAGCCGGAAAGTCGCCTGTCGCCCCGCGACAGTAAGGCTTGGGCGGCGTCCCAGCGGGCGCTGCTGGGACGAAAAGCGGCGGAGCCCACCAGCCCTCGACGCAAGCGTTCAAAGCGCTTCTCGACCTGCGGCGTATCGAGTCGCGGAGCCCACTGAAACGGCGTTGCGCCCTTGGGGACGAAAGAGCTGCACCCGAAGACCAGATCGAGCCGGGGATTGTCGCGACGCAACTGACGAATCAGGCGGATGGTGTCTTCGATATCGTCATCGGTTTCATCGGGAAGACCCACCATGCCATACAGTTTGAGGGCAGGTAGCCCGGCGCGCGCGCAAATCTCGGCCGCACGAGCAATTTCCTCTTCGCTGAGGCGCTTATTGATGCGCTGTCGCAGACGTTGCGAGCCGGTTTCGATGGCAATCGTCAACTGGCGTTGTTTACCGCGAACAAACGTCTCAACCATTGCAGGAGTAAGCGTATCGGCGCGCAACGAGGCCGCCGACAGGGTCAGATCAGGATGCGCATTCATTTGGTGGTTGAGAAACTCGCACAACGCTTCAAACTCAGGATGATTGGCAATTAATGCGCCCAACAGCCCGATTTTAGGCGTGTGGCGCAGACCCGTTTCGACAGCGCGCATCAGGGCCCCGGCGTCGCTGGCGCGCGGCGGCAGCGTGGCGTAACTGGCCATACAAAAGCGGCAGCGGTGGGCGCATCCGCGCATTACTTCCACCAGAAACACACTGGAAAAGTAAGACTCCGGCGTCAGAATGGGACTAAACGCCACATCTGCAAACGCTGCGGACAGCGAACGCTTGGCGACCACAGGCGGGACATCATCAAAGCGCGGCGTGATCGCCGTGACGGGACCGTCCGGCGCGGCGTACGTCACCTCGTAGAGCGCAGGCGCGTACAGACCGGGGACCGTCTGGGCCAAGCGACGTAAAAGCCCCTGACGATCGCCGCCCGCGCGGGCAGCCTCGCGATGCCATGCGTCGATCAAGTCGCCGATTGCCTCTTCCCCATCGCCAATGAGGTAAAAGTCGATGAAGTCGGCGTAAGGCTCTCCGTTGGTCATCGCCACCGGTCCGCCTGCGAACACCAGGGGATGCGACGCATCGCGATCACAGGCGCGCAGCGGGATGCCGCATAATTCCAGGGTTTTGAGAATGTTGAGAATATCGAGTTCAAACGAGAACGAAAAGCCCAATAAGGCCGTCTGCGGGTGAAGGCGTCGTCCGGCCCGCAGGGCGTCCATCGTCACGCGTTGCGCCGCAACATCGGGCCGCTGATCGAGCAGACGAAACAGCGTCAGATATCCCAGACTGGCCATTGCCACGCCATAATCGGCCGGATAGGCCAAGGCGACGCCAACCGCGTCCGGCCGGGGCGGCGCAGGCGTATAGAGAAACGTTTCGTGCGCGCCCGCTAACGGATCACGCACCGTGGCGCGAGGCATCCAAGAAGCTTCCTTTTTGGCTCACATTCGAGCGAGCCGCCAGAAGGCTATCATAACGCCGATACCGGCGCAGCGAAAGTCAAAGCGGCGTTTTGGCAAGCCCGGGCTTGTTGCTAACTTTAAATAATAGCGTTTTGATAAGTGATTTCCCCTTCGTCATGAAGCACAGCAAGCGTCCCTATTTCCCAAGTTCCGGGAGTCTTTTCGCGGCCTTTTAAAATCGTCACGTCATCTTGAGGGTCTTTGATGATCGAAAGTATTTTGGGTGTAGCGAACTCGTCAGAAGGAAGGATGAAGGTAAGCCGATCAGGTTTACCATCAGAACTATTTACTCCAACTTTTTGGAAAGGGGGCATATCAGGCTCAGGATTTTGATAAGTTTCTGTCAGCGAAAACGTTAAATTACATGCAGGAGCCCCAGAGACTTTGTCAATCAGGGCGTCTGTTTCTCCAAACCTTGATTGGCGCTGCCAGCATAAAGGCGTGGTTCGAGGCCGATCATTCTCATCTTTTCCCCCCAAGAACTGCCCGTTACGCGAGCTAATATTCTTTCCAGTCGTATCAATCGTTAAGAAGGACACATCTCCCATTACCCAACCCCCTTACAGCTCTTTTAAGACCCAAAACAGAGTGTAAGCATATTAAAACGAACCGCTTAAAATTTGTGCGCGTCTTGAACCGAGGCGGCTTTGGGTTTATCCGCCTCCCGGCTGGCGATAAAGCCGATGATCGTGGGCGGCAGGCTGGGGCGACGCAAGGCATAGGCAATCAACAGCGGATTGGTTTGCGCGTCTGGGTATTGGCGACGTACGCGCTCTTGAATGGCGTCTGCGTTGGGCATCCCGCGTTGAAGCGCGTCCGGGTAAACGCGAAGCGTGAGGAGAATACCATCTCGCTGAATAACCGCCGGATCATACGCAATACTGACCGGCGATCCGAGATCGATGGCCGCAAAAACCGCTTCGGCATCGGGAATACGCATGCGAATACAGCCGTGCGAACTATATTTGCCCACCGAGGCGGGATTATTGGTCCCATGAATGCCAAATTCGCCTTTAGCGTCGCGGTGGAAGCCAATCCAGCGAGTCCCCAGCGGGTTGGCGCTTCCGGCCTTGATCACCATTTTTTGCACGCCCGCATACGGGTTTTCCCACGCGGGGTTGACGACTTTTCGAATGACCTGGAATTCGCCCGTTGGCGTCGGGAAATTGAGACGACCCACGCCCACAGGGAATGTCCGCAGAAGGCGTTCGCCCTGCAGTATCGAGAGGGTCCGCGCAGCAAGATTAATGGCGATTCTGTGGGGAGGCGGCGTCGCAGAAGGCGGGTCTGCCTGTGCGAAAACGCTGGCCAGACTCGCGCAGAGTCCGACCAGCGTCATCAAAAGTACACGGAACGGGAGACGAAAGCGCATCAGGTCGTCGATAACGCCGTCTTAACGGCAAAATTCAACAGAACAGTCGCTGGTCTCGCGCCCATTGGATGTTACCAATAGCCCCGAACGTTGCCGTTGTCAGCGCCAGCGCCACGGCGGACGGGCGGCGGAGGCTCATCATCCACAAACGTCGGGACGACGATTTTGGCGTTGATGATATCCATCAGCGCCTGGCTTTTGCCGATGCCGCCGCGGTTCTGGGATTCCAGAGACGTGACGGTGTAGGCCACTTTGCCATTGTCGCCGTAGACGTTGCCCAGCTCGGAGCTGACGAATTCATAGACGCGCTCAGAGTTGGCAGGAACGACGAAGTTGATTTTAAAGGCGGGAATATCGACATTCACCGCATGGGCGGCGTCATTGACGAATTTCAGCGCGATACGGTCCTGGTCCTGGAGAAAGACCTTGTTGCTGAAATCCAGTTCGCCAGCGCCTTCGCTCACGACAATCGCGCGACGATCCAGGTAGGGGAACTTCAGCGAATCGTATTCCGCCAAGGTTTCTCCGCTGGAGAGGTTTTCGGCATTGGCCGCCAGCGGCAGCGCCATGGTAACAGCGGCGCCCAGCGCCAGTGACCAGAGTAAAATAGCTTTCGGGTTCATTGAACAGTCCTCAATCCTGATAACAGCTTGATACTACAGACCTGACGCCGGGGGCGTCGTTCTCGCTTTGACGGCGCTATCCGAACGACGCCTCCAAACGAGCCCATATTCTATACGATCTGAGGCGAAAATAAAATGCGTAGCTTTCTCGAAGCCCAATTTCTCGTCTGCGCGAAGGGGAATTTTCTCAAAAAGGCTTGACTCCGGACGCGGGTACGGACTGTAAGATGAAGTCAGATACGCGATGTGAACACGTCATCAAGAGGCTCTCGATTCCACATGGATTTTATGACCTCCGGTGAACTGGCCAAACAGGCGTCCGTCAATGTGGAAACATTGCGTTACTACGAACGCGAACAGCTACTGCCCGCACCAAGCCGCACCGAAGCGGGTTACCGCATGTATGGCGCTCAAGATCTCACGCGGGTGCGCTTTATCCGCCGGGCCCAGGATTTGGGGTTTTCGCTTGCGGAAATTCGGGATCTGCTGGCCCTGCGGCACGATGCGTCTCAATCGGTCGGCGTGGTCAAGCAGTTGGCCGAACATAAAATCCAGACCATCAACGAAAAAATCCAGTCGCTGGAGGCGATGAAGGCAGCGCTCACACAGTTAGCGCAAGCATGCCCCGGCGATCACGGCCTTGTCGAAGACTGTCCCATTTTAAAATGCCTCGATAGCCCTCACCCAAGCCAACAGGAGATATCTTCATGCTCAAAAAACTCATGACCCTTGGTTTACTGGCCGCTTTGGTCGCCGGCGCCGGCCTGACCGGAGCCACAGCCTTTGCGCAAGGCTGCAAATGCAATCCTTGTCATTGCGGCAAGCCCTGTCCCTGCAAATAGCGGCAATTTGTCATAAAAAACGCTTGGAGCCTGCCCCTTCTCTCCCATAAGACAGAGAAGGGGCTTTGGCTTAAAGGCTTAAACGCGAAAACGTCTCAAGCAGAAAAGCGTCCTAAACGCGACCGCCCGGCTTCTTACAGAAAGCCGGGCGGTCGAACGGAACGTATCGAAGCGGATAGAGCGGCGTCGCATTCAAAAACGACTTGAAAGACCCGGCGGCTCTAGCGCCCCTGATTCCAGAAGGCGTCGTTGACATTCAGCCCTGCATGAGCTGACGCGTCTTTGTGCTGCGCCTCACTGGTAATAACAACGTTGCTGGGCGTAAACATAAATACGCCGTCGCCGATGCGCTGCTGATTGCCGTCAATGGCGTGGGTGGCGCCGGAGAGAAAATCCACCACGCGCTGTGATTGCGCGGTATCCAGCATATGGAGGTTCAGCAGCACGGAGCGACGCGAGCGCAGATGCTCAATGATATCGAGCGCCTCTTCAAACGCGCGCGGCTCAATGACGACGACCTGCTGCTGCAACGACCCGCCAGCGGGGTGGTCCACCACGCGCAGATTTTTGCGGGGCTTTTTATCGACAGGCGCTTCAAACTCGCTTCGCGCAGGTCGATAAGCCCGAGGTTCGGCCTCGTACTCCTCTTCATATTGAAACAGCTCGTCTTCAAACGGGTCGCCGGAAACCCAGTTTTTAAGCTTATGCATGAGTCCCGTATTCATGGGCGGTCTGGACGCCTCCTAACTCTATCCTTCGTAAACAGGGGGTATCTAACGGTGGAGCGATTACAGGGCGCGGACCCTCTCTTCCCCAAATAGGAACGAGCCCACGCGCACTATTGTAGCACCACACGCCAAAGCGTGTATATAGTCCTGACTCATTCCCATCGACAAGCGCGCAGGCGTCCGCGCGAAGGCGTCTGAGAGCGCCATGCGCAGGTCATAAAGTTTTGTAAATATTTTAATGGATTCTTCGGCCTCGGCGCGTAGAGGCGTCATGGCCATCAGGCCTTCTACCCGAACGCCGGGCAAGCGTCGAATAAGCGACAGGGCCTCCGGCAAGGCCTCCGGCGCGAAGCCATATTTTTGAGGTTCTTGCGCCACATTGATCTGCAGGAGAATCGCCTGGACGCAGTTCCGCGACGCATTGGCGTCCGAAAGGCGCTGTGCCAGATCCGTCGTGTCAATGCTGTGAATCAGATGAAAGCGGCCCACGGTTTTGGCGACTTTATTACCCTGTAAATGACCAATCAGGTGCCAGCGCAGAGACCCAGGCGCGCCGCTGCCGACGCTCTGGGCCGTCTCGCCATTCAGCGCCTCCATTTTGGCCAGGGCGTCCTGTACGCGGTTTTCGCCCACGTCGCGCACGCCCAAGGCCCATGCGCGCCGAATCTGCGCCAGACTGGCGCCCTTGGTCACGGCGAGCAGGGTCGCGCCGCGCGCATCGCATTGCTGTCGCAGCGCCGCAAGCCTGTGTTCAAAGTCATCCTGAGTCAGCGCGTTCATCTCACCGATTGTACCCAAACGACAACAGGCTCGCATAGCCGCGCGCCTCCAACGTCGCGGCCGGGGCGCGACAATTGACGCTCCCGTAGGGCTATGCTTGAATGAGGGCTCATGACTGGCCCGTTCGCTGTCGCGATAAGGCGCATGTCCGTTTTGACGCAGGAGGTTTGACTACTCGCCATGTCGACTTACATTGAGCTGATTTGCGCCCGCGAAATTCTGGATTCGCGCGGCAATCCTACCGTAGAGGCCGAAGTGATCCTCTCTGACGGCGCCATTGGAACCGCTTGCGTCCCTTCCGGAGCCAGCACCGGCTCGCGCGAAGCGCTGGAACTGCGCGATGACGACGCCTCGCGTTACAACGGTAAAGGCGTCCTGCAAGCCGTTGAAAACGTCAATGACCTCATCTTCAAGGAATTGGTCGATCAGGACGCCACGCAGCAATCTGAAATCGATCAACTGATGATTCAACTCGACGGCACCGACAACAAGGGCCGCCTGGGCGCCAATGCGATGCTGGCTGTCAGCCTGGCCTGCGCGCGCGCTGCGGCCAATGCGCTGGACATGCCGCTGTATCGCTATCTTGGCGGCATTTCGGCCTCAGCCCTGCCTGTCCCGATGATGAACATCCTCAATGGCGGCGCGCACGCCGACAATAACGTGGACATTCAGGAATTCATGATTGCTCCGGTCGGCGCAGTCTCATTCTCCGACGCCTTGCGCTGGGGCGCCGAAACCTTCCACGCCCTGAAAAGCGTGTTGCGCAGCAAAGGCTACAATACGGGTCTCGGCGATGAAGGCGGCTTTGCGCCAGACCTGCGCAGCAACGGCGAAGCGGTCGATTTGATTCTGACCGCCATTGAAAAAGTAGGCTTTAATACCAACGAGCACATCAAACTGGCGCTGGACGTCGCCAGCACCGAGCTCTACAAAGATGGCCGCTACGGCCTGCAAGGCGAAGGGAAATCGTTGACGCCGGAGCAAATGGTGGACTATCTGGCGGATTTATCCCGGCAGTATCCGATTATTTCGATTGAAGACGGCATGTCGGAAGGCGACTGGGACGGCTGGAAGCTTCTCACCGACCGCCTTGGAGCGGGCGTTCAACTCGTCGGCGACGACTTGTTTGTCACCAACAAGGCGATTCTGGCCGAAGGCATTGAAAAAGGCGTCGGCAACAGTATTCTGATTAAGGTCAATCAGATTGGCACGCTCAGCGAGACGATGGCCACCATTAATCTAGCCCATCAGTCTGGCTATACCACGATGATCAGCCATCGCTCGGGCGAAACCGAAGACACGTTCATCGCGGATCTCGCCGTGGCGGTGAATTCCGGGCAAATTAAAACAGGCTCGGCCAGCCGCTCGGAGCGCATCGCCAAATATAACCAGTTGCTGCGCATCGAGCAAGAGCTGGGGCCCACGGCGCGCTATGCCGGCTTTAGCGCCTTTAAAGCCCTGCGCCAGAGCGCTGGCGCGGCGCGCAATCTCGAAGCGATGTCGATCTAGACCCTTGCAACTCTTGGGCAGGCAGGCGCGCCTTTAAGACATAAGCGCCTGTCTGCCTGTCATCTGCGTCTGGCTTTAAGTGTTTTTGGCTAAATCCCGACTCTTCCTGTTTTTCCCGCCTGTGATGGAGGTTCTCTCATGAAAATTATTGTCAGCGGTCGCAATATCGATCTGACCCGCGGCATCAAGGATCATGTCATCGAAAAAATGCGCCGCCTGTCCGAGCATTTCGATTTTATTCAGGAGATTCACGTTTTTCTAAGCGTTGAGAAGAACCCCAGCATCAAAGAAAACCAGAAAGCCGAAGCGACCGTCCATGTAAACGGCGCCATTGTGCGCGTCGGGGCCGCCAAATCGGATTTATACGCCGGCATTGACGAGCTGCTGCATAAAATTGAACGCGCGCTGCGCAAGCATAAAACGCGACTGATGCGCGACGTCAAGCAACGCGCGGGCACTATCCGCAAACCCGCCGAAGGCGCCGCCACGCCGGAAGCCCCCGCCACAGAAGAAAGCGGCGAAACGCCCGACGATTCCGAACTGTTTTTGACTTATCAGGACGCCTTCGCCGACGACGAAGAGGAAGAGGGCGAGGCCGTTACAGCGCCCGCCGCCGCCCTCCCGCGGCAATAATCCTGGAGCAGCCTGATCTCAGCAACGCCGCGCTTTCAACGCGCGGCGTTGTTTCTCCTCTTCCCATAATCGTGGAACCCGATTATGATGAGGGCGTTTGCTGCCGCAGGTCGGCGGATTTAGTTTAGAGAGAGACAAGCACGCGATGAATCAGGACGAAAAACTCTGGAGCGGTCTCAGTTACGTCGGGTTACTCATTTGCGCCATCCCGACAATTGTCATCCTGCTCATTAAAAAAGACGAATCGGCGACGGTTAAATTCCATGCGCTTCAGGCCCTGGGATTTTTTCTGGCCTCGTTTGTCATCAATACAGGGCTCAATATCCTGAATATGATGGTAGGACAACTGTTAGGACCGGTGGCGCTCCTGGTAGGCGCGGTCGCCATTCTCGTCAGCCTGGCGCTTTTGGGCTATTGGATTTTCCTGACCATCAAGGCGTTTATGGGCGATGATATTCAAGTGCCCGTGTTGAGCGACTTCATCCATAAATACTTGATGAAAGCGTAGCCAACGCCTGCCAACGCCGATTTTCAATCCCCGCTTTTGACGGGTAAGTGATAGCGTCTGGCCATGCTATTGAGCACGAGCCGTTCAATTTGAAACGCGATCTGGTCGAAAATCGGCTGTAAGTCCGTGACCGATTGCGCCAGGAAGAATTGACCATTGGGCGTTTTCTGCGCCATGTCGGTCATCAACGCGTCATCGGCTTCAATCAGGCCGACGGTAAACATCGTAATAGTTTTGCCGCCGGAGCCCGAATAACACGCAGGGTTGCCGACGGTCGGACAGCCGCCAACCTGCTTGGCGAAATCTCTCACGTTGGTAGGCGTACTGCCTGAATTCACGTACCCGTCACTAATGACAATCATCAGGCGATTGTCATATTGGCGCGAGTACAGCATACTGGCAGCTCTTTTTAAGCCCTCCAGCATAGGGGTCCCCTGGTCGGCAATGATCTCTCCAACGCCTTGGCGATTAATCATGGCCGAGCGCAAACGCATATTCACAAATTTCAGGGTATTCACAGGGCCAGGCGGATTAACCGCTTTTTCCATGGAAACTTCCGTAACCGCTGGTGGCGAAGTGGCAGCGAAACTCACCATACCCATTTCCATATTGGAAACCAGGAATTGATTCTGTTCCAATTTCACCAGCAGCGACAACAGAGCATTGCGCAACGCCTCTAAGCGCGACATATTGTTATTAATCAAATTCAGCCAATCCGCTTGAGAGGCGCGGGCCCCCCCTGCGCCGCAAAACGCAGCGATCGCCGCCCGACGTTGAACGGGGGTAATGGTCGGTTCATTCCACATCACATAGGTGTCTGTTAAAGCGCCGTCGGCAAAATATTTTGCTGTATCAGGATTAAAACTGCCATTCCCGGGATCTAGCGCATCAACATCATTACAACCACTGGGGAAAGTCAACGCGGCATTCACCAGGGGCGCTCCGCCCGGCTGAATATAATGCTCCGCATATGGCGTGTCTGGATTGTCCGGCTGAGAAAACGGCAGCATATAAGTTAAATCGAGCGCGCTATCGTCAAAGATATCGTTAATGCGAATCGCCGCATCCGGGACGTTGGCGCCAATCGGGTAGCGATTTTTGAGCCAAGGGGCTGACGTTTTTCTGGACGTACTAACCCAGCCTTTACTACGGTCTCTTTCGATTGACCAGCGCATTGACCCGGATCGATCCATGACAATCGCGATACCGGTTTGATTGAGGGCGACATCGCCACAATCCACGCCGCCTGTACCGCAATTGCTGCGATAGAAATACGTGGGCAGCGTTAAGACGGGATTGGCGTCCCCCGGATTTTGGTACAGACGCAGCGTCGCCTGCTGCACAAAGTTTCCGGTGGGGGCGATCACTTCAGCGGCGTCAGCAGCAACCGCCTGGTTCGCCCAATCGGTTAATTGTCCGGTCGTGTCTTCGAGGTGCGACAAGTCGCGCACCACCCAGTCATACGTAATGGGCTGATTATAAGCGCGGCTGGTCTCGCCATAATATTGCCGACGCGGCGTGACGACCGTTTCACCCGGCGTGGTAAAGAGCGTTGAAGCATCGAAACTGACGCTGTGATCGCCTGCCAGCGAGCGTTCCATAATGGAGTTGGCAGCCAGAACCAGCTTGGAAGAGCGCGAGGAGACCCCTGAGATATTTGCGCTATTACTGACGCTGACGTTATTGGCGTCGTTTGAGCCGCCCATTGTGGTGATAATGGGCACCATCGCCAGCGAAACGAACAGCATCACCACAGCAGTCTCAACAAGCGAGAAGCCTGAGCAGCGGGAGCGGCGGGCAATCAGCATGTTCGTTACCTCTTATTGGAAGGCGTATCGAAGGCTCGAATTCTCAAGGGCTCACTGTATTGAGCCTTTTGACCGTATTCCGTCGGGAGGGAGATTACGGATGAGATGACGGAAGGGAATCAGTCGTGACAGTCAGAATCTGTTACGAGTCGTCGCATGTATCGTCGCAAGGACAGAAAACTTGAGGATTCATCCAGGGATGTAACGGTTTTGTGATAAAATCTCCCCCAGATTTACCAGATATTCAATGTTTCCTGCCGTTGGCCGATACCGGACCCGAGCCTTTTCCCTCACGATAAAAAAGGAAGCTGAGGAACGCGTATGATGGGTTGGTCAAAGCTCGAAACAGCGCCGCACGGTCGCCCGCAATCCCATAAAGCCCACGGGGCGAGAGGTCAGGGGGCGACGATTGCAATCGCCGTCGTCACGCTGGTGGCGATTGTGTCGATGGCGCTGGCGCTGAACCAGGGGGCCTTTTATAACGCGCGGCGGATGGTGTCCAACCGCCAATCGTTGCAGTTATATTATGTAGCTCAAGCTGGCATTCAGGAAGCGTTGGCGACCCGCTTTGTTCCGCGCACCAACTACCTTAATTTTTTGCGCTACAGCGGTCAGAACAACAATACGCCGCCCTTATACGGGCTTTCTGGCAAGGTTTTTCGCAATCCGGCCAACGCGGTCAACAGCGAGTTAATCGGCTATTACCGCTATTTTGTTCTGGGTGGCGATCCGACAGCGGACGCGACCACCGGCGCAATCCGCACTGATTACCTCACCGCCAACAGCCAGATTCGCCAACCGTTCAGCATGCTGAGCAAAGGCTCCATCTGCGTTTCCGACACTGGAGAAGTTGGCGTGGGCGTCATTCGCGTCCAGATGACCGATGGCGACAACCCACGGCCTTACTGCACAGACAACCGGTTTCGTATCGACGAGCTGACGCTGAGCGCCAGCGCCGACCTCAGCCGCACCGTCAACGTTTCCTCGGATGTTATCACAGCCTACGACATTCATAAAACTGATACGGCGGTTCCTTTGGGGCGCTCGATGTTCGCTCCCGGCCTTAATAATGGCAATCCCGTCAGCACTATTAACTTTGAGACGGTCTGGTCTGCGACAGGCTCAGGAGGAACGGCCGAACCGTTTAACGAATTAGCTGTGCGCCCCACGCGCGTGGCGTTCTACACCATGGCCCAGGGCGTCCCGGACACCAACAAGAATATCCCCATCACCGGTGCGAATACCACGGTGGGGGCGTTGATTAATCCGCGCTCGGTGATCAAGGTCTTCTTTAACGGCGGGGTCGATTACCGCACGTTGTACATTGATCCCAAGCTCAACCAGACCATCGACGCCAATTGCGTGGCGACGCCAGCCAATTGCCATGTGCGCGTTCGGGATCAGTTTGGCACGCTCTTCACCAATTCCACGCTTTTCCCGAATTTCCCCGGAGAAACGCAATTTCTGCTGCTCCCGCCCCTGGGCACCGGATCGGTGATGAATTCGACGCGCACCTACACCATTACGCTCGAAAATATTGTAGACTGGCAGGGCAACCGTCTGCCCCAGCCTTACACCATCACCTTCACCACCAATTAGGACGCGCGTGCGCGCGTCTTGGGCCGGTTGCGCACAAGACGCGCAAAACAGGCTATTATCTAATTCAATATGTACGGGTTTGCGAGCCGCCGTCGCCTTAAGACGGCCCGAGCATCATGAGCGCCAAAAATGAGCCTCAAGTCGTCGCGCGCCAGTTTTTTCAGGCGTTGATGCAGAACCAATGTCATTTTTGCTGGTCGCTTTTTTCCAAAAAATCCCAGGAAAAATTTCTGGAATGGAGCGTCAGCGATATTTATGCGCGTCATCCACAAGCCGCTACCCTGGCCAAACTGGGTCCGCCCGAAGTGCGCCTGTTGTTTGAAAACAACGACGGCAGCCTGATGAAGACCTTCTGGAAGCGCTTCTTTTATAACAGCGGCGCAAACGATTTCTTTCGCTTTGGGTATTTTCATACCCGTAAAATCGAAGGGTCCCGCGCCTCGGTGGATGTGATTTGCAAATACCCCGACGGTCATGAAACCACCACCCGCCTGACCATGCAAAAAGAACGCAGCGGCTGGAAACTGGCCTATGTGGAATCGGATCTGCCCTTTTAGGCCGCTCGCCGGGCCGTGACGAAAAAGAAACAGGCGCCGCAACGCATTCCCGTCGAGACGCCACTATTTTTAGGGGGATTTCTTTGAGGAGGGGAGAGAAAGGTAATTCTGTATATTTCATATCGGCGAAGCATATTAAAAATACATCTTTAAGCGCGGAAATTTTACAAATCTTTCTATAAAGCAACATCTCCACACAATCGCTTCTGGTGAAGCGACTATTTTACGTTACAAAGGCGATAAGCCTTTCAGATAAGCGCTTGAGGCCCTCTTACCACTAAAGCATTTTGTTTGAGGTGCGCTCCTGTTGGAACCTTCGCCAAAGTCCTCCGTCTATGCTGACTTCTGGAGAGCGAGGCCCGCAAAAGGCCCTTTAGGCGTAGTCTTGAATGTTTTCTTGATACGGACTAACATCTCCTTAATGTGCAGTTGATATGAGATGATAGACATGACCTTTTTTGTTTTCGATTCCGCTCCACGCCGTATGCTGGCAGCCACGTTACCGGTGGCAATGCTGTCCGGGCTGATGTTACTGGCGGTGACGCCTTCCGCCGACGCTCAAGTGCGTTTGCGCGGCTATATCGCGCAATCGACCCGTAAAGCGACCCGTTTGTTTGAAACAGGACGCTGGGAAGAAGCCGAAAAAATTTATGCCCGCGACGTACGCAGCAATCCCAACAGCAGCAATAACCGCGCTTATCTGGGGATTGTTCAGGCAGAACTCTTTAAATTAGGCGCCGCCGAAGAAAGCGCGCGCAAGGCGCTGGCCAAAGATCCGAAGAATCCGTACGCCCATATTGCCCTTGGCGTGGTGTACCGCAATCAGACGGCGTCTTCGGACATGACCTACCGCGCACAGCGAGAAGAACTGCTGAATAAGGCCGCCAATGAGTTCAAGACGGCGCTGCGCTATGACGCCAATAACCCCGACGCCTATAACCGCCTGGGAGAGGTTTATCGGACCCAAGGCCGTTTAGAAGAGGCTTCGGACGCCTTCGAAAAGGCGGCCCAACTGGATCGCAACTTCTCGGAAGCCGTCGCCAATCGCGGCACCATTCTGAAAGCCCAGGGACGGCCCGAAGAGGCGATTCGTGAATACCGGCGCGCAATTCAGCTCAACTCTAAAAATTACAAGGCGCATTACTATCTTGGCGAAGCGCTGGCCGATCAAGGCCGGTACCACGACGCCTATCAGGCGCTCAACACCTCGCTGTCTCAGAACCGTAACAGCGAGATGGTTTATGCCAAGATGGGCGACGTCCTGCTGAAACAGGGCAATGAATCGGCCGCTATCGCCAAATACCGCGAAGCGATCCGGGTCAAACCCGAATACGTCGGCGCTTACCAGAAGCTCGCGCAACTGTTTGACACGCGTGGAGACGGCGAACTGGCCGTATCTGAGCTTCGCAGCGCGCTGAACGCAAACCCCAATCTGGATGCGCTGAAACTCGACGCAGCTCGTCTCTCTCTTGCCGTGGACAAGCCGGATCAGGCCCTTCGTTACTATCAGGACGTGCTGGCCAAAGATCCCGCCAATCCGGACGCCTTACAGGGGCTGGCGCAAACCTACCTCGTGACCGCGCAGGATTCCGCCGGCCAAGGCATGTTGGGAGGATCGGATAAATACGTCGACGCTGAAGAGGCCATTGGCAAAGCGCTTCAGGCGAATCCAAACGATTTGTCGTTGCACTTGGCTATGTTGCAGGTCAGTCGGCTTTCCGGTAAGCCGGAACTCGCCCAGCAAGAGCTGGAAGCGATGACGCGCATCGCCCCGCGCAACGACTCTGAACGCATTGCCCAAGGCGAAGCGCTGTTTGCGCTGGGGCGTTATCAGGAGTCGGATCCGTTGTTCCGCGAATTGCTGACGCGCAACCAGAATAACCCGGCCCAGCAACTCAAAATCGCCGATGCGCTTAAAATCAATGGCGATTTGGATACTGCCGCCGAGGCCTACAAAATGGTGTTGACGCGTAATCCGCAGAATTTGAAAGCGCAACGCGGGCTGCATCGTCTCGATCAGCAGCGCGCCGCCGCCGACAAAAACCTGAATCTGGCGCAGTCTTTCAAAAGCGTGTTTTCCAAGGCGAAAAAACGTACGGCCAAAGATTACTATCTGGAATCCGTGAGCCTGTACCCCCGTCAGCCGGAAGTGCGTCTGGCTCTGGCCAAGATTTACCAGAACGAAGACGATTACGGCAAGGCGATTCTGGAATATCAGGCCTACGTCAATTTGCGCCCTGACATGGAAGCAGGCGAACGCGAGCGTTATTTGTCGAAAATCAGCCATTTGCAGCAAAAGCTGGCTGAACGCCAAGGACGCTCAATGACGCCGACCGCCGCCCGTTATGGCGCGGTTTCTCCTGCCGCCGCGTCTTCTTCCATGCCGCCTTACTCGGGCGCCGGGGTGACGCAAACCATGCCGCCTTTACGTCAACAAGGCGCGGCCTCTTCTACCTCGTATCAAGCCGCTCCTTACAGCGGTCGATAAAACCCGTCCTCCTCAATCCTGCTTTCGCGCCGTCTTCTTGCTCAGTTGCAAGGGGCGGCGCGTTTTTTCGCCCTTGTTTTGGGCCCTGCGTTTGAAGACTTGCGCTGCGCCTCAAACCGCCGTATAAACGATTTTTGTAGCAAATTACGCGCTACGGACTCTAAGAGCGCTCTATGCCAGACATCAGATTGAATTACGGTCATGCTCGCCCTCACGCGACAGCGCCTCGCTTTGGCGGCGCGTACCAGTTTTTCGTGCGACGTTGCGGAAACGTCTCCCCGCTGCCCGGCAAAGCGCTTTCTACTCCCGAGCATCTCCAGACGTTGCAAACGCTGTTGGGGATCCATGCCACGCTCAGAGAAGGCGTAGATGTCGCCAGGCCCTTGCCTGGCAGCAACGACGCGCCGCGCCTTCTCACACTGTCCATCGACCAGCGCGTGGTTGGCCTCACAGGCGCGCACGTCCATTTATTTTTACGACGCGCGCATCGCGCCCTCTGTCAACAACTCGGCCTTAACGACACAACGCCGCTTTATACGCTGCAGGCAGCGTGTGGGAGAATTTCTCACGATCACTTTTTCGAGCCTTTATTGACAGCATGGACAGGCCTGCTCGCAGCCGAAGGCCTGACGCCGGAACCCATTCGCGTCGACTGGATTTTGTCCGGCGATGAAATGGGACGCGCCACGACCCAAACGCCCAAGTGATCGGATCCGACAGGCGGCGTTAATGATCGGGCGACTACCGCCAGCCGATCGCTGACCAGAACGTGATCGATAGGAACGCCCAGGATCGGCGTCGCCCAGGCCGGAAGAAAGGGCCAGACAGGCCATGACGCCTGAACGCCCCGCCTTTCCTGGGAATCGCGCAGGCCGGACTGCGATAAAAAGGCTTGAAACAGGCAAGACCACGGCGTCATATTCAAGTCGCCCACCAACAGCCACGCCGGACGGTAGCGCTCTCGCTGAGCGGCAATACGGCTCAAAATGGCGCGCTCGCGCGCAAACGATTCGGGTATGGCTGGAATCGGGAGATGTGTGACCACCAGCGTCACGGGCTCAGAGCCGATTTTGGTCTCAAACTGTACCCATGTCTGATTAGCCGTTGGGGCGTTCAAGAAGTCATAGCGGACCTGACGCAACGGCCGCTTGCTAAAGACCCCGATTTGCGCGCGACCTACGAGGCGGTATGGCCAGGACTTCAGCTCTGGCGCGTCTGTAAAAGCCTTCTCCCAGGAGGCAGGGAATTCGGACAAGGCCACAATATCGGGTTGACGCTCGCGGATGTACGCCAGCGCGAGGTCCATGCGCTGATTACGCACCCCTTGCGCATTGAGGTGAAGTATCGACAGCGTTGGGCCTGATGAAGGCGCTACCGGACGGGCGGCCGGGGTAGGCGTTTGCCAATAAGCTGGCAACGGCGCGTAAGGGGCCAGACGAATCAGGTTCAGCGCAAAACAGCCGAGCGTCAGCGCAGCGATGATCCAGCCCAGAAACGTGGAGGGGCGGCGAAACAGCGTTATCAGCAGCGCCAGGGCCTGACATGCGGCCATTTGCGCAACGAAGTGATTCGCCAGATCGTACGGCCATTGTGGCGGGGCAAATCGTCCGGTCAGCGTGAGGGCGCACAGCGCCAGCATCAGCATACCCATCAAAAAACCAATCACGCCGCCAATCGAGCGGCCCAGAAACTTGATGACAAGTCCGGCAAGCGCTACGGGAGAAATCATCCACATGAAACCAAGTCCTCTTGGGTCAACGCCTGCGCTGCCGCCAGATACTCGGCGCAGATTCTTCGAATATCAAACCGCGTTTCAGCCCTCGCGCGCGCAACCTCGGACAGGGCAGCCGTCATCGGGATCGCCGCAGCAATCGCTTCGACATAACCCGCGATCGGCGCCTGCGGCATCCGCGACGGATTCTGATGGTCGAGATAGGTAAACGGGATTCGCTCTGAAACCAAAACGCCAGCCATTTGCGAGCCTGCGCCGACCAACTCGGCCAGCCCGCCATGGTCGACTCCGATAATGGGCAATCCGCACGCCATGGCTTCAATGGCCACATTGGGACAGGCGTCCCAATAAGAGAGATTGAGCATGGCATCACAGCCGCGCAGCATTGGGGCGAGCGCGTCGAATGGACGCTTGCCCCAGATTGTAAAATCGCGGCCTTCCAGCAAGCCTTTTTGATGCGCGATTTCTCGCGCCCAGCCAAAACAGCGCTCATCTGCGCCGCCCAATACATGGAGGTGAACCGGCTTGTCTAATTGTTGGCGACGCAATGCGGCCAGAATTTTCATGGCATCGTGCAAGCGGTGATACGGCTGAAAGCTATGCGACATCAATAAATTGAAACTGTCCTTGAAATCATCGGCAATCGCCGAATCCACAGGCCCTTCAGGTGAAAACGCATCGAGATCCACGCCGTTGTAGATTACAACGCCCTGCGGCGCAGCGGCATCGACAAACGCATGCGTCAAGCGGCGCGAAAATTCGCTCTGATAAATCACGCCGTGAGCCTCGGCCAGATTCTGGCGGATTCTGGCATTCTTACGATCATTGCGGCGACGCGAGGCGCGCGCATCCAGCCACGGCAGGGGCAGTCCGCGCAAAACAGAATGACGCTGACACCAACACCCGTTCATCCGCGCCAGAATGCGGGTTTGTCCGCGCCGTACGCGCTCGGCGACATGCGCGGGCAGGGGCTCAAAAGACAATTGAATCCACGCATCAGGCGCATCGTCGCTAAACGCGTCGCGCGCCAGCAACGCCGTACGCAAGCGGTTTAAAAAAATCCCGGGACCTTGCTGCGCGCCAACCGCGCACCCGATTCGAAAACCCGCGTCGCAACTCATGGGGCCCGGCGAGTGGCGCGTGGGTCGAAACGTTCGTAGAGCGAAAGCTGGACGCCTTCAAAGCGCTGCTGATCGCCGGGCAGAAACTGCTGAGCGGTCAGCGCGCGATCAATAAACAGTTGCGCACTGGGCGCGCTGTCGCTGTACACCACCCAGATACGGCTCGACTGGGCCATGGCGGCTTTCACGCGGCTTTCGACGGCCTGACGGTCAGCCATCGTAAACATACTGCGAGCCGGCAGGCCCAGTAACGGCGTTGGAGCCGGCAGATAGAACGCCATGCCCATCACCGGCGGGCCGCTGGGATTTACGAGTACGGTTTCTCTTCCCCCGGCATGATGGTGGACAATATACGAGGCCGCCTCCCGATAATCGCCGCCCGTCAGGCCGTGCGTCAGCGTAATCCAGAGACTGTTGAGGAGCATCCAGCCAAGGAGCCCGGTCAGAATAGCAGGCTGAATCAATCGCTCGCGAGTCTTGATGTTGACGATAACGCACGCAATCAGCAGATAAAACGCGGGCGCGGCCAGCATCCCATAACGGCGGACGCTGAGCAGGTTGGCGTTCAGCGTGACGTCATACGCCAGCATAAAGCCTTCGATACAGGCGATCCAGACCAGGCAGCACAACGTCAGGCGCGAAATTGTCCAGCGACTGCGCCGGACGTAGAACATCACGCCCATGCCATAGATCAGCAGAATGGGCAACGCGACGCGCAGCCAAGGGCTTTTAGGCGCAATATACTCGCACAACATGCGCCAGATGATTTCCGGCGCTTGAATCCAGTCCCAGCGCCCGCCCGTAAAATGGCCTTCCTGAGAAATCCAGTGCGCTTGCGCTTTGAGAACCGACAACCAGGGATAAACGCACGCGGCCGCCAGCGCGACAGAAATCATCAGCGCAAGCAGGGTCCTGGGCGCGCGCCATGCGCGGATCACGCCGTATAGAAGCATAAAGACGCAAAACGGCGCGAAGAAATAATGGGTATACAGGCCCGCCACACACAGAAGCGTCCACCCAAGCCAGCGCAATAGCTGCCGCGGGGCGAACGCGCGCATAGAAGCGTCGTCAAGGGCCTCATCCAGCGTCTTTACCAGTAAACCAAGAGCCGCAAGCGCGATGAGCGTCAACAAGGCGTAGGGGCGCGCATCCTGCGCATGAAAGACCTGATACCCGGACAGCGCCATCATCGCTGCGGCAATCACGCCCACCGGCGCGCTATGCAGGCGACGCCCCAGCAAAAACAGGAGCGGGACGCATCCGGCGCTCGCAAGCAGCGACGGCAGCCTCAACGCCAGCGGCGTCAATCCCCAGGCGTCAACCGTGAGGCGAATAAGCCAGAAATACAGGGGCGGATGATTGTTCATCATCAGCGCGCGCAGCGTCGGCGCCAGCTCCATCGCCTCACCGCGACGCGTAAAATACTGGCTGATATAATCGCCCGCCGTCTGGGGCGCGGTCGGATCCATGCCATGACCGAGCTGCGCCAGCGTTTCGGGCCGGATGACGCTGCCCATGGCATGCGCGATAGTAAACAGTTCATCGCCCCACAGACTGCGCGATTCAATGCCGATGAGCCGCAGCACAATGGCGAGCAGCGTTAAAAGCGCAACTCCCGTCAACGGCTGCATAAAGACCGACAGAACGCGTCGCCAGCCGTGGCCGGCGAAACGGATGCCATTTGCGCGTGAATCGCCCATCGAAGATCGTTCTGGCTACTGTTCTGGCTGCCGACAAGGAGAAAACAAGATCTATGCTCATCTTACAACGCTCTGCGTGAATGGGGGCTACCTAGCGCGACATTGTGACGTTCCAGGGCGATGAGATACAGGGGGGTCTATCGCAAGCGGGGCATTCTTAATTCATTATTATTTTTGCCCTCAGGACGTAGACAAGCGGACCGGAACTTCACTAGGATAGCGCTTACTTCAGGCCTTCCGACGCCGGAACGCCTGAACGCCCCTTGTCGTGTCGTGTTGCGTCGCCACAGGGCGAAAGCCCCCGTCGCCGCATGAAGCTCATTTATGAGGAGAACTCCCCCATGTCACAAACGCAAACCCAAGTTCGCATCAAACCGCTCGGCGATCGCGTCGTGCTGGAAGTGCTGGAAGGCAATCAGCAGACCCCGGGCGGGATTTATATTCCTGATTCAGCGAAAGAAAAGCCGACCGAAGGCCGTATCGTCGCCGTCGGCCCGGGTCGCGTACTCGATAACGGTCAACGCGAGCCGATGAACGTAGAAGTAGGCCAGCGCGTGCTGTTCGCCCGCTACGGCGGCTCCGAAGTCAAAATCGACGGTCAGGAATACAAAATCCTGTCGGAGAAAGACATTCTGGGCGTTATTCAGGAGTAAGTCCGGCGTTTCGCCCTATCCCCCAATTTTGTTTGTTATCCCCCAATCAGGAGATTGCTGAAATGGCAAAGAAAATCGCATTTGATGAAGAAGCGCGTCGCGCGCTCGAAACCGGCATCGACGCTGTCGCCGACGCCGTCAAGGTGACGCTGGGCCCCAAAGGCCGCAACGTCGTTCTGGAGAAAAAGTTCGGCTCGCCACAAATCGTCAATGACGGCGTGACCATCGCCAAGGAAATCGAACTGGAAAACCACCAGCAAAACGCTGGCGCCCAGTTGATTCGCGAAGTCGCCTCCAAAACCAACGACGTGGCCGGAGACGGCACCACCACCGCCGCCGTGCTGGCTCAGGCGATGGTGCGCGAAGGCTTGCGCAACGTGGTCGCGGGTAACAACCCGATGGGCATTAAGCGCGGTATGGACAAGGCCTGCGCCTTTGTCGTCGAAGAAATCCACAAACAATCGCGCAAAGTGGAAAAGAAAGAAGAAATCGCGCAAGTCGCCACGATTTCGGCGGGTAACGACCGCAGCGTGGGCGAACTGATTGCCGAAGCAATGGATAAAGTAGGCAAAGACGGCGTCATCACCGTTGAAGAGTCCAAGTCGATGGGCACCCAACTCAAACTGGTCGAAGGGATGCAGTTCGACAAAGGCTACATCAGCCCCTACTTCGTCAACGATCCTGAGCGCATGGAAGCCGCGCTGGACGACTGCTTCGTGCTGTGCGTCAACAAAAAAATCAATCTGGTCAGCGATTTGGTCCCGATTCTGGAGCAAGTGGCCCGCGAAGGTCGCGGCATCCTGCTGGTGGCTGAAGACGTCGAAGGCGAAGCGCTTGCGACGTTGGTCGTCAACAATATGCGCAAAGTCTTGCGCGCCGTCGCCGTCAAAGCCCCCGGGTTTGGCGATCGCCGCAAAGCGATGCTCGAAGACATCGCGATCCTCACCGGCGGTCAGCTCTTTACCGAAGAAACCGGTACGCGTCTGGAAAACCTCACCATTCGCGAACTGGGCCGCGCCCGCCGCGTGACGGTGACCAAAGACAACACGACGATTGTCGTCGACGAGGCCACGCGCCAGGACGTCGAAGCGCGCGTCAAATTAATTAAGCGCCAAATCGAGGACAGTGACAGCGAGTACGACAAAGAGAAGCTGCAAGAGCGTCTGGCGAAGCTCTCGGGCGGCGTTGCCGTGATTGAAGTTGGCGCGGCGACCGAAACCGAGCTGAAAGACAAAAAACTGCGCCTCGAAGACGCCCTGAACGCCACGCGCGCCGCCATCGAAGAAGGCATCGTGGCTGGCGGCGGCACGACGTTGCTCAAAATTCAGCCCAAGCTGGTTGAGTTCCTCAACACGCTGAAAGGCGAAGAGCGCGTCGGCGGCGAAATCCTGTGCAAGTCGCTGGAATCGCCCTGCTGCCAAATTGCTAACAACGCCGGCGTTCATGGCGACGTCATTGTCGAAAAAGTGAAGGAGCAAGGCCCCACGGTCGGCTACGACGCTTACACCAATGAATACGTTGACATGTTCCAGGCCGGGATCGTCGATCCGGCGAAAGTCACCCGCAGCGCCCTGCAGAATGCCTCCAGCATCGCCGGGCTGTTGTTGACGACCGAAGCGCTGATCACCGACATCCCCGAAGAAAAAGCCGCGCGTCCCGGCATGGGCGGCGGTATGGGCGACATGGACTACTAGAAAACGTCCCGCGTCGTCTTCTTACCCATAAAACCACCGGCTGGCCTTTTTCAAGGTCAGCCGGTTGGTTTTTCAGCCGTAAATATGGGGCTGACGACAGTCATAACTGTCCATAAATCCATGAACAGCGCTGACGAAGTCAAGCGCATGGCCACGATTTAAGAGCGCTCGATGTCCTGGAGTAATTTCAGGACGGGAAAAGGATAACTCTCCGGCTGGCTTACCTTCTCTCGACAGAACAGCTTTAAAGTCAGGTTTATTTACACCTCCGCCCAAAATCATTTGAACATCCCAACCTGCGCGATCTAATGAGCCCTGAACAGGCATTAAGTACCGCTTTTGGATGACAGCTCCCCGATTTTCAATCACGCTTAACGAACCAAAACGCATGCCAAGTGAAACTGAAGGTAGATTCATGGAAATCTCTCCTTAAGTTGAATTGTCTGTATACCCAGCCTCCACGCAGAATGCGCGTCCCCAGTCCTCCTCCTCAAGGACGCCCGAGCGGGGGGTTTATTCTAGCAATATTTTCGGCGGCTGACAATTACAAGCGTTAAAAAGCGCTCAGGGCGGCAATTGCCGCCAGCCCGCGCAATGTTAAATGCGGATCAATAACATCGAATGTCGGCGCGTCGGCGCTGTCGCTTAATTCGTGATAAGCAAGGGCCATACCGCCGGTAGCGACTCGAAAAAAATCAATGGCGGGCCATTCTGTCCTTAGAGCATCCACAATGCCGCGCGTCAGACCCCGGTAACCATAAGCCAAGCCGCTTTGCAGGCAATCTCGCGTCGACAAACCCGCCGCGCGAGCCGCAGATTGCATGGAAACGGGCTGAAGCCGCGCGGTTTTAGGCGGCAGACAATCCCAGAAAGTTCTCAGACCAGGGGCAATGGCCCCGCCGAGAAAGCGCCCTGAAGCGTCAAGCAGATCAAACGTGGCGGCCGTCCCAAAATCGGCCACCAGCGCCGCGCGATTGGGATAAAGGGCGCGGGCGGCGCATAGATTCACCAGCCGGTCGGGGCCCAGTTGCTCGGGAGCGTAAGCGCCGATGTCCACCGCAACGCGCGTGACGCCGGGAACAATGCCCAGCGAGACCAGAGGCGACGAGGTATCGCAAAACGGCTGGGTGAGCGCGAGAATCATCGACAACAGCGCTTCTTGACGCGTCGGCGAAACGCTGCAATAAACGACGCCTTTAAGCCGCGCGCCACTTGCGGAGGCTTGCTTTAAAGCCGCGCGCAGACGTTCGCCAGTCTGCAACAGGGCGTCGTCACCCGAAGACAAAGCATGATCCGCGTGCCATGCGCTCAGCAGCGATTGTCCGCAAAACAAGCCAAAGCTCGCAGACGTATTGCCAATATCCACTGCCAGCGTTACGTCGGCATTCGATGCGGGAGGCGGGTCGCCTGGACCCATACGGCTATCCTCCCAGACGGATACGCGTCACCGTGTTGGTATCCTGCTCGGAGACGTATAACTGATTATGCGGCGAATCCAGCAAGAGATAGTAAGGTTTTTTAAGACCTGACACCATCACGCTGGCGCGCCCATCGGCGCTGATGCGCACGATATTGGCGCCTAAATAATTGGCAACGTAAAATTCGTTAAGCGCAGAATTGTAAACCAGTCCCACCGGACCTTTGAGCAAATCGCTCTGGGTAAAGACGCTCTTGGCGCCGTCGGGCGCGATGCGAAAGATCTGGTTTTTGGAGTAGTTAGCGACAAACAGACTGCCATCGCGTCCCATTGCCAGACCCGTCGGCCCAAAGAAGCCTTGCGCAAAGCGTTCAAGACCCACTTTGGCAGGCGTTTTGGCGGCAGGCGGCTTCTGAGCAGACGCCTGCGTTTGGGGACGCCAGGTTTTCAAGGCGGCTTCTAACTGCGGAATCTTCGTTTGCGCCGTGCCGTAGTGGGAATCGTTCGGAGGGATTTGCCGCAGGGTTTCGGCGGCTTCTGCAAAACGCGACTGTTGTTCATAACTCAGCGCCAACGAAAACCGCGCCTGCTGATCGCCGGGATTCAGTTGCAAGGTACGCTGAAAGGCGGTCGTGGCCTGGGCGTATTGCCGTTGTTTAAAATAGAGCGTGCCCAGGTTATAGAAGGAATCCGCGTAATTGGGATCGGCGGCGGCGGCTTGCTCAAAGAGCGAAATCCCGCCGGGCGTGTCGCCTTTCCCGACACGATCGAGCGCCTGATTATACAGACGAGCGGCATCGACATTTTGAGCGTATACGGCGGTGGGCGCGGCGATGTTGATCCATGCGGCCATGACCAGCATCAGGGAAACGCGCAGCATCCAGGCGCAAACGCGCGAGGCGGACGGACAGAAAAGCGAAAAGCGCATCAGGCGTAAAATCCTCATTGAACGGATGGCGGCCCAAGGGACGCGTTCCTATTATATAATGACCCGCAGCGCGCACGCGTTCACGCCGACCCAATGACGTTGCGCAGGAAATCAAAAGGAGCCGCCGCCCCTATGTCTCGCGAAGAAGCGTCGCTCCTGACCGGCGAGCTCCGGCAAGCCATCGACTATGAGCGTCGCTATCAATACGTCGACGTTCAGGGCCGTCGCAAACCTTTTTCGCGCTTCATTCAGGAATCGCTCAGCCGTCTGGAAGCGCATCTGCGCCGATTAGTGGACGATGGGGCGCTGTTTCTGGCGCTGGAAACCCTGACACAGAAATTTCGCCAGTACGCAGCCATGGATTTGAGCCAGCGGATGGGAGTCGTCGAACGCCTGGAACAGTTTCTGGCGTTAATGGCGCAAACGCTGGCGGCCCCGCAGCGCCCGGCGCAACGTTACGCCAACGCAAGCCCGCCCGAAGGCGACGCCGCACAGACCGATCCGATGAGCGCGCCGGTTCAGTTTTTGCGCGGCGTGGGGCCGCGTCTGGCCAAGTTATTGGCGCAAGTGGGCGTTGAGACCATCGCCGATCTCCTCTATTATTTTCCGCGCCATTATGTGGACTATCAAAACCGGGCTGCGATCCACGAATTGACGCCGGGGCAGGACGTGACAGTCATCGGCGCGGTGGTGTCGGCAAATGCGCGCATGGCCAAAAGCGGAAACGTCGCCATTTTGACGCTGACCGTGACCGATGGCACGGGGCGCCTGACGGCCGCCTGGTTCTATGCCAAAACCCAGCGCGGGGCGCTGGAGCAGTTTAAGGCGCGCTTTGTAAAAGGCGCCGACGTCATGCTCTCGGGGCGCGTGAAATTAGACGGCTATAATCGCTGCTTTGCGCTGGAAAAGCCGCAAGCGGAAATTCTCAGTTATGAGGACGCAGGCGGCGAAGGCGACGCCCCGCCGCCCTTGAACGCCGGGCGTATTGTCCCGATTTACCCGCTGACGCAGGGCCTGAATCTGTCGTTTTTGCGTCGCGCCATTCATCAGGCGCTGGGCGAATTTTCGCAAGCGATTATCGATCCCTTGCCCGAGACAATTCGCAGTCGCTATGAGCTGGTCGGACTCCGCGAAGCCCTCGCACAGATTCATTTCCCGGAGTCGCTGGCGCAGCATCAGGCAGCTCGTAAACGGCTGGTGTTCGACGAGTTGTTTTGGCTTCAGTGCCGCTTAGCCTTACTGCGCGCACAATACAAGCGAACGGCGCGCGGTCTGGCGCTGGCCCGGCGCGAAGGCGGCTACTGCGATCGCCTGCTGGCGATGCTGCCCTTTTCGCTGACGGGCGCGCAAACGCGCGTGTTTTCGGAAATCCAGGCGGATCTCGCCAGTCCAGAGCCGATGTATCGCCTGCTGCAAGGGGACGTTGGCAGCGGTAAGACCATTGTCGCTTTGCTCACGCTGCTGATCGCCGTTGAAAATGGCTATCAGGGCGCGCTGATGGCCCCCACAGAGATTCTCGCCGAGCAGCATTACCGCAAATTTGTAGAATGGTTACTGCCGCTGGGTCTGCGCGTCGGCCTGCTGACCGGCGCAGCTACGGCGCCGCAGCGTCGCGAAGTGCGACAAGGCCTTCTGAATGGGCAGATTCATATCGCCGTCGGCACCCATGCGCTGATTCAGCGCGATGTGGATTTTCACGCGCTGGGAGTAATTGTGGTGGATGAACAGCACCGTTTTGGCGTGCGTCAACGCACCTTGCTGAAAAACAAGGGCGAGCATCCTGATATGCTGACGATGACGGCAACGCCGATTCCCCGCACGCTGGCGATGACGCTGCACGGGGATCTGGACGTCTCCCTGCTCGACGAATTGCCGCCGGGGCGCACGCCCATCGTGACCTCTCTGCTTACGCGCTCCAAGGCCCGTCAAGCGTATGAATTAATTCGACATGAAGTCTCAAAAGGCCGCCAGGCCTATATTGTCTTCCCCCTTATCGAGGAATCGGAGGCGCTGGAAGCCAAGGCCGCCGTCAGCGAGGCGCAACGACTTCAGCGAGACGTCTTCCCGGATCTGCGCGTGGGATTAATGCACGGCAAAATGCCCTCCGATGAGAAAGACGCCGTGATGGCGGCCTTCACCGGCGGCCAGCTGGACATTCTGGTCAGCACGACCGTGGTGGAGGTGGGCGTAGACGTCCCCAACGCAACCGTGATGCTGATCGAAAACGCGGATCGCTTTGGTCTGGCGCAGTTACATCAATTGCGCGGTCGCGTTGGGCGCGGACAAAGCGCGTCCTATTGCGTGCTCATCAGCGATTCGCGCTCCGACGACAGCCTGCAACGTTTGACGCTGCTATGCGAGTCGCAAAACGGCTTTGAGATTGCCGAGCGCGATCTTGCCCTGCGCGGACCGGGAGAATTCCTCGGCACGCGGCAAAGCGGCCTGCCGGATTTCGCGCTGGCGGATCTGGTCCAGGACCATGCCATTCTGGAAATGGCGCGCGAAGCCGCATTTGAATTGACAGCGTCTCCCGAGGCCCTGAACGCCAATGCGCGCCTTAAATCGCTGGTCTTTGAAAAAACCGATCACGCTTTCGCCGCCCTCGGCGCGGGCTAACGCGCGTCCAGACGCCTCTGGAGACCCAGAGCTTCGCGATGGCGCCAGTGTCGTTACAAAAATTCAGCTTAAAAATCCGCGCCTCGCGCGGGATTTTCTGTTGCCATGGCTTAAACCCCATGAGAACGACGCATCAAACACAACTAAGATGTTTTATTGCATGCAGGTGGGTTTCCATTTGGCAGGGTTTCAACCGCAAGGATTTTTATCATGGCGTTAGCAATGACGTATATGCAATCTGCTCGACCTGCAACGGGTTTTGACGAACACCGCAAATGGGGACACGCAGCCGCCAATGGCCTCCGGGAGCAAGCCGGCACGTTAGACACAGATAAAAACGGCGCCGTTTCTATCGCAGAGTCCCAGCCGTTGCGCCAGGCGTTGGGCGTGGACTCGCAAGACGCGTGGGGATCCATCTGGAAAACCGTTGACCTGGACCAGGACGGTAAGCAAGCCCCGCGCGAAGTCGCCCAATTTTTAGCGAAGGTTGAAACGCATTTAGCCGGAACGCCTCAAGGCAACAATCCGTTTGATGGGGTCATCACCCCTCGGGAATTCTCGAATTTTGGGAGTTTTCTGAATACGGCCGTCATTCCACAGGGGGTGAACGGCTTGAATTTTCTGGGGCAACAAATTACGCGGGAAGGAACGATCGGCATGCCCTCTAACCCTTCTGGGTATGCGGGCAATATTTTTTTCTAAACCATTTGAAGATGCAGAATCTTTAAAAGAAGCCAAGACCACTTTAGAAAAAAGCAAGATGATAAACGACATTTCGGCAGGTAATTTTGATAACAGTAATTGGCAGGCATTGGATACAATGCCTGCCTCCGCTCATTTACTGGATAAACCTTTTATTGAGCATCTTTTCCAAGAGAACCCTCCGATCAATCAGAAGAATGCTTTGAAAAAATCCGGGGAGCAATGGGCTCTAATGCTGGGCAGCGCTGGCACGCGTACCAATGATGGAACCATTAAACAAGACGTCGTGGATTGACCTGAGCCCAGAAATGGGGACCGTTCAAAAGTAGAGGATTTTGTTCTTCAATCTTTTGAAAGGAGTGTTTGGAATGAAAACGAGCCGATTCACGGAAGAGCAGGTTATTACTGCATTACGGACACAGGAAAGCGGTCAGAAGACGGTCGAAGGTGTCTGTCGGGAGCTTGGCATCTCGCAAGCCACGTTCTACAAGTGGAAAAGAAGTACGGAAACTTGAGCATCTTGGAAGCCAGGCGTTTACGGGTTCTGGAAGTAGAGAATTCCCGACTGAAAAGGCTGTTGAGTGAGCGCACACTGGAACTGGATGCGCTGCAGGACGTGCTAAAAAAGCTTTAGGGCCTTCCCGTCGTCGGATTCTGTTTCATTGCCTGCGCGCGGACAAATACAAGCTGTCGAAACGTCAATGCGCCCGGCTATCGCGCGTGCGTCGGCACGGCTTACGCTCTGTGGCAGACGCCAGGAATGAATCCCTGCGTCAGGCAATCCTGCGTCTTTCCAATCGTTTCGCGAGGTTCGGCTATCGCCGGATTCACGCCATACTGGTGAAGCAGGAAGGTTGGACAATCAACGTGAAGCGGGTGCGGCGGATCCGGAGCGAGGAAGGCCTACAAGTCAGAAAGAAAACGAAGAAACGCAGGCGAGGCCAAGGCGTTCAGTCGCCCGAACAGGCCGTTGCGCCAAATCACGTGTGGACGGTTGATTTTGTGCAGGACCGCCTGACTTCTGGCGGCCGTGTCCGGCTATTGACGGTGCTGGATGAATTTACGCGCCAGTCCCTGTGCATTCGCGTGGAACGTTCTCTCAGGGGCGAGGATGTGCGCCTGACATTGCAGACGTTGTTTAGGGATTACGGGATTCCCCGGTATCTACGCAGCGACAACGGGTCGGAATTTGTCGCCCGTTGCCTGCAAAGCTGGCTACAGACGCAGCACACGCAGTCGCTCTTTATTGAGCCTGGGAGCCCGTGGCAAAACGGCAAGTGCGAAAGTTTCAACGGCCGTTTGCGGGATGAATGCCTGAACATGGAAGCCTTCGATACGTTGAGCGAGGCTCAGGTCGTGATTGAAGCATGGCGCGGGCATTACAACACCGAGCGTCCTCACAGCGCCTTGCAATACCGAACGCCTGAAGTTTTTATTCTCGACTGGCAGGGTGAGCAGGCGGCTTTACGTCTGATCGCCTGAAAAAATCCAGCATTCCAAACCCGCTGAAACCACAGCGGGCGAATTTATCGTGGAAATGGAAAGGTGTTGAAAAGCGGTTGAAAAGCGCTGGCGCTTTCCAACCGCTTTTCAACACCAGTTTTTGGCGTTCGACGACGATTTTAAAAATTGGAACTCAGGACGCCGACCTGAAAACGTGCTAAAATCCTAAAATTCGACTTTTGGATGGTTCCGGGTACGGGGCTCGGTCACCGCCGGGCCCAGGGCAAAGCGACTCACGTACGGGTCCGCACGGCACGGCAATTGTTACGGGGCATGCTCCACACATGGGAAATCCAGCAAGCTCCCGCCAGCCAGCAATGGCTCAACAAATGGCAAAACGATCCCAAATATGGCGCAGAAAGCCGCGAAATCTTACAACTGGCCCCGCAAATGCTGGCGGCGCAAGGGACATCGCCGCAGGCCTTAAATGACCCAGATTACAAGATCCGATAGAACGGGCTAAGCGCTGAGGCTGGCAAGTTGCTCTTCCAGCAGCTTGGCCTGATTTTTGACCTCGCTCAGGCGCGCCTTGTTTTTATCGACGACCGCCTGCGGGGCGCGCTCCAGAAATTCAAAATTGCCGAGCATCTGATACAGCGCATCCTGCTCGTCTTTGAGCGCTTCGAGCTTTTTGCCAAGCCGGGTTAATTCTTGCGCGACATCAATTAAGCCTTCCAGCGGAACCAGAATACGCGCGGCGCCAACGACATTGGCCGCCGCATGGGACGGGCGCTCGCTGAGCGCGGCTGACATCGTCAACGATTCCAGCTTAAGGAAGTGGTCCAGAATATCGCGGTTATCCGCCAGCGCCTGGCGCTCGCGCGCATCCGGCGCTTCAATCATCAGGCGGATGGCAGCCGCTGGCGGCAGATTATATTGCTGGCGAATATTACGCGCCGCGCGCACCACGGCCAGCGTCAGTTCCACGTCGTCGGTGACGCGCGCGTCAATCCAGTCGCCGTCTGCTTGCGGATACGGCGCAATGGAGACCGATTCGGTCGGCGTATGCGGCAGTTTGCGCCAGATTGCTTCCGAAATAAACGGCATCACCGGGTGAATCAGTCGCAGCAGGCCATTCAGCAACGTCAGCAGAATACGTCTGGCATTGGTCGCGCGCGCAGGATCTCGCAATTGGGTTTTTGCGTATTCCACATACCAGTCGCAAAAACCATTCCAGATGAATTCATACAGCAAGGCGGCCAGTTCGCCGAACTTGTACTCCTCCAGCAATTGATTGGCCTCGGCGACGGCGCGGTGATAGCGACTCAGAATCCAGCGATCCATGCCAGAGAGCGCGGCGCGGTCGATAGGCGCGTCATCAACGCCTTCCAGATTCATCAACGTAAAGCGCGCGGCATTCCAGAGCTTGTTGGCGAATACTTTGCCCAGCTCCAGCTTGTCCGGGGCCAGCTTAATATCTTGCGCGCCATAGGTCACCAGACTCAGCAAGCCGAAGCGAAACCCGTCGCATCCGTATTGCTCGATGGCTTTGACCGGATCGACGGTATTGCCCTTCGATTTGCTCATTTTCTGGCCTTTTTCGTCGCGAATCAGGCCATGGATGTAGACGGTATGAAAAGGCGAACGGCCCGTGAGGGCGTGCGCGAACATCGTCATCCGCGCCACCCAGAAAAAGATGATGTCAAAGCCCGTCACCAGCACATCAGTCGGGTAATAGGTCTGGTAATCCGGCGCCGCTTCGTTGGGCCATCCCATGGTGGAAAACGGCCATAAACCTGACGAAAACCACGTGTCCAGAACGTCTTCGTCTTGCCGGATATCGCTTGAGCCGCAATGGCCGCAGACATCCGGGTCTTCGATGGCGACTGTCGTCTGGGCGCAAGAAGCGCAATGCCACGCCGGAATCTGATGCCCCCACCAGAGTTGACGCGAGATGCACCAGTCCTGGATATTCGTCATCCAGCGCAGGTAATCGCGCGTCCAGCGCTCGGGGATAAAGCGGATCTCGCCGCGTTCCAGCGCAGCCAGGGCATCTTGAGCCAGCGGCGCGGTTTTGACGAACCATTGAGTCGACAACAACGGCTCGATCACGGCGCCGGAGCGCTGCGCGCGGCCAACCCGATGCCGATGCGGCAGCTTGCGCGCCAGATAGCCGCCCGTTTGCAACAGCTCTTCCGTGAGCCGACGCGCCTCATCGCGATCAAGTCCGCGCACCGGTTCAGGAATAAAGGGCAGATCGCGCAGCGCGCCTTTTTCGTCGATAACGTTGACCGGCTCCAATTGATGCCGCACGCCAATACGATAGTCATTGGGGTCGTGGGCGGGCGTAATTTTCAGTGCGCCGGTGCCGAAGGCCATATCCACATAATCATCGGCGATAATCGGAATGGTTTTACCGGTCAGCGGCAGCAAGACCTGCTTGCCTATCAACTCCTGATAGCGGGGATCCTCAGGATGAACCGCGACAGCGGCGTCGCCGTAAAGGGTTTCGGGTCGCGTGGTAGCGACGATCAGCTTCTTGCCCGAGGCGCCGACCACCGGATAGGCGACTTCCCACAGAAAACTATCCTCGTCGGCATACTCCGTTTCAATATCCGAAATGGCCGACTGACTGACGGGATCCCAATTGACGATGTATTCGCCGCGATAAATGAGACCGCGCTGATACAGCGCGTAAAACGCCTGACGCACGGCGCGGCTGCACCCCTCGTCCAGCGTAAAGCGCTCGCGACTCCAGTCGGGCGAAACGCCCAGCCGGCGCAATTGTCCGGTAATGCCTCCCTTGCAGGAGTTCGCCCACTGCCAGACCCGCGCAAGAAAAGCCTCGCGCCCCAGCCCTTGACGCGTCAGACCTTCCGCTTTGAGCTGACGCTCGACGACGCTTTGCGTGGCAATGCCCGCATGATCGGTTCCCGGCATCCAGAGCGCGCGACAGCCTTGCATCCGGCGCCAGCGCGTCAGCGCGTCCTGCAGGACATTATCGAGCGCATGCCCCATATGCAGCGCTCCCGTAACGTTCGGCGGCGGAATCACAATACTGAAGGGCCGGGCCTGCGGATCCGCGACGTCGGGCTTGAATAAACCGGCGTTCTCCCAATAGGCGTAGAGTTCGGCTTCGACTGAGCGCGGATCATAGGTTTTATCGAGCATAACGGGCTCCAGAGGCTGGCAGAGGACGACGGAGGGGTTGCGTTGCGATTGGTTGCATTTTTGCGGCAAGGCGAGAGCGCGATGCGCAAGTCGTGGTATAAAGAAAAAGAACAGGGTCGCGACAATGCGTCTGCGCCCCGTCTATAGAGAGCTGACACGGCAGAAATTGCTGAGATTATATCAGAATGACGTCATAAAGGGGTTGAATGACCGCCATGGGGACACAGATGCCTATTAATTCTGAACACGAAGAAACGTCGGCGCCCAGCGCCACTTCGGCCCAGCCACGAGAAAAAGCGCCCGGCGTGTACGTTCGCGCTAATGAATATCAACCCCAGGAGCTGGATATGCTGTGGTCCGGTTCCCGTCATTTCGTCAAAGAAGATCGCTCGCCCATTGTTTTCACGGTGGTGGGCGTTCTCGTCGGGGCAATTATCACCAGCGCGCTGTTCTTCCTGTTTACCAGCAAGCCCCGCATCAGCGCTGGCGGCGGCGCGCTCACCCAGCCCGTGATTAGCGAAACAGGCGTCGCGCCGAAAGTCTACGAGCCGATTACGGTCAGCGTCAACGGCGGCCAGCGCGCTTCTTCGGCCGACAATGGCGATTCTCCCGCCGCCACGCGCGTGCTGCGTCAAGATGCGCTCGCCCCTTCTGGCGGCAACAGCGCGGAGTCGTCCTCTAATGCCTCGTCAGAGGTTTCGGCGTCGTCCTCCGACGCGTCCAGCGCTCAAGGCGAGCCCTCACGCGCGTCTTCTTATGAAGTACAATCGGGCGACACGTTAGAGCGCATTGCGCGCCGTTTTTACGGGTCCGGCGCGCCGGATATGGTCGCAAAAATCCAGCGGGCCAACGCCATGTCGAGCCCCGACAAGCTGCAAATCGGCCAGCAATTGGCAATTCCTCCCAAAACCTATTAAGCGTCTAAGCGCGGCTGATTCTATCGATCCGGCGCCGTCGCTTCGAGTTTCAGGCAATAGGCGCCTGCCGGATGCGTCCAATTCGGCAGCGGGCGGTACGCGCCTCTATAAAAGCCGCCTTTTGCGTCTGGATCCGTGTTCTGAAGGCTTTCCGTCTCAAACGAGGCGCATAGCTGATACGTATTGACGCCGGTTACCCGATAGCCAATCGTCCTTTTAGGCCCTTTATCGGACGGGTCTTGCCAGTTTTCCGCACGAAAAGCGTCGCTGTAGTCAGCTTCTTCGCGCAGGGCGGGCAATTCGGCAGGCAACGGCAAGCGGCGCTTGTTTTCGTAGAACGTCTGTATGCCGGTCTCAAGGACTTGCATCCGCCGCAAGCGCAACTCATCCAGTCGGATTTTCCGCTGATACGCCGGCCCGCCGCTGATCGTCACGCCGGCGGCGATAGCAATCAGGGCGAGGACGGAAAAGCCCAGCGTCAGGGTTTTTCCCAAGGAGCCCGGTCCCTTCACGGCTTGACTCCTTTTAAGAGCGGATCGCGCTGTACCAGACGATCATCTTGGCGCATCTCGAGCAGATAGTACGAGAAGGCGCCCATCGCAATGGAGAGAATCACCAGCGCTTTCAGCAGAAAGCGACTGGTCAGCTCGCCTTCGAGAAAATTCGTGAGAATAGCGATCAGGTCGCCCAACGTCACCACGGCCGCAACAAACAGAATCAGATAAATCATGAGTTTGCGAATGAGCGATTCTCGCTTCTGCGGAAAAGCGCGCAATTGTTGTTGAAGCCAGGCATTCAACCAGAAGAACACTGGCGCCGTCACTGCCAGCTGGGCGATGGTCGCGCTCATGGAGCCCAAGGCTTCATGATAAGGCTGGACGTCCGGAACCAGTCGATCGATGAGATGAAACAACAGGGCGCCCAAGGCGTAGCTGCTCATCGACAGCGTGGTCAGAATCAGCAGATAGACGAAAATATCGCGTAACGCATGGTGCGCGCTCAGCCGAGGAACGGGGATCAGGAGGCCGCGCGCGTCGACGCCCGCATATTGATTCAGCGTTTTCTCCACCACTTCAGCGCCCCAGCCCGCTGCAATCAGGGTCTGGGCAATCGCCGCCTTATCGGCCCCGGCGGCAAGCGCCGTTTCCACGTAATGCTGTAGATCCTTTGCCATGCGTTGAGTGTCCCGCCTGCGTGAAACATCCCAAAATACCGGTCAGCCCCGCCCCGCGAAAATTTTGCGAAGGCAGGGCTGACAACAGCGAGTTATTTTATCATAGTGAACGACGAGGGCGAGCGGCTACTCGATATACTCTTTCAGCCGACGGCTGCGGTTAGGGTGCCGCAATTTCCGCAAGGCCTTGGCCTCGATCTGGCGAATGCGTTCGCGGGTCACGCCGAACAACTGGCCGACCTCTTCCAGCGTGCGTTGACGACCATCATCCAGACCAAAGCGCAACCGCAGCACGTCACGCTCGCGGGGCGACAGCGAGCTGAGCACCTCGGTCAGGTCTTCGCGCAAGAGCTCTTGGGCCACGGTGTTGGCGGGCGCCTCGGCTTCGCGATCTTCGATGAAGTCGCCCAGACGGGAGTCTTCTTCTTTACCAATGGGCGTTTCCAGCGACAGGGGCTCTTGGGCGACCTTAATAATATCGCGCAGCTTGGGCACGCTGATGCCCATGGCCTGAGCCAGTTCCTCTTCGCTGGGCTTACGGCTGAGGTCCTGCGCCAGCTTGCGGGTGACCTTTTTCAGCTTGTTGATGGTTTCCACCATATGCACCGGAATCCGAATGGTGCGCGCCTGATCCGCAATCGCGCGGGTAATCGCCTGACGGATCCACCACGTCGCATAGGTTGAGAATTTATACCCACGCTCGTGATCAAACTTCTCGGCCGCGCGAATCAAGCCCAGATTGCCTTCCTGAATCAGATCCAGAAAGAGCATGCCGCGCCCGACGTATTTCTTGGCGATACTGACCACCAGACGCAGGTTGGCTTGCACCAGCTTGCGTTTGGCGTCGGCGCCTTCCGGGCCACCGCTGACAATCTTGCGGGCCAGTTCGATTTCTTCTTCGGCGGAGAGCAGATGAATGCGACCAATTTCGCGCAGGTACATCCGCACCGGATCATCAATCGCCCCGGCCGAGGCTTCTGCGAACTCGGGCTCTTCGACTTCGGCGTCTTCGCGCAACACGGGCGCGGCAAACGTCGAACCGGCGGTCATGGCCCCGGTCATGCGCGAGGTGCGCTCCAGCAGGGCGACCCCGCCTTCGCCGCCGCCACCGCCGAACAGCGAGCCGATGTTGTCGGACTCCCCATCGCTGGAGAGAATCTCATCGATGCTGTTGCGACCGCCGGAGCCGCGTTCCTGCTGCTCAATCATTTCCAGCAGGGAGTCTTCGCTATTGGAACGACGTTTTTTCATGCAGACGGGTTCCTATATCTCTTGATGACTATAACCGGAGGACTTTACGCGCGTCACCTGGTCGCGGAATTCATAGAGGGCTTCGAGCAAGGGGGTTTGGGGAGCGTCTGGGATTTGTCGGGCTTGCTGTTCCCGTTCCCGGGTTTGATCGGCCAGAGCGCGCAGGGCTTGCAAGCGCTGCCGTTCGTCCAGGGCTGTTTGACACTTCTGGGCTTCCTGCCGCGCCACATGTGCGGCCTCTGAAGGAGAAAGGGCCGCCAGCCCCAACTGTTCCGACAGGGCGTCGGCATAAAAAACGACGTCCGTAAACGCGTTTTCCAGCTCGCTCAAAACGGCCGGCTCATCCTGAAACCGTCCGTTCAGCGCTTCGTTGACCGCCTGAATCACCCGTTCGACGCTCTCTCCATGGACATCGTCGCCCGACAGGGATGCGCCTTGCAACACGCCCGCCAGAGACTGGAGGGTATTATCCTCAAAGACGCAAGTTTCAACAATAGGGCGTATCATTTTATAACTTTCGGGGCTGAGGAACAGCAGAGACAGGAGAGTTCTTTCAGCGGCCTGATGTCTGGGAAGAGGCCTGCCGTCTGACAAAGAGGGAGCGCCGGGCGTCAAACCCGTTCGGTTATGGAAACGCCGCTGACGTTCAGAAATTGCGCCTGTAGATACAAATTGTTTCTTTCCCGCTTTTTCGCCGCCTTTTTCGTCAACAAACTTGTCGCGAAACGCCCCGCGCGCCGACCGGCCCTCATATGAAGCGCTTTCGCCTGTCTCACGCCCATGAAGGCGCAACCAGCGACGAATCTCCAGCGTGAGGTCTTCGGGACGCACTCCGATACGATGAGCGTAACGCGCAACGTATTCCTGACGTTTCACCGGCTGACTGACGGCGGCCAGGGTCGGCGTCAAGCGCGCGGCAGCCTTGATGCGACCTTCGGGCTCCATCAGATTCAGCCCATGAAGGGCGCGCAGGCACTGAAAATCCAGCGCAGCCGGCGCCGCCTGCAAGATATCGCCAAACGCGTCGCGGGCCTGATCGCCGCGCGCCCGTAAAAAGTCGTCGGGATCTTTTCCCTCGGGAATCTGCGCCACGCGAATCGTCAGTTCGCTGGCCGCCGGGATGCCTTCCAGAGTGGCAATCGCCGCCAACGCGGCCTTTTGTCCGGCTTCATCGGCGTCAAACGCCAGATACAGACGCTCCACGCCCCAACGCATCAGGAGCTTGACGTGCTGCTCGGTCAGCGCCGTGCCGCAGACGCCCACCGCCTGCGTTAACCCGCACTGGTGCGCGCGAATGACGTCAAAATAACCTTCCATCAAAATGACGTCGCGTTGTTGGCGAATCGTCTCACGAGCGGCAAACAAGCCGTAAAGCAGGCGGCTTTTTTGATACAGCGCCGTTTCCGGCGAATTGAGATACTTGGGCTTGTCTTCCGGGGCAAGCGCACGGGCGCCAAAAGCGACGATACGCCCCGCGTCGTCATGAATCGGAATCGTGAGACGGTTTCGAAAGCGATCATAATAGCCGCCGCCCGTCGCCCCCCCCGCAGCATGGGCCGGACGTTCGCCATCAGCCTGTCGCGGGCTGGCCAGTCCGGCATCCACCAACAAGTCAGGATTGGCGCGAACAAAGGATTGCGACTCCAGCAAGCGGCGCGTGAGGTTTTCCCAACCCGGCGGCGCAAACCCCAGACCAAAACGCTGAAGAATCTCCTTGGGGAAACCGCGCTCGTCGCAGTAGCAACGCGCCATCGCCCCTGAAGGCTCCGCGAACTGGGCCTCAAAATACGCCTGCGCCTCCTGATTCAGCGTCAACAGACGCTGAGACAGATCGCGACGCCGATCGGCCTCTTGCGCGGCGACCCCGTCCTGTTCGATATCGACGCCCTGGGCCTCGGCCAGCTCGCGAATCACCTCGCCAAAGGTCTTGCGCTCGATTTTCATCAGGAAGCTCAGCGCATCGCCCCCTTCGCCGCAGCTAAAGCATTTGAAAAGCCCTTTCTCGCGGCTGACGTTCATCGACGGATGTTTGTCCGGGTGAAACGGGCACAGGCCCAGATAATTACGACCTGCGCGTTTCAGCGGCAAATGGCGCGAGATGATCTCGACGATATCAAGCTGGCCTTTGACCAGCGTCACGGCCTCCTGAAACGGTACGCGCGTCATGAGCGCAGCCTCTCGTCGACGGGAGCGGCAGAGGCGGACGTTGGCAGGCGATGCGCCAAATACAATTCCAGGGCGTAGCGATCCGTCATACCGGCAACGTAGTCTCGCACGCGCCAGTGCGCCGGCGTGAGCGCGCCATCGGCCTCGTATCGCGGAATATGATCGCTGATTTGCTCAGAATGCGCCAGATAATGATCCACCAAGCCGCTCAACAGGCGCTGAACACGGGTTTTCTGCTCGCGCTGCGCCGCGCCCAGATAAATATGGGTAAACATCCAGGCCCGAAGCGCCATCATGGCTTCATATCGCTCGTCGCTTAGCGCAATTTCGCGGCGATTGAGCGAAAATCGGCGGCGGGTTTCGCACACCAGATCGAGGACGAGCGCATCGAGCCGTTCACGGCGCGTCGGCCCCAGCGCGCGACGCACGTCGACGGGCAGATCCTCTTCGCGCATCATGTCGGCGCGCACGGCGTCTTCGACATCATGATGAAGATACGCGATTCGATCGGCGATCTTCACCAGCGCAGCTTCCAGCGTCGCAGGGGCGGCGTCCTGCGACTGGGCAGCCATCCCGTCAAAGACTTCGCGCGACAAATTGAGCGGTTCGAGATGCGACACAATCCGCAGACTCTGACGCTCATGACGGAACCCATCGCCAGCAAGCTTCTCGCCAAAAAGCTCGTCGAGAACGGCCTCGCCGCTATGACCATACGGCGGATGCCCTAGATCATGCCCCAGAGCAACGGCTTCTGTGAGATCCTCGTTCAGCTGGAGGGCGCGGGCCAGCGTGCGCGCGATTTGCGCCACTTCCAGCGTGTGGGTCAGGCGCGTACGCGTATGATCGCCCATAGGCGAGATAAACACCTGGGTTTTATGCTTCAGGCGACGAAAGGCCTTGCTGTGCAAAATACGGTCGCGGTCGCGCTGAAAACACGTGCGAATCGGGCAAGGGGCTTCTGGACGACCTCGACCGCCAGAATCGCGGCTCAAGGCCGCAAACGGATGCAGGGCGTCGGCTTCGCGCGCTTCAATAGAGACGCGTATCGCTTGAGAGGCGCGTATCGCTTGCGCCTCGACGCACGCGACGTCGTTTTGCGAAGCGGGCCCCACATGCAGCCCAATGCCCGAATCGTCCACCCGACCTCTCTCTTGTAATCATTGCTGACGCACGCTCAGAATTTAACCGTACCATAACGCGACCCGCCCGCCCACTGAGCCGCGCGCGCCGCCCTGGACCTGAAGCCTCAAGAGTCGGCGATGGCGCGCATCGCCGCCGTGGAACAACGCGTTAAAAAGCATTAAAGTTTTGGGGGAATTGATCCGACATAAGCGCTAGACCTCTTGCAGGGCGCCCCGTCCTCTGGGAACAAAGGAGTTTTGGTCTTGGGCAACAAGCAGCGTGATTGGGAAGATCCTTTTGTGATGATCGAGGAGATCGCCACCGGCCATTTAAACCATTGGGAAGCGGATCTCGACGGCGTCTGCGGCGCCGAGGCGCATGAGGCGCTGTCGCGCTTTTATGCGCGCGTAAACAAGCGTCGATCGCCCGCCCGCGCTTCGAAGTATTTTCGGGACTAGCTCAGGACCAGACAGTTTAGAAGCCCGGTATCTGCACAACGAAGCCGTCCGGTTAGGGCGCCGCCAATAGATTCTGAATGCGACGCACTTCGGCGGATTCCGCCTTATGCGGCTCGCGCGCCAGATAAACGTTCAGAGCGGCGCGCGCCTCAGGCTTCTGCTTGAGCTTGGCCAGCACCCAGGCTTTTTCGCGATACAGCTTGGCGTCGTTGGGATCGAGTTTCAGGGCCGTGCCCAGATCTGTGAGCGCGGCGTCGTCCTGACGCAATTCCTGATAGATGACAGCGCGGTTGTAGTAGCCAAAGGGCGCGCGCGTATCGAGGGCGATGCCGTCGGAAATCACTTTCAGCGCCTTGTTAAACCACTCGGCGGCTTTTGGCGGCAGTGGCGCGCCAACGCCTTCGGTCTTCTTGGCCTGCTCGACAAGCGCTTTCCCCTTGGCGAAATAGGCGTTCCCAAGATTCACCAGCGATAGATTGTCGCCTTTGGCGCCCGCCAGCGATTCCTGTTTGGCGATTTGCTCATCGAGACGCGCATCCACGCGTTCGGCAAATTGGGGGTCTTCTTCAGGAGAAGGCGGCAGGCTGGTAATATCGGCCAACTCCCCGTACAAACGCGCCAGCGTATTGACGTCGCGTCTGGACAGCGAAAAACGCAACTGATTCTGACCGAACATTACGTCGTCGAGATTGTCACTGTGGCCCAGCAGACCCAACGCATGGCCCATTTCGTGCAACATAACGGCTTCGATATGCCGGGCGCCCTGCGGCCGTCCGCGGATATCAAACGTCGCCATGCGAATCTCCATGGCGCGCAACTGGCGATCGCGAATTTCGGGGATCGTGACGCCCGCATGATAGGACGTGCCGGTCTCGGTGCTTTGCCCCTTGCCGTCAATCGTATTCACCCACAGGACGCGAATATCGGCTTCCTCAAGCGAATCGGTCATTTCATAGCGCAGGCGATTATTGAGGGCCTGCATCCAGATGTTTAGCGCTTTCGATACGCTGGCGACAAACGCGGGTTGAAAATTACGCACGCCCGCAGGGCTGCGATCGATATAGACCAACACCGGCTGTTGCAACGTCGACCAGCGCACCAGACGACCATTTTCGGCAATCTCGCCCAGATAATCGTCGCCATTCACCGGGGGTAAATCCGTCAGCGCGTCTGGACCTGAGGCGATGGCGCGTTTTGAGGATTTGGCGTTCGGGCGTTTGCTTTGAGAGACCGGCGCGCGGGTCGTCAGCGGCGATTCGAGTTTCAAGAGGGCCTGCCGCGCCAGACGCGCCGCCTGCGAATCGGGCGCATCCGCCAGAATACGTTGATACTGAAGCTGGGCTTCTCGTTTGCGCCGCGTCTTAACAAAGGCGTCCGCCAGATAATAGCGAATCAGCGGCTGATTGGGATTCAGCGCCAACGACTGGCGAAACGCCTGAATAGCCAACGCGTACCGCTGATGATGCCAGGCAAACAGTCCTTGCTCGGCGTCCGAACCGATGGCAGCCCCCGCCTGCAAGGCGACCCACGTCCCGCTGGCCAGCAGAAGCGCAAAAAGACCGAGGCCCGCGCGCCTCGCATTGAAACGCCTGCGCCAGACGCTCAGCGCAAGTACCCCAGCGGATTAACGGGACGGCCGTTTTCGCGAATCTCAAAATGCAAGTGCGGACCGGTCGAGTAACCGGTCGAGCCCACTGCGCCGACCACCTGGCCTTTATCGACCGCCGCGCCGCCGCCCACCGAAATGCGCGACAAGTGGCCATACAGCGTCACCAGATTCGCCCCGCGGCCGCTGCCATGGTTAATCATTACCACTTTACCGTAGCCGCCGCGCCAGCCGCTGAACAGCACGTTGCCGCTATCGGCAGAGCGTACAGGGGTTCCCATCGGACGAGAAATATCCAGCCCCGTGTGCATTTTAGACGTACGAAAAATGGGGTGAATACGATAGCCAAAGTATGATGTGATTTTCCCCATGAGAGGCCACGAGAAAATCCCCGTGCTTTTGACTGACGCGCCTTTACGCGAGGCAGCCAGCGCGGTCAGGCGACGAATTTCGCTTTCGAGATGGCGCGATTCGGACAGTAGCTGATTTTCAGCGTCTTCATAATAGCGCGCATCCTGAAAATAACGCGCCCGCAACTGCTTATCATGTACCAGACGGTTATGGATCGTATCCTGAAGGCCCTGAATATTCTCAATCGTCTGGCTAATATAGCTGCGCTGATTGGCGAGCTGCTGACGCTGCTGACGCAGGCGATCGGTTTGTCGTTTCAAGGAACTCAGCACTTTTTTATCGTGCTGAACCAGACGTTTTTTGTAATACAGACGATCCATCAACGTCGAAAGATTACGAGAATCCAGAATCATTTCCATCATATTGACGCGACTGCCGGTATAAATGGCGCGCAGACGCTGACCGGCGTCCGTACTGAGGCGGGCGGTGCGGCCCATGCTCTGATCAATATTCGACGACAGGTCGCCAATCAGCGAGCGCGTTTTGACAAAGCGATCCTGCTGAAAATACAAGTCACGTCGTGCGCGATCGAGCTTCATTTGATTGGTGACGATCTGCGAGGTCATTTGCCGCGCAGCATTGAGCTTCTGACGTTTCATCTGGCGCAAAGCCCGACGGCGCACATCAATCGATCGGCTCTTCGAGCGCAGCCCCTGAATGCCCGGATCGCCGGGCGCAGCCCATACGGGCGATTCCCCGATCGTGGGCGCAAGGGTCGTCGGCCCCGCCAATAACAGAACAGCCGCCAACGCCGCCGCCATCCAGTACTGAGGCTGACACCGACTCTCAAAAACTCGCCGCATACGCCGCAATCTCGCCCGCTATCCTTATCTTACCGCGCCCTACCAGCGAACCCCGGCCAATACGAAGAATGTTACGGAAACCGCCAGCGCCAGCAGCGCAATCCAGCGGGCGTTGTGTCGAAAAAACGCGATCATCGCTGAAGACTCCAGAACATACCGTCGACATCGTCGCAACTCCGTCGGCGACGCTTACCAGTGTATGCGCAAACGCGTCGTCAGGCAAGGAACGCGTCTGCGCAGACGTCTCGCCCGAGCGGCCCGCCGACGGCGATCCGATTGCCCTAAAGCTTTCCAGAGTTTCGCCGATACCGCTTATGTCCCCCTCAACAGGAGTTCGCCCGATGCGCGCCTCGCAACGACAACCTGCCCGAAACACGGTCTTTGCGATTCATTTTGTAATTAAAGGCGCTGAAAAACGCCGCGCGCTGGCGCAAACTCGGGCCAGGGCGCTTCAACGCGAGCTGGGCGTTATCCCCCGACTGGTGTGCGTTAAATAGATTGGCCCGACCCGCTTCCCGATTCGCACCGCGCACGGGTAAGATAGCATTCATAGCGTTGGCAGGAGACGCGGTCGGGTGACGGCCATGCGGTTTTCAGATTTGTCGGGCCAAAAACATCGCAGGCATCGCGCCGCCCGCGGCTCGACGCTGTTAATTACGCTGCTGCTGACAGCGACGCTCAGTCTGGAAGTAATCGTGCTGAGCGTGACGCTGACGCGCGGCCTGGGCGAAGAAGCTGTGCTGGCTCAGGCCCACGTCATCGCCCGCCAGAACGCAGAACTTGCTTTCACCCGCAGCGCTGAGCGGTTACGGGCTTTTCTGGCCAGCGCGTCGCCGCAAGAAGCTGATATCGCGTTTTCTCGCGGCGGGCGGAAGTCATGGCAAGGGGCTTCGCTGTCCCAGATTGCGCCAGACGCGCGCCTGTCCGCCGACACCCCTGCGCGGGTCAGCGTCTGGCTGGAGCGACGGCGCGGATCGTATTACCTGCTGGCCTGCGAAAGCCGTCTGGAGAAAACGCGTCTTCTGATGCGGCGATGGGTATCACTGCCCTAAGGAAGACTTCTTGAGAGACGCCTCTTGAAAGGAGCTTTATTACGCCGGCGGGTGCGGCACATCGCAACAAATCGCAGGGTCCGGTTTTTCTTCTGGCAAGAGGACCCATTGCCATGTCTCAAGCCGACGCTTTATCCCTGCTATCCATGGAGTTTAGGATGCGATGAGCCTGTCGTCGCCCGCGTGGCGTCCGCTTGCGTATGGCCCCCCCGGCGCATTCTCGACGCCGATGACGATGCCAATGTCGTCTGCGCAGACGGTCTCACTGGACCCGACGCCTCCCGCCATTCGCGCCGCGCTCGCGATGATGGCGCAAATCCGCCATCTGCCGCAGGACGAGCCCTACATGCGCGCATTGGGCGTGGATATTATTTTTCAGGACGGCGCACAAGCCCTGCAAACGCTTATGGCGCGCGGATGCCGCATCGCTTACGGCGATATGGGCGACAGCAAAGCCCATGCCGAATGGCGGGCGGAAGAGAACAAGGTCATCATCAATCAGAAATATCAGGGCGATGAGTCGCCGCATATGCTGCGGGCGATTTCAGAAGCGCTGTATCACGAAACCGGCCATGTGGCGCGCCAAGGCGACGGACAGGCGTCCCTGCAAGAAGAAATCAACTGTCTGGCGCTGAATACCCTGGCGCATCGCTATCACATGGCAACTGTCCCGGGCTATGCGCAGAGTTGCTCACAATCGCGGCTGATTACCGACGGCGTCGCCCTTTACGAAAAGCTGTTTTTTGACGCCGACCCCAGCAAGCGGGCGCTCGTTGCGCGCATCATCGAGAAATACGGCGATCTCCCGCCCGAGACGATCGATCATCGCATCCCGTTTCTCCCTGCGGGCGTGCCGCTGGCGGATCGCGTCCTGCGAACGATTCAATACCGCAGGGCGAGCGCCTTTATGCCCAATAATTTTCCGGCGGCTCCTCCATTTATGAATCCACAACCCGGATCCTCTCCCGCTCCTTCATACTCGCAACTAGCCTAGCGCCGCACAGCGCGTTACAATAGCAGGCGCACCCCGACAGCCAAAGGAGAGAGACGCAATGGGTTCGCCTGACATGACGTTTACCGTGACCACAGGCCCGTGGGAGACGCTGAGCGCCGACGCGCTGGTCATTCCCGTCTGGAAAACCGTTGAACCGGCCCAGAAGCCGGACGCCAAAGCAAAATCAGGCAAGAAATCCACAGATTCGGCCAGCGCGTTTCAACTGCCACGCGCTCTGGGCGCACTGGATAAAGCCCTGCAAGGAATGATCAGCGCCACGGCGGCGGAAGAGAAGTTTTCCGGCGCATGCGGCGCCACGCTGACGTTTCGTAAAACGCCCGGCGATCGTCTGCCCGCCCGACGCGTCACGCTGGTCGGACTGGGCGAAGTCGACAAGCTGACGCTCGGCAAGCTGGAATCCGCCGTAATCAAAGCGATAAACCCCCATCTGGAATTAAAGAATCTGGAGACCCTGGCCATCGGCGCGCCGGATTTGACAGCCGCTTCCAAATCCCTGCCTTTTAACGCCGATCAGGCGCTGATGCAGCTCGTTGACGCAGCGTTTTCGGCGACCTATCGGTCGGAAGAAGCCAAAGAGCCGGGGCCGGCGCCTCAAAATGTGTCACTGGTGCTGACGTCTGCGCCCAAGGCGTCCGATCGTCAGGCGCTGGCCGAAGGCATTGCGCTGGCCAAGGCGCGCAGCCGGGTCAAGGATCTCGTCAATCGCCCGTCGAATTTGAAATCCACGCAAACGCTGGTTGATGAGGCGCTGGCCTTGGGCAAGCGCCCCGGCGTCACTGTGGCCATTGAATCGGATCCCGCCTGGATTGAGCGGGAAATGCCCTGCTTTTTTGAGGTCGCGCGCGGCTCGCTCGTCAGCGATCCCCCGCGCTGGATCCGCGTTTCTTATCGCCCCGGCGCCGCTCAAATCAAAGGCAAAGGGAAAGAGAAAGCGAACGCAGAAGTTGTTAAGACGGCCGGCGGCGACCCGCCACAACTGGCGCTGGTGGGGAAGAGCGTTATTTTTGATACGGGCGGTTATCAAGTCAAACCCGGCAACGGGATGTGTACAATGAAAGGCGATATGACCGGCGGCGCCAGCGTGCTGGCCGCCATCGGCGCTCTGGCGGACCTTCAGGCCCCGGTCACAGTGACGGCGTATCTGCCAGCAACGCCCAATAAAATCGACAGCGGCGCGATGATTCCAGACGCCATCGTCTCGACCAGCTGCGGTAAAAAGGTGGAAATCCGCCACACGGACGCAGAAGGCCGCCTGACGCTGATTGACGCCGTGACGCTGGCCGCACGCGAAAAACCGACGCGCATGGTCACAATCGCCACGCTCACCGGTTCGGCGTCGCAGGCCGTGGGGATGCGGATGGCGCTGATGACCAATGACGCCGCCAACAGCTCAGGCTTCGGCGATCAGGTCGCGCGGGCCGCCGCCGCCGTGGGCGATCCGGTTCAGCGCCTGATAGTAGATGAGAGTGATTTTGACGACATCAAGAGCAAGCTCGACGGCGCGGATATCCGCAACACCCAAAAAACCACCGGACGCGGCGCGCAGACCGCCGCCGCCTTTGTCATGAGCGGCGCGCCAGACGGGTTGCCGCTGGCGCATTTCGACATCGCCGGCGCGGATATGACGCCCGACGAAAAAGCCACCGGCATCGGCGTCAAAACCCTGGTGCGTCTGGCGCTTGATCTCGCCTAAAAACCGCCGCCCCTGCGACGATTGCGAAACGGCCCCTGACTCAGGCCTGGGGGCAGGTGTTAGAATAGAGGCCTCGCAGTAGCCAGAGGCTTATCATTTAAATGCCTTTCTCTTCCAACGAGCCCGCCGCCGACGGCTCTCGCGCCTCTCAGGACGCGCTGATTCGCTTACTGACGATTGTCTCCACCGTACTGGTTCTGGCAGCAGGTCTCGCCATCCTGAATGTCTTCTGGTCGCTGGCGATCATGCTGGGATTCTGCACCTTTTTAACCAGCCTGCTCCTCGGTCCCGTGTCTTTTCTCGAAAAAGCCGTTAACCGTCTGGGGATTCGCCGTCTGTGGGGGCGTGCGCTGGCCGTTGGACTCACGTACGCCGCCTTTTTCACGCTGGTGGCTCTGGCGGCGGTGCGCTTAACCCCGGTGCTGGGTCAGCAAATCGGCGATTTCGCCCATGCTCTGCCCAAATATGTCTTACAGGCGGAAACCCTCTTGATTGACTGGTCCGACCGGACCTTCGGATCATCGGCCGTCAAGAGCCTGTTTCGAGGCGACATCGAAGATGCGCGACAGGCGGGGGTTGTCTCTCACACGACGCGCGCGCCAGAAGCCCGCATCTCTTCCGAAGAAAAAAAGGTCATTCAGGCCTCAGTCATTCGCGCGACCCTCACGCAAACCTCCAATCTGGCCGAAAAAACTCTCTCAGAAAGTCTGGGAGGCTTGTCCAATGTGCTCACCGGAACCCTGAACGGCCTCATGTATACCATTGCCGGGCTTTTACTGGTGTTTTACCTACTGATGGACGCCCCGCGCCTGCGCCCATGGCTGGAATCACACGCATCAGGGGAGCGTCTCACGGCTCTTCGGTTCTGGCTGGAAAGCCTGCCAGCAGTGATTCAAGGCTTTATCAAGGGGCAGGTGCTGCTGGGGATGGCGACTGGCGCCTACATGTTTATCATTTACTCTTTATTTGGGGTAAAGTACGCCTTTTTTCTGGCAGTTTTTCTCGCCGTGTGCGAGATTTTACCCGTCGTTGGCACCTGGATAGGACTTTTACCGGCATTTATCGTCATGCTCTTTGGTGAGAATCCAATGGTCACCCCTTGGGTCTGGCTATGTTCTTATGGCTGGCAGACGATTAAAGATAATATTCTGGCGCCCCGGGTCGTGGGGCAGGTCATGGGGCTGCATCCGGTTGCCGTGATTCTCTCGCTGGTGATTTGCGCCAAACTCGCAGGGCTGTTCGGCGTTCTGGCCGCAATTCCGCTGGCAGGCATTCTGAATGTCGCCCTGCAAGGACGCCCGCTGGCTGACAAACTGGTAGAAGAATCGGAAAGCGCCCCTGCCTCATGACCGCCCCCCGTTTTCTGGAAAGCGCTCCTGTCCTGCGTCGCAATCTGATCCTGCTGTGCCTGACGCTGATCCTTGCGGTTGCCGTCGTCACGATGACGTTTTTGGGAGATCTGCTCTCTCTGCTGGCGGGCACGTTATTGGTCAGCTACCTGTTGCTTGATTTGGCAGGCGCGCTGGAGCGGCTGTACGTGCGCGCGTTTCCGGCGGGATGCGTCCGGCGTCGCTTGCCCGCATCGTTTGCGCGCGTTCCATTGCCGGGGATCAATCATCGATTTCTGGCGGTGTCGAGTTCTATTTTTTCTTTGATCGCCCTGCTGGCGGTCGCTGCCCATATTGCGCTTCCCGCAATCAGTCAGGAAGTGGGCGGATTCGTGAAGTCGCTGCCCGGCTATTATCAGGCGCTGGACAAGCAACTGGAGTCGCTGGGCAAAGCCCAGTGGGGCGATCGGGTCATTCAGCGGCTGATGTCGCTGCCTCAAAGCGCGCGAAGCGCTTCTATCAGTACGCCGCTTCGAGTGATCGTCACGCCGCCTGCGGCGACGGCGATCCCGCCGTCGCCCGTCACGAAAACCGTTGTTGTAACGCCGTTACCCGTCTCGGTTGACGCCACGCGCCGCCCCAAAACCAACGCAACAGCAGAAGAAGCAGCGCATGCGTCAGAGGGCCCGCAGACGGCGAGAACATCAGACGCGTTCAATGCCCAATCGGCGCCGGACCTCCGCGAAGAAACCCCCGCTCAGGAGTCTCAGGACCCGCTCGCGTCAACGGCTGAAATCGCCGCGGATGCCAAACAGGCGGACTTTCAACAGCCGCCAGAACCGCAAGCCGGTCATGCCCACCCCGTCCCCATTGGACCGCCTGCGCCGGCGACGCCCCTGAAGACGCCGACGCGCCACACGCCCTCCACCACGCAACCCGTCTTGGCGCCGACGCCGGTGACGGTGACCGTCCAGACATCGGCGGCGGCGCTTCCCGCCAAAGTCACGGTTGCGCCGGTCGTCTCCGCGCCCTCGATGACGATTGACCGATCCGTCTCCAGCGCCGCGCCTGCCGCGCGCCCCACGGCGCTGAATCAACTGCTTGACGTCTTCCGTCGGTTCGTTATCAACCCCGGATCATTTAACGTGATGGACCTGCTCGGCGCGTCGCTGACCGGGCTGGTCTACACGCTGACCGGTCTGGCCCTGCTGTTTTACTTTTTGATGGACGGCAAACGGCTTGCTGAGGGGGCCTTCAAGCTCACGCCGGAATCTGTCCGACCGCAAGTGATGGATCTGCTGACGCGCGCCCATCGGCAATTTCACGCGCTGGTGCGCATTCAGGCGTTCACGGCGGTCATTACGGGCCTTTTGCTGTATAGCTGTTTTACATTCGTACTCAAACTCCCCTATACCGGATTTTTAAGCGCCTTTTTTGGCGCCGCAGCCTTATTTCCGGCGTTGGGACCCTGGTTCGGCGCCCTGCCCAGCTCGCTGGTGCTGTTATTTGACGGTCGCTGGCTATCCTTTGCGCTGACGTTAACCGGTCTGGGCGGCTTCTTCCTGTACAAGCAGCGGCGCATTATTCCAAAATTATTCGGGCCGCGCAGCGATATTCATCCGATTGTCAGCATCCTGACGCAATTGGCCTGCGTGCGCCTGTTTGGAGCTGTCCCCGGCTTATTAACCGCTTTACCCCTGTCCTGCCTGATGATGGCCGCCTACCGGATGCTCTGCGAACGGCGACGGCTCCAGAACGCCATGGCGGCCCGGGGCCTGGGCGGATAGAATCAGGTCCAGCAATGCGCCTTTGGCGGGAATCCACCGAAACCGCTGAGGGAAGGCGGGTTGATGCCCCGTATAATAGCGCTCCACGAGCCGAATCGCCAGACGCGTTTCTGCCACGCCGGGCGAAGGCTTGTCCTGGATGAGCGTCAGCAGGCGCGCATACCAGCGAATCAGCGCCAGCGCAACCACGGCCATTAACAGGATGCTTTGCAGCGAGTGACCGTAAGCGATAAAGGCGTATCGCCTCAAAAAAGCGGCCAAAAAGGCGTTCACCAACGGGTCCAGCGCGGACGCATCCCAAGCGATACAGGAGAGGCCTTTTAATGACGCTGGCGACCGGCCCAGAACTTTTGGATCTGCGTAATTGCCTTCGACCAACAGGGCCCAGAGGCTTAAAGCGCCGTAGGGACGACGGACCATCAGCCAGACAAGAACGTTTTGCAGCCAGGCAGGCGACGCGCCGCCCGGAGGCGCGATTTTCAGTTTCTCCAGAGAGTTTCCCGGAGATTTTCGGGCCCGAAGGGCAGCGAGTAGCTTCTGAGCGCCTCTCAAAGCGTCTTCGCAGCTTCGGGCGGGCTCGCTGAAAAGTTCTGCCACGGCCTCGCGATACGCCTCAAAGGCGCGCCAATCGATCCGGCAAAAAGCATCCACGCGAACGCGGCGGGGAAACGCTCCCTCCAGCGCCTCCCAAGACATGCCAGCGGCGGGAATCACGCCGTCGCGCTGTTGCGCCAAGCTGTCGGCGATGCTTTTGCAGGAGATGGAATAATCGAAGCCCAGCGACGCGTCCGGCAGCGCAATGGCGGCGAACGGGTAGCGCATGCAGGCGGACGGTTTGAGTTCTGCGCCTTCGCGCGCCTGAATTTCGCAGCGGCCGTCGTCGCGCAGGAAAACGCAGTAGCCTTGCGGGGTATGCGGCAGCAAATCGTTGTCCGCATCCAGCGGGAGTATCTGCGCCTCATGCGTCCGCAGACGCGATTGCGCCCATGGCAGCGCCTGCAGGCGCGCGGACTTGTCCTTTTCAATCGGGACGCTGACTTGCGAGCAGCACTCGCCGCATTGCGAGCACGCAAAGGCAAGCGGACGCCTTTGGGATAAAATGGGCGCGTTGGTCGGGTCTTCTGGCAAGGGGGGCGATTCCATGCATCCCATCCTGTTTTCCGTCTTCGGTTGGCAGATTCCGTCGTTCGGCGCGATGATGGCGCTGGGATTTCTTGCGGCGTTTTTCTGGCTGGCGCGACGGCTCCGGCAGGCAGGCCTGTCCCCGGATTTCTTCTGGGAGGCCGCGCCGCTCATGATCCTGGCGGCGGTCGTCGGCGCGCGCGCGTTCTATTTTATCTTCTTTCCCGACGTCTTTTTCCGCGATCCGCTCGGCGCCATTCTCAGCCGGGGCGGATTGGTCTGGTATGGCGGCATGATCGGCCTGATTTTAGCGGTATGGGCGCTTTGCCGGTGGAAACGCGCGCCGTTTTACGTCTTCACCGACGCGATGTCGCCGCCGGCGGCCTTAGGGCTTGCCATCGGGCGCGTGGGCTGCTTTTTGGCGGGCTGTTGTTATGGCGGGCCCTGCGCCTTGCCTTGGGCTGTGGCCTATCCCACGGGGCATCCGACGCATGGCGCGCATGTGCATCCGGCTCCGCTGTATGAGAGCGCTCTGACGCTGATTCTGGCATGGGGCCTGACGGCGCTGGGCCGTCGCTGGCGCGCGCCGGGCGTCGTCTCCTGGAGTTTTGTGCTGGGATACGGCCTGATTCGCTTTGTGACGGAAAGCGTTCGCGGCGACCGCTTAATCTGGCTGCCTGAACTTAATCTCAGCGCATCTCAGGCCATCAGCCTCATCGGCGCGGCGTTGGGCGTCGCGATGCTGGTTCACATCGCCCGGCGCGCCCCTGCTGCCGCGTCAGGCGCGTCTCAGGCGGCCCGCGTATGACGACGCTGAGCGGCGAGCGTTTTCAGGTAGCCTATCGCCTTGCGACGACCTCGCTGGGGGCGGCCCGGGCGTGGACGCGCGCGATTTGCCTGGAGCAGACGGTTGAATTCCCCGCCGACCTGCTGCCCGCCGACTGGATCGCCCAGGAGCTGGTAGGCCGCGAAGAATCGTTGACGCCCGCAGGCGAAGGCGCGTTTATCGCAACCGTCAGTTATCCCATCGAAACCGTGGGCGGCGAGTTGCCGCAGTTACTCAACGTCCTGTTAGGCAATATCAGCCTTCAGCCCGGCGTACGCGCGTTGCGCATGGACGCCCCCGAGTCGTTGCTGAATGCGTTTCGAGGCCCTCGCCTGGGATGCGGCGGGCTTCGCGCGCTGCTCGGCGTGTGGGATCGTCCGCTTCTGTTTACCGCCGTCAAGCCGATGGGCCTCAGCGCTTCTGAACTGGCCGACCGCGTCTATCAAATGGCGCTCGGCGGCGTGGACGTTATTAAGGACGATCATGGCCTCGCCAATCAAGCGTTTGCCCCCTACCGCGAGCGCGTGGCGCGTTGCGCCGAAGCCGTTCAGAAAGCCAATCGCCTCACCGGCGCGCAGGCGCTATATGCGCCCAATATTACCGGCCCGTTCGATCAATTGCGCGAGCGCGCGCAGTGGGCGAAGTCGATGGGCGCGGGCGGCATTTTAATTTGCCCAGCCCTGAGCGGATTTGACGCCATGCGCGCCTTGGCCGACGATGACGCGCTATCGCTGGCCATCTTTAGCCATCCGGCTTTTTTGGGGAATTTTTTAACGAGCGCGGAAAGCGGCATCGCGCACGGGGCCTTGCTAGGCCAGATTATGCGGTTGGCGGGCGCCGATGCGGTGGTGTACCCGAATTTCGGCGGACGTTTTTCCTTTACGCGGGCGCAATGCGAAGAGATTGCCCGCGAGGCCGCCGCGCCCATGGGCGCCCTGAAGCCCATCTTCCCGTGCCCCGGCGGCGGCATGACGCTGGATCGCATCCCCGAACTCAAGGCGATGTATGGGCGCGACGTGATGTTTCTGGTCGGCGGCGATATTGTCCGCCACAGCCCCGACCTGACGGCCAACTGCCGCTATTTCCGTTCTGTGGTGGAGTCCGGGGCCTTGTGACGGGCGCCCGGAGCTCACGAGGCGCGTCAGCCTTAAGGCCTGGAAACGGTTATTTACGAATCACCTTCAACCCAGCCAGAATCAGATCCAGCGAATCTTCCACATAAGCGGCCCCGGCGGCCTGATTGATAAAGGGTGGCGGCGGGGCTGAAAGCATCATCGTCGTGATGAAGAGGAATCCGGACAGGCGCTTGTAGTCTTTTTGCGCGAGGATCTCGCCGCGATCGGCCGCCTGACGCAACATCCCCTCGATAATCTGGGGAATTTTACTCATTTGATGATGAAAAATGGGCGTTCGCAATTTTTGCATCACCGGAAAAGCGGCGGTATTTTGCCCCGAAGCGAGGCGTTGCTGAGAGGCCCGGCTCTGAAGCGAGCGACTATACTCCACCAGCATGCCTTTCAGCGCGTCCATCGCCACCAGATGCGTCTGCGCCGCCACCAGCGCCATCTTCTCGTTCTCCTGCGAAAAGAACGACAGGATAACCCCGTTCAGAATATCCTCCTTGGAGCGGAATTCCAGATACACGCTGGCCTTGCTAATTCCGGCCTCCTGGGCGATATCTTCCACCGTGGTGCGGTCATACCCCAAGGTCTTGAACAACAGATCCGCCGCCCCGAGGATCAGGGCGCGTTTATCTTCATGAACCTTTTTTCGACCCATTCTTTAAATAAAAACTCCCATGTAATCCGATTGCGATCCATTACGCTGATATCAGATGCGCGCGAGGATGACAAACCGACCCGTGGACGCGAGCAGAATCAAGTCCGATAAACGATTTTCGTCTGGGCAGGGTATCATAAAATGCGATGCCCATCGTCTGAGCCCGTCGCTCCGCGAGTCTATCGCTATGATAAACGATTTTCGTCTGCGCGGGCTCGACTAAAACGAGGGAATGGCATGCCGCCGGCTCCAAACAAAACGGCTTTCTGGCTCGTCTATCTCACGTTACTGGCGACGCAACTGCCCATTCTGATTTACGCGTGGCGCGAGCGCCAAAAACAGCGACGATTAGCCGAATCGTGGAGTGAGTTTTTCTTCCCTTCCGCCCCAGCAGCCATGCCGCTGTTTCCGCTGGTGATGCAGGCCTTGACGCCTCTTGCGCTGATGCCTGCGGCGATGATGTCCATGAGCTTGACGCCTGCCCCCGAACCGCCTCAAATCGCCTATTTTGAGGCTCAGATTGTCGCCAGAGCCGCCGAAGAGCGCGGCATGACGCCCGCGACCCTGAGCCAAGCGATGCATCGCGTCCTTAAAGAACGACATTTAGCAGTGCTTCAGCCTTATTCCCCTACGACAATGACCGCCGTGCGCCCGGATCTCGACATGACATCCTCCCTTGTCAGCGCCATCGAGGCTTCTCGCGGACAAGTGGGCAGATAACAAGATTTTTAGATAAAAAGGCAATTATTGTCTAATAATTGTTTTTAAATTAATAAGGCCTGTCACCCCCTGTAGCCAGGTCCTGCGAGTTCCGAGGCGCGCATCCATGCGTATGCGTTAGAGAGGAGAAGGAGTTTCTACGATGACCACAGTTTCCGGCGGCGGATTTTCAGCAGTCCCTGACGCTCGCGGCGGCGACCCAGAGGCGTACGCGCAACAATACGCTTCGTCCAGGAATATTTCCATCGATCAGGCCCGCGCCGAGCTGCGCAGCAAGTATGGCGATCCAAAACCCCCAGGCTCCCAGGGAAGCCAAGCCCCCCAACTCACCCCGGATGCAGTCGCCCAGCAATACGCCACTCAAAATAACGTCTCGTTAGAAGCGGCAAAAACGCAGCTTCGCTCCATGTGCGGCGAGCCCAACGCGGCTCAGGCGGCGCACGGTCCTATGGGCATCGCCAGACAATACGCCGACAAGCAAAATGTCAGCATGGCGGAGGCCATGGCTAAAATGGACGCTGTTCTGGGCAAGGCGTCATCGGACAATAATTTTACCAGTACGCTCTTCTCCCCCAGGAATGAAACCGAGTCCACATCCAGCGCCACGAACGCAAGCGACAGCGCCAGCAGCGAGACCGAAGCGCTTGAGGCCAACGACACGGCTACACAACAAACCGTTACCGGCTCAGACGGCGGCAAGCAAGTCTCGATACGCGACTCTCAAAATAACATATTTCGTCAGGACTATTACAACCCGCAAGGCGAAATGACGGGCCAGAATTTTATCAACCCCGACGGCGGCCGGCAAATAATTAACTTTGATCCCAACAACACGACCGCCCGCCGTCAGGATTTCTTCAGCCCGGACGGCAAACTGACCAACCAGACCTATACCAATCCCGACGGTGGTAAACAACGTATTGAATTCGGCCCGGACGGAAAAATGTCGGAGCAGAAGTTTTATTCGCCCGACGGAACGCTCACCCATCGGGTTGCGTATAGCGCCGATGGAACGCACAAAACCTATGACGCCTCTGGCAATGAGATAGCCGATCGCTGGTAAGTCGCGCATCCACCACCCATTCTCTGGCAACCGGGACGACAGTCGGACGGCGGCGCTTTCAAAACGGGCGTCGCCGTTTGGCGCAGGGGCATTCTCACAGAGACAGGTAAATGGGGCCTCAGGATAAAAGCCACGCCTGTAAGAAAATATGACAACACTTTCAACGTTAAAAACGTGTATTTACCACATTTTTTGTCTGTCCCTGACAACATTTATCAATTATCACTTACAGTCGGCGCGCTGCCCGCAAATTGGACAGTTTGATAAGCCAGGGCTTCGATAGAGTCAATATAGCGATCCAGAAACGGCTTATCTCGCTCTAAAGCAATTGGAATTTCCGTACAGCCTAAAATAACGGCAGCGCATCCCTGTTCGAGCAGCCCGCGCGCGCCCGGAGCCAGAGCGCGATAAGGCGATTTCAGATCCCCGCTTTTAACCGCATGAATCCCTTCCATTACGCGCGCCTGCGTCTTTTTATCAGGAAGGTGAAGCGTGTAGCCTTCCGACAAAATTCGGACGGCATAAATACCAGAGGCCAGCGTTCCGTTCGTCGCTAGCAGCCCCACCGGACATTTCGTCAGTCGCCTGCGTCTTAAGCGCTCCATGACCGCCTCAACGATATGCAGCAAAGGAATATTCACCTGTCGCTGAATGTCAGCGAACCATCTATGAGCCGTGTTACAAGGCATGACAATAAAGTTGGCCTGCATTCGCTCCAATGCCTTGGCGCTTGCAATGAGCGAAGGTAAGGGGCTTTCTTTGCCGCTCAAAATAGCGGCGGAACGATCCGGGATTTGAGGCGTTGAGATAACCACCATCGGAATGTGATCCTGATCCCGTTTCGCGGGCGTCAGTTCAATCACTCTGGAAATAAACGTTGCCGTCGCCATAGGCCCCATCCCGCCAAGAATCCCTGCGGTTTTAAATTCAGAAGACAGTTCGCGCCGCTTCAACCAGCATCACCTATTGATGGAACGTCTCTTCTATTTTAGCCCATCAAAACAGGCTGCTCCCTACAACACCCGATTAAACCGCTCGCCGAGACCGGCTTGCGTGGGGCGGGATTCGACGCAGGCCTGAATCCGCGCTTTGCGCAGCTCCAGTTCGCGTTGACGCGCGCGCCACTGACGGCGCGACTGCGGCAGCGTCAGCAGCGTCTTGACGCGCCGATACGCGCGCAATCCCCAAATGTAAAACGGGTTTTTGACGCCCAGCGCATCGGCGACAAAGGTCGCCCGCATCAGCGGATCCATCCCGACAGGCGCGCTCATGAAACAGCCCTCGCGTGAATTACAACGAATCCAGCGCTTTTTTGTCGCCGTCGACCGATTCTTTCAACAGCTTTTTGACGATATCCTGCTGCGCGTCGAGCTGCTTGACGGTGGTTTCCAGGTTTTTAATCTTGTTGGTGAGAATCGTATCGGCATTCACCAGAATCCGGTTGGAAACGTGCTGAAACGATTGCAGCACCGCGCCCGCCGCGCCGTTCATAATGGAGCCTGCGGCGGCGCCCGCAATGCCGAATGGCCCGAAAAACGGCCCCAGCGTGGTCAGAATCCCGCCAATGCCGCTCATAATGCCCGCAGCCGGCATCGCCCAGTTTCGGCCAAATCCGGCGCCCGCAGCCGTTCCCGCCGCCAGGCCGCCAGCGGTGGCGATATCGCCAATGGAGCCCGCGCCGCCGGCAATCACGCCGCCAATGCCATTCACGCCCAGACTGCTGCTCCAGTCTGAACCGACGCCCATTGCGCCGAGCATGGCCAACGGCCCGCCATTACCGGATAACGGAGCCGCACCGCCCGCAAAAACGCCGCCAATCGGCGCCGCGCCGCCCGCCGCAGGAAAACCCATGCTGCTTGCCATCGGCGCCAAGCCGAAGGCCGCCTGACCGCCGGGCAAAATGCCTGTGCCTCCCGTAATCGGGCTGAAGAACGACGTGCCGGGAATATTCATCGCCTCGCTGCCGAAACTCGGATTAAAGGAGGCCGAGCCCAACATGCGCGCGATATTCATAAACATGCTGGAGAATTTCCCCATCCCGCTGCCGCCCATCGCGGGGCCGGACACGGTGAGATCGCGCAGACGGTCGAAGGTCTCAAACATCTGAGCCTTAGCCTCGCTGCTGGCCTTGCCGTAGCGGTTGAGGATGACGATTTCAGAGTCGTTTTTGTAACTCATGGGCGGTCCTCGCTTGGCGGTATCCGGGAGGAGAAACTGGAGGAGAAACGAGAGAGGAGGAAGAGGGAGAGTAAAAAGAGCAAGAAGAAGAAGAAGAAGAAGAAGAAGAAGAAGAAAAGCGTCTCACCCGCCGCGCCGGAAAATCCCGGCCTCAGGCAAACGTCTTAAACGTGAGATCGACGTTCTTGTCGATGACCTTTTTGACGGCTTCAATCTCCGTGCGGACCGCTTCCTGCTGCGTATCCACGCGTCTTAATTGCAACTCCAGCGATTTATCCAGCGACTGAATGGCGTTGATGCGCATCTGAAGCTTAATCGCCTCAGGCGCATCCGGGTCGAGCGTGGTGGCCGTGTTAAACAGGTCGTTGGTCATGTTGGCCAGCTGCATGCGCGACTGGTTAATTTGCTGACCCGTCAGTTCCAGATCGTTCTTGCGAGCGGTCAGCATCAGATAGCGCGATTGACTGGCAGCAAGGCCCATAGCGGCGCCAAACCTCCGTGGAAACAATTCCTCGTAGGACGTATCGGCAAATAAGCGCGCCCACTGCGCCGGATCCCCCGTTTGAAGGACGCCCGCGAAGCGACGGCTCACGCGCCGCAAAAGCTTCTCAGGGAAAGCTTCTTCTCTGTATCTCGACCAAAAACCCGTAAGTGACGATTGCAAATGGTATTGAGAGTGTACCGATCACGCGCCGCTTTGCATGGCGCAGAGCAATTGTTTTACTTATCGTAATATAAACAGATAAAAATCCGGCGCGCGCAAGACCCGCCAAACGCCCGCCGAGGGGATGCCCGAATAGGACAGCCCCCTTACAATAAGAAGCAACGATCCCTGCCGCGTCCTCCCCTCCCGCTCACGCGACGGCGGCAGACGGATTTCAACCCACAGGAGCGCTCTTATGGCCGGTAAATCCCCCTCCAAGTCCCCCGCCAAGGCGGGCAAAAAGCCCAGCAAAAGCGCGGGCGCGCGACGCCCCAAGGTGAAAAAATCCACCTCGGCCCCCGCGTTGGGGCAAGCGGTGGACGCGCTCAAAAAAGGCTTTTTAATGGGTCTTGGCGCCACGGCGCAAACCGCCGAAAAACTGAAAGACCTGGTTGCGCCCGTCGTCGAGGAAATCGGCGATAGCGAGGCGCGTCGAACCACCGGCGATCTCGCGCGGGTGCTGCTCAACGAAAAAACCCATTTCGAAGCCCGGCTCAAATCGCTGGTCGAAGGCTTTGTCCGGGCCACGGTCAAATCGCTGAATCTGGTCACGCGCGACGAGCTGGACGCCGTGCGGCGCGAATTGCAACGCGCCGCAGTGAAGCCGGTGTCTCCTCGACCTGCGCCGCGTTCAGCCCCGCGAGCGGGCGGCGGCGGCGGACGTCCGACCACGCGCCCCGGCTCAGCCCCTCGCGCAGCAGGCGCGCGCCCTGCGGGGGGAGCGACGGCGGATCGCCCCACGCGAGACGCCGCCAATAAACCCGGCTCCGCGCGCCCTAAAGCGGGTGGACGTCCAGGCGCGTCTCGCGGCGCGGCCAAACCAGCGGCAGCCCGCCCTAAAACCGGCGGCGGCCCCTCGTCGATTGGCGCGCGCAAGCCCCGGCCCGGCAAGCCTTCCGGCGGCGGCCCGCGACGCGGCCCCAAGCCCTGACGCCGCTATCCGGCGGCGATTTCCAAGCCCACTGCATAAAAGAAAGGGGATTCCGTCGGGAATCCCCTTTTGTGGTGATGAATGTGGACTATGGCATATCCGAAGGGAGGTGAGATTTGATCGCAGGGACTTTACAAAGGCGTGAGGGCCTGCGGGTTGCCCCCATCAGCGTTTGCCGATGATGGCGTTCCAGATGTCTTCCAGGCGGCGGGACATTCTGGTCAGCAGATCGCTGCCGTTGCCCGCCGCGCCCGCGCTATACGCCACGTGCGGGGCGGAGACGTCGGTAAAGGGCTTGGCGGCGGTTTCGGCCTTGAAGTAGTCGTCCAGCAGTTTTTTCAAGCCGTCGGCGTTGAGCTTGCCTTTGGGCGCCTTACCGCCGTTAGCGGTATCAGTGGCCTTGCTTAGCGCGGCGCGCACGTCGGCTTCGCTTTTGCCCTGCGACAGCGCCTTGAGAACCTCGCCGTAAGGCTTTTTACGCCCGCCGCCGTGTTGTTTCTCCAGCGCTTCTACCAGCGCCTTGCGGTGATGACGCAGGCTGCGGCTCGCCTGGAGCGCGTCCAGCGTCGAAACGACGCCTTGTTCGTACGATTTGGCGGCGGTCTGCGTGGTTTTAAATTCCCCGACCATCGTCGAGAGCTGCTCTTTACCGATGGTCTTGGGATCTTTATGTTCAAGCAGATTTTTGAGCTTTTTATCGATTTTATCGGACGACTTATTTTTCTTGATGGCGTTGCGCAGTTTATTGGCCAATTCGCGGCGTCTGCCATTTTTCTTGCCGTCTTTGGCCTCCGTTTTCAAGACGTCTTTCAGATCGCTTGAGACCACATCGAGCCGCTTGCCGGCTTCGGTTTCCAGCAGGTTGAAGCCATGGCTTTTGCCCCGTTCGCTCAGCGCTTTTTCGTAGGCTTCCATCGAGATGCTTTCCAGCTTGTGGTCTTTAATGCGCCGGAAGAAGCTGACGTTGCCATCGATAGTGAGGCGGCCCACCTGGCCTTTTTTCGTGGCGTCAATGACCTGGGTTTCCACGTCTTTGACGCTGCTAAAGACGGTTTCTTTGGCTTGTTCGGCAACTTGCTTGCCTAAGGGCTTCGCCGATTTGCCGGATTTTTTTCCGACGATACGAAATGCGTTCACCAATACGGACATGCGCAAATTCCCCCTTCTTCTGGCGTCGGGCCCCTCGCCGCGACGCTTGCTCTGTTTCCCTCGTGATGCTTTCTTAAAGCGTGTCAATCCATTTTGATGCTAGCGGGCGGGCGCCATTGTTTACAATTCAACACAAACGCCCCCACACGCCGCGTGGCGCTGAGGGCGTTTGATAGCAGAAGCGGGATTAAGCCCAGGTTTTGAGGGTTTCCTGAAGGGTTTCCAGCGTTTTGAACGCGCCTTCGGCATCTTTCGGCTTTTTCTGGAGATCGCCGACCTTATCCTTAAGCTTGCCAATATGCTTGGCTTTGACGCGACGCCCTTTGATGTGACGTTTAATCAGATCGTTCACCTTTTCGAGGGCCTCTTTAATCGGGCCGCCTTCGCCGAATTTATCTTTCACGTCATTCAAGGCCGTGCGCACTTTACCCAGGACGCCAAATTTTCCGTCGACGCGAAGCGTTTCGGCCAGCGTATGCGATGTCTGGGCTTTTTGAAGCGTCCCGTCTGCGGCGACGTATGGTTTACCCTGAATATCTGAGGGCGCGATTTTTTTGACCCTGATTTTACCTTTATGCGTGCGCTCAGCGCGCAGGAGTTGTTTCGCGCCGCCTTCCGAGGCGGTGGTCTGCAAGATCACCTGATCGCCGACGCCAAAGGTCTTGTTATCGCGCAGGGCATCTTTGATCCCCTTGGTGCTATCAGCAGGCGCCAGATTGATTTCCGCGCTGTTACGGGCGCGTTTGATGCGGCCTGTCAGTTGCTTGAAGGCTTTTTTATTTTTTTGGGGCTTGATTTTTTTGGGCGATTTCAACACCACGACCGCGCTCTGAATCGCAAAACTGGACATCCGGCGCAACTCCTTCAATCAACGGGCTGGGGAAACGGAATACAAAAAAAGAAGAGACATGAAAAGAACAGAGAAAAAGAGAGATAAAGAGACAAAGAGAGAGAGAAAGACACCGCCTGAAAAACAAGCCTCCCCAAAAAGAGGGAATCCTCAGGCGTCTGAGCTAACAACGCTCGTAACGGGTCTAAATTGCCTCTTTGGGCGATGCCGCAGGTAACAATTTCTAAAGCACGCGCGCCTGCTGATAAAACGGCTTAAATACCGGCGATTGCGCAAAGGGCGAGGCGCCGCGCGTCATGGCTGGCGCAGGCGGCGCGCCGTTACGATACCCCACCCCGGCGCGGTAGCCCGAAACCGTATAGAGCAAGGCCAGCAAGGGCGTAATCCATTTAAGACCGGCGAAAACCCCCGCCACGGCGAAATCATCGGCGTGCAGGGCGACATCCGTCGCCTCGATATGGCGCTGATCGTTTAATCCGCGCCAGAGCGACGCGACGCCCTCCGTGCGTACCCGCCCAACGGTTGCGCGCAAGCCGCCGATCGGGCCCTCTTCCAGCATCGGCCCCAGCAGATTTTTACCGATAAAGTTCGCGATGGCCGAGCCGCCCAGCACGCCAACAGCCGTAATGCCGCCAATCAGCGCTCCCAGACGCGCCCCGCGGTGATGCCGCAGCGGCGTTCGCTCCAGCGCGCTGAGCGCCGCCCCGGCCCCAATATTACACAGCACGATATTGGCCAGATACTGAAACGACGCTTCCTGCGCCTGATTTTTCAGACGGCGGCGACAGTTTTCGCCCGTCATCGCGTTGCCAACCACGCCCCCCGCCAGCCCGCCCAGTACGGGCAGCAATCCCAGCAGCGACAGGTCTTTAATCTCGCCGAGAATCTCTTTACCCGTAACGCCCTGCGGACGCGGGATAATGCGATCCATCCAGTCGCGCCCCTGTTGCGGCGTGGCGCCTGCCGCCAGAAGGTCGGTGCGCAGGCGATGCACTTGCCGGGGAGACAGCATCCGCCGCTGGGCCAGCGCCAGGAGTTCGCGCGTTGAGGCCGACGCAGACGCCGGTAATTCCCGCTGAACCTGGGCGATGCCTGCCTTTAACCCCTGAAGCGAAGCGGGCGCAATAAAGCGCTTGGCGCCGATGAGCGCCGCAATCACGGTTCCGGCCATCGCCGCGCCGTCGCGGATCATCGCCGCCGAGCGACAGGGCTGCGGTGCGCGCCGGGCGTCTTCTATCGCCGCAGCCGCGCCCAGAACCGGCAAGGCCCACGGCACGGCGCGCGTCAGGCCATAGACCAGACGCGGTTGATCCAGCCAGAGCGCGGCTGAAGCCAGCGGCGACACGCCACTCATGACCGGGAACAGGCCCTGTCAGGAAATCTCATGCGCATCGCCCTGCCGGGTCTGTCTTTGACGGGCCTTTCTTTGCCGGATAATTCTCTTTCGCCGGATATTTCTCTTTTGCCGGGTATTTCTCTCATGGTGAGAACGTCCGCTGCTCGCCTCTCGGTCAAAAATGAGAATCATTCTCATTAATGATATGAGAATCATTATCAACAAGCGCGCGGATTTGTAAAGCCATGGCGATTCGGCTCTGGCTATCGCCCTTTTCGCCCATTTACGCTCTTTTGAGGCGTCGGGCCGACGCGCGAGGGGCGCTGTGGTACAATATCGCCGCAGCGGCGCGCCATAAGCGAATGCCGCCGGAGGAGACCGCGATGAAAAAATACACCCTCACCGGCATTGGCCCCGACAAGCCCGGCATCGTCGCCGGGATGACCGCCGCGCTGGCCGACTGCGGCGGCAATATCGAAGACAGCGCAATGACCATTCTCGCCAACCAGTTTGCGCTGATTCTCATTGGCGCCTTCCCTGACAAAGCGACGCTGGAGGGCTTGCGCGAAGCCTTTGCGCCGGTGGCGGCGGCGCTGGATATGACGCTCGATATCCGCGAACTGCATGAGACGGCGGCCGGGGCCCCGGCGCACGCGCCTGGCGAGAATACCTATATTCTGTCGGTCGCCGGGCGGGATCGCACCGGCATTACGGCGGCCATCACGCGTATTCTGGCGGCGCATCAGGTCAATATCACCGATCTCAACGCGCGCCTGATGGAAAACGAAGACGGCCCGGTCTATATCATGATGGTGGAAGCCGTCCTGCCCGCCGGTCTGGACGTCGACGCCTTCGAGCGCGAACTGGCGGCCATGGGCGAGTCGCTCCATGTGGAAATCAGCTACCATCCGGTGGAAGTCGTTGCGCTGTAGGGCGCAGCGCGGGCTTATAAGGCGATTCTGACTCCGTGGCCATCGTTAAGGTTTACCAGTACCCGCACGCATCGTTGCGCGAGCCCTGTCATGCGGTGAACGCGCTGGGTGGGGCCGTGGAAACCGTCGTGCGCGATCTGGTGGATACCATGTACGCTTTTGGCGGCGCAGTAGGCCTGTCAGCCCCGCAAATCGGCTCGCGACTGCGGGTGATTGCGATGGACGTGGCGGCCAAATCCACGCGCGATCAGCTTCGCGTGATGATTAACCCGGTGATTGAAGTCTCCTCGCGCAATAAGCTCGTACGCGAAGGCTGTCTGAGTTTTCCTGAGTATCTGGCCAACGTCAAGCGGGCCACGCGGCTGACGGTACGCTATCTGGACGCCGACGGCGCCGAGGTGACGCACGAGGCGCGCGATCTGGAAGCCATCGCCATTCAGCACGAGATTGATCATCTGGACGGCGTGCTGATGATTGACCGGGTCAACTCGCTGAAAACCGACCTGCTGCGCCGTTACGCCGGCGCGCCGCTTCCCGCAGCCCCTTCTGACGTAACCGCGCCCGTTTCCCTTCCTCCCGAATTCCATCCATCATAAGGAGTCCTTGTCATGACTGATGGCCCAACGCCCTCGGAGTCCTCTGCTGAACTGTCGTCGCAAGCCCCTGCGGCCAAGCGCAAGGCCCGATCCGTCATCTGGAAAGTCCTGCTGATTGGCGCTCTCATCCTGATGATGCTGATTCCGCTGGCGCTGATCGCGTCGATCATTGACGAGCGTAAAAACACCCGCGACAAGGTCGTGGATGAGATTGCCCAGACCTGGGCCGGAGAACAGCGCCTGACGGGCCCGGTGCTCGTGGCGCCTTACCTCAGCACAATCGCCAGTAAAGATGACAAAGGGCGCAAGAAGACCCAGTCCATTCGCAAGCTTGCCTACCTGCTGCCCGAGCAGTACGAGGTGCGGGCGCATTTGATGCCGCAGGTCCGCTACCGCAGCATCTATCAAAGCGTCGTCTACCGCAGCCAGATTGAGATTCAGGGGCGCTTTAACCCGCGCGCCCTCGACGAGCTGCGCCTGCCGCCGAACAGCGTTCTGTGGTCGCAGGCGTTTGTGACGTTGGGCATTCCCAGCGTCAAGGGCCTGGAAACCCGCCCGGATCTTCAGTGGCGCGGCAAAGCGGTTGAGTTTCTGCCAGGCGTCAATGGCGCAGACTTCGCCGGCGGAGGGTTATACGCGCCGGTAGCCGTTTCAGCCGACGCGGGCGATATGCCATTTAAGGCCACGCTGTCGCTCAAGGGCAGCCAATCGTTCTGGATGTCGCCTATCGGCAAGCAAAGCCGCCTGATCGTCACGGGAGATTGGCCTTCTCCCAGCTTTGTAGGCGACACGCTTCCCACGACCCGCGCCGTAAAAGGAAAGACGTTTCAAGCCTCTTGGGAAATCCCTTATTTTGCGCGCAGTTACGGACAGGCCTTCACCCTGAGCGGCAATATGGAGGTGTTTTTATATAACTCTAACGTGGGCGTGCGTTTGTTGACGCCGATTGACGCGTATCGCCAGGCGGATCGCGCCGTCAAATATGGCGTTCTGTTTCTGGCGCTGACATTTTCCACGTATTTCCTGTTTGAAGTGGTGTGTAAACGGCGCATTCACCCACTGCAATACCTGCTGATCGGGCTGGCGCTGACGCTGTTCTACCTGCTGCTGATCGCTGGATCGGAGGTCATTCACTTTGGCTGGGCTTATTTAATCGCCAGCGTTGCCATTATCGCGCTGATTACGCTGTATTCCAAAGCGATTCTGGGCGCCAGCAAGCGCGAGGCGCCGCTGATTATCGGCGGGCTGCTGACCGCGCTCTACGCCTACCTGTACATCCTGTTGCGGCTGGAAGACTGGTCGTTGCTGTTTGGGGCGCTGGGCCTGCTGGCGGCCTTGGCGGCGATTATGTTCGTGACCCGTCACATCGACTGGTATAACGAGTAGGCGCGCATTTTTCAGGGCTAAAGAACGCCCGAAAGAACGCTCTCTCAAAGCCCTTCACGCTGAAAACCCCCTGCCATCGATGCGATTCACTCGCAGGCAGGGGGTTTCAGCAATAAGAAGGCGTTGTCTTTAGACGATGAAATCCTGCCAGCCGCTGGCGAGATCGGTCACCGGGTTCATCTGATCGTCGTAATACGGCAGATCGATGGGGGCCGAGGTCGTCAGAATGGGCAGGTTATTGCGCAAGAGATCCGTGTAGGTCGGCATGTGAATCTGAAAGTAAACGCCCAGCCCCACGCGGTCTTCCTGCTGGTAGATTTTCTCAAAGGCGGCCAGGCGCTTGGCGTTGACCTCTTCGCGGTCCATGGGGTTCTTGACCACGCCGTCGTAGCCCTCGTCTTCCATCGAGTAGACGCGCGGCGTCTGTTGACCGCGCAACTCAATCTCCTCATCGAAGAATTCTTTGGTGCGCAGATCGTTATACGTCGGACACGGCTGCAAGACATCCACCAGCGCCATGCCCTTGTGGTAGATGGCTTTCTGGATGGTCGCCTTGAGATGTTTGGCGTCATAGGCGTAACTGCGGGCGATAAAGGTATAACCGCAGGCCAGCGCCAGCGCAAACGGGTTGATGGCCTGATTGATATTGGGCAGGGGCAGCGATTTGGGCTGATCCCCCTGAGGCAACGTTGGCGACGCCTGGCCTTTGGTGAGGCCATACACTTCGTTGTCGAAGATGATATAGGTCAGATCAACGTTACGGCGGCCCGCATGGACGAAGTGTTCCGCCCCGATGCCGTAGCCGTCGCCGTCGCCGCCAGCCGCCACCACGGTAAGCTTGGGATTGGCCAGCTTGGCGCCGATGGCATAGGGCAAGACGCGTCCGTGCAGGGTATGCGCGCCATAGACGTTGACGTAATGGCTGGATTTACCGGAACAGCCAATGCCAGAAAGCAGGTAGACTTCCCACGGCGGCATTTTCATTTCGGCCAGGGCTTGTTGCAGGGCGTTGACGATGCCAAAGTCCCCGCAGCCGGGACACCAGTCGGGATGCTTGTCGGACTTGAGCTGAGAAGCCCGAAGCGGCTGATTGAGAAGCTTAGTGACCATAGGTCAGCACCACCCTTTCCGTGCGTTGTTGCAATACCTGCTGAACCGCGTCGACCACTTCAGTCTGCGAGATGGGGCGGCCCGTATATTTGAGAATCTTATGCGCCAGCTGAATGCCGGTGCGCATGGCGATCAACTGCGCCAACTGGCCCTGATGGTTGGATTCCATACACACGGGCAGCGCCGCAGCCTTGATAATGGCGGCGACCCCGTCGGCGGGGAAAGGCGACATCAGCCGCACGTGCAGGTAGTTCATGGTGATGCCGCGCTCGTCTTTCAGCACCGGCATGGCGTCCAGCACCGCGCCTTTGGTCGAGCCCCAGCCCACCAGCGTGATATCTGCCTTTTCGGGGCCGTAGAGCATAAACTGACGGTCGACGGGAATTTCGCGCGCAGCGAGATCCAGCTTGCGCATGCGTTTGTCGTGCATCGCAAGGCGAATCGCAGGGTCTTCGGTGATATGGCCGATCTCCGTATGCTCATCGCCCGTCGTCCAGAAGATAGCGCCCGGCGTGCCGGGGAAGACGCGCGGCGAGACGCCGTCTTCGGTAATCTTGAAACGCGGGTAGTGGGCAATCGAAGCGTCCATATCGTCCGGATTCGACTGAGGACCGACAATCTGGCCCCGGTCAATCTTCAGGCCATTCTCGTCAAAGACGGGAATGCTCTCGGTGCCGTTGGCGATGGCTTTATCGGGCACGACAATCACGGGGGTCTGGTAGCGGTCGGCGTAATTGAAGGAGTCAAAGGCGTCTTCAAAGCACTCGTTCATATCGCCAGGCGCCATGACGATTTTGGGGAATTCGCCGTGGCCGGCATGCACCACGCACAGCAAATCCGCCTGTTCGCTTCGGGTGGGAAGCCCGGTAGACGGCCCGCCCCGCTGATAGTTAAAAATGACGACCGGCACTTCGTTAATCCCGGCCCAGCCGATGCCTTCGGCCATCAGCGAAAAGCCGGGCCCTGAGGTCGAGGTCGACACCCGGATCCCGGTAGTCGCCGCGCCATTGGCCATATTCACCGCCGCCAGCTCGTCTTCGCACTGGATGACGACCATGCCGTATTCGGGGTGATTTTCCAGATAGATACACTCATCGACCGCAGGGGTAATCGAATAGTAGGTCAGGATGCGGCATCCGGCCTTGAGCTTGCCCAGACCGACGGCGGCGGCGCCGTTCATCAGCATCCGCGAGGTCTTGGCAGGCGGATTCGGCTGGGCGGCGATGCGATGGGCGAACGATCCCGCGACATTCAGGGCCTCTACGGCCTGATAGGCCTTGTTGACGGCCAGCATATTGAGGGCGACCAGCTTGGCGCGGCGTCCGGTAAACAGGCCCGCCAGCGCTTCTTCAACAGAGGCCATGGCCACGCCATACAGCGCCAGCGAGGCCGAAACCGCGATAACGTTTTTCATGATGACGAATTTAGCAGGGCTGGAACCGGTTTCTTGCGCGATGGCGGCGATAATGGCGTCGTACTCGATGGGCAGGCGCAGCGCCGAAGGCGGCAAGCCATTGAGCTTATCGGGGTCGGTGAGCTTGGGGTCGTAAATCAGCGCGCCGTCTGCCAACAGCTCATGGGCATGAATCTCAGCCGTGGTTTTTTCAAACGTGGCGAGCAGGTCGATGGGGTCGACGTTGGAATGAACCGGCGTATGCCGCGCCCGCACCAGAAAGTAGCTGTGCGCGCCCTTGATATTGGAGTGATACTCGCGTTTACCGTAGATCCAGTATCCGGCCACCGCCATGGCGCGGGCGAACAGGTTGGCGGAGGAGTCCACCCCCGTGCCTTGCGGGCCGCCGATCATCCAGTTGATTTCCGTGCAAAGCGCGTCCAGAGTCGCGGGAGCGGTCATGAGAATCTCTCCTCAGAGGGGGTAAACAGGGAAAGGCTGCTAAAATTTCGACATCTTCTATGAACCGTCGGGCATTCTAGCATAACAAGGCGGATCGGCAAGCGCCAATTCCCGTTTTTGCGCGGCTTTGCGCGTATTTTGGCAAGCCCGGGCTCCCGGCGGGTTTCGTTTAGTCAACCGGTATTTGCCGGACCGATCCTGATAGAATCAGGCCGTCTAGCGTTCCACTGCGATTCCCTGAACAGCCGCCCTATGCAATTCCAGCCTTTTGGTCCGATTCCCATCGCCGCGCCGCCGCCTCACCCGAAGGTTGCGCGATTTGGCGAGCGCAATCCCCGAGAAGCGCGCACCCCAGAAGAAAAACCGTTTCTGACGCGTCTGCTATCGGCCCCAGAAGGTCAGGACCCTGACCCAGGCAGGCGGCCATCGCTCACGCTGGCAGGCATGTGGGGACGAGACGCGCTGCAAGGCGTCCGGACGCCAGAAGACCTGTTCTCCAAAGCGGATTTCCGTATCAGTGGCAGCGTTCTGGTAGACGGGGAGAACGGGGAGAAGCTGGCGTTTATCGCAGCGCGCAAAGACACAGGCGACATCACGCTCACCCTGACAAGCGCCTTTCCCAGTCCGGCGCAGAACCGCCTAAGCCCGACCCTCCGGCTGATATTCAAGCCAAAGGGTCTCATTGCGCGCTATATCGCCCCGGACCAGCTGAACGCGCCGCCCCTGAGCGGGACGGCCCTGCGTCGCGCTGAAGCCCTCAGCGAAGCGCTCTTTTCCGCGCTGATCGAGGCGGCGGGTCACACGCGCTTTTATGCCGTCTCGCAGACGCCGCGCCCCTCTCGCGCGGTGACGCCGGCCGCTCCAGACGCAGAACCCCTTGCCGCAGAACTGTTACCCGGACTGCAGTGGATGAGGCCGCAGGCCAGCGTTGAAATAGGCGTCTCCAGCCTCACGCGTCAGACCAGACGGCCCATGAATGGCAGAAACGGCTGTGAGGTATGGCGCACGCAGATCGTGGATCGGACAGGACGCCCGCTGGGACCGGCTGAGCTGGAGCTGGCGGAAGTACGGCATCCGGGAAGCGGGCGGCGCGCCGGTCTGGTGACGCTCAGGCTTTGGCCAGACGGGCCAGATAACCCCGGCAACGGGAATTCGCGACAAGACGGGGCGCGCCTGATTCTAGTCGCTTACCTGCCTGCAAACGCGCCGAAGACGATTGCGCATGGGCTCCAAGCGCCGCCGCTATTAGCCTTAGGCGAATCGATGGCGCTTCTTGCTCAGACCAGCGCGAGCGATCGGCCTCACGCAGTCCAAGACCCGCAGGCCGCACAAGCGTACCCAGCGATGATAGCCTGTGCTCAGGCTATGTTTAACGCCATTCAGGGTCAACAGGGCCTGAAGGCCCCCGCGCCGACGCGAAAGCCGTTATGCCCGACGCCTGAGCCGCCAAAGCCCCCCGTCTGGAAGCGATTTAAAGACTGGATGATGCAGGGAACAGCGCGCCAGGCCGTGATCGCCGACGCTGCCGGAGAGGACGCCTAGCAGGCGGCGGCGCTCATGACGGGACGCGCGTCCATCAGGCAGCGGCCAGCGGCGAAGGTCATCATGGGGCGGCCTTCCAGCGCCATGCCTTTGAAGCAGGAGTTGCGCGAACGACTCTTGAAAGCAGCGGGATCCACGCGCCAGCGAGCGTCTGAGTCAATCACGGCCACGTCGGCCCTTGCCCCGACGCGCAGATCGCCCGCCGAGAGATTGAGCAGGCGGGCAGGGGCCAGCGTCATCAATTCAATCAGGCGCAGGGGCGGCGCAATGCCGGTTTTGACCAGATGCGTCAGAAGAACGCCGACGGCGGTTTCCAGACCGACGACGCCATTGGGGGCTTCATCCAGCGACAGGGCCTTTTCATCGGGGGTGTGGGGGGCGTGATCGGTTGCGATGGCGTCAATCGTGCCGTCCAGAAGACCAGCAATCAGCGCCTGGCGGTCTTCTTCAGCGCGTAAAGGCGGGCACATCTTGAAATCGGGGTCGTAGCCCTGCAAAGCCGCGTCGGTGAGGGTGAGATGATGAGGCGTGGCTTCCGCCGTGACGCGCAGGCCCTCGCGCTTGGCCTGGCGCACCAGCGCAACGGCTTCGCGGGTCGAGAGATGGCAAATATGCAGGTGGCCGCCCGTCTGGCGGGCCAGCTCGATATCGCGCGCGACAATGACGCTTTCTGCGGTGTTGGGATGGCCTTTGACGCCCAGCAGGGTGGAGAAGTAGCCCTCATTCATACAACCGCCGCCCACCAGCGAATAATCTTCGGCGTGGCACATGATGGGCACGTTGAGCATCTGCGAATACGACAGCGCCAGACGCATAACATTGGCATTCATGATACAGCGGCCGTCATCGGTAAAGCCGACCGCGCCCTGTTCATACAGGCTGCGCATCTCGGTGATGGCTTCTCCGGCAAGGCCCTTGGTCGCCGCCGGAACCGGATGAATGGTAATCGGAACGGCCCGCGCCGCTTGATTCACATAGGCAAGCGTGGGCAGATCGTCCAGCGTGGGGGTGGTGTTGGGCATAATGCACACGGTCGTAAAGCCGCCTGCAATGGCCGCCGCTGCGCCACTGGCCGTGGTTTCCTTATCGGGGCGACCGGGATCGCGGAAGTGAACGTGAATATCCACCAGCCCCGGCGTCACCCAGTGCCGAGGCGCTAGCTCGATGACGGTTTCCACGCCCTCACAAGAGAGATCCGGGCCTATCGCGGCGATTTCGCCGTCGCGCAGCAGGACGTCGCACACGGCGTCAAGTCCGCTGGCTGGATTCAGGACGCGGCCGCCGCGCAGCAGCGTCGAGACGGGTGGGGGGGCTTCGCAAAGCAGGGCGGTCATCGCAAGCGGGGTCCTTTCTACTACCGGGCTGAGAGCAACCTCGCGCCTAGGCGAGATTATCGCCGAAGGCGGCGCGATCGGCGGGCGTGGCGAGCGTCAGATACAACAGGGCCATGCGGATGGCCACGCCGCTGGTGACCTGATTGGTAATGAGGGACACGGCGCGGTCGTCGGCCAGATCGCTGGCGATTTCCACGCCGCGATTCATGGGGCCGGGATGCATGAGCAGCACATCTGGCTTGCAATAGCGCCGGACGCGATCCGCCGTCACGCCGTAAAAAGCGGCGTATTCACCCATGGAGGGGATCAGGCCCGAGGTCTGGCGCTCAAGTTGCAGGCGCAGGCACATCACAATGTCGGCCCCTTCGAGCGCGGGGGCCAATTGGGTATGGGCCTTGCAGCCCAGGCGCTCGATATCCGGCGGCAGCAAGGTGGAAGGGCCTGCCACATGAACCTCTGCGCCATAGAGATTCAGCAGGTGGATGTTGCTGCGCGCCACCCGGCTATGGGCCACGTCGCCAACAATGACGATCTTGCGCCCGCACAAGTCGGGCACGCGCTGAAGAATGCTATAAAGGTCCAGAAGGCCCTGGGTTGGATGATCATGGGCGCCGTCGCCCGCGTTAATCAGGGCCAGGCGTGCGCCGAAGTGGCGGGCGAGCTGCTGGCAGATTCCGGCGCGGTTATGGCGAATCACGAGGCAATCAACGCCCATCGCCAGAAGGGTTTCCGCCGTGTCGAGGATGGACTCGCCCTTCTTGACCGAAGACGTGGACACCGAGAAGTTGCTGATATCGGCGCTGAGGTACTTGGCGGCCAGCTCAAAGCTGGTGCGCGTGCGCGTGGAGTTCTCGTAGAACATATTGACGACGACTTTTCCGCGCAGCGTCGGGACTTTCTTGACCGGGCGCGACAGGATGCCGGCGAAGGTGCGGGCGGTTTTGAGCGCCTCCTGAACGTCGTCATACGTCAGGGCCGTCGAATCGATGACGTGACGATGCATCCAGCCGCCGCTGACTGCGGGCGTCGGCGTGGGAGACGGGGGGGGAGAAGCGGCGTGAGGAGAAAAAGCGCTGGTCATAGTGGCTCGGAATCCTTCAAAAAAACGCGGGCCGGTTTTATTATGGCGCAAACATCGCCCGCGCGGGCAATCGCATGAATTGAGGCGCGTTGATGCGATCAGGCCTTGGACCTCACACATGCATCTCCCCGCGAGCGCCTGACGCAACGCCGCGTGTTTGTTTCATAATCCGGGTCTGGGTTTGGTTGATACCCCCATTTGACATTCAAAATAATCCCGTGGAAAAGGTCGCCGTTTTAATGAACGTCTCACGCTCAGCCGTCCGATTTGCAGCCGCCCCGGCGCGTCCCGCGCCGTCCGCCGGGGCCCCTCCGCCCCGCCCACTCACGGGCGACGATCGGCGTTTTTTGAAGCAACTTCAGTCTGCGGTCCAGGAAACGGCCAGCATCCCCCCGACGATTCAGCGCGACGTCACCACGGTGATCGACCAGGCGCTGGCGAGCGGAAACAACCTTCCGCCGGCGCTGAAACTGGACCTGATCGAGATGGTCAGCGCGCATCAGACGGTTCAGCGCGCGCCTGGACTCCTTCGGCCTGAATTCAATATGGCGCCGCTCCTGTTTCAACTGGCGAAGCTTCTGGCGGACCAGGCGGATCAGGACGCGGCGGCTGTTCCCTCGCCGATCCCGTCTGCTCGCTTCACCGTCGACGCTTAGGACAGAAACTCCTCTGGGATGGCGAAACGCGCCTGCGCCAATAGGGGCGCGGCGCGTCCCTCGTCTTGATATTAGAGAGCGTCCGGGCCCGGCCTTAGGGCGGATGACGGGCGTCTTCGGCCTGACGGCGCGGCGTCGGGTTACCCAGTTCGGGCTTTAATTGCCGCAAGAGGCGGCGATCCCGATCGCTGATGGAAAACAAGCGCTCGGTCAAGGGTTTTTCAGGCTGATCAGACGAATCGGATGGCGGCTCTGGGCCTGCAGCGCGCATCAGGGCCGGTAACAGCGTCGGTTTTGAGCGCGGCTGCAAGGCGCGGGCGATATCGTCGAGGCGTTCAGGGGCAATCGCCGGGTCGTCCCACCAGCCCGCATAATTGGGCATGCCCCACGCCGGATTGCTGAGCAGAATTCGCTGGCGCTGCAAGAGTTCAATCAGCCGCAGGCGCGGAAAGTGCGGGGATTTTCCGCGTGAGGCGCGCGGATTGGGAGGCGGATCGCCCCACTGAGCGCTGAAGAAGCGGTCGTCGGCGCGATCGTCTGGAAACCCGCGTCCGCAAGGCCGCTGCCCGGACAGGGCCGCTTCGATGTCGCGCGCCGCGCGCCCGGCGGACAGGTTCGGCGGGTGCGTCGCGTCTTTCGGCTCTTGCAGCATCGCCAGCAGACGATTCACCAGCGCCAGCGCGCCCTCGGACGTGTCTTTGTCCGCCGGCTCAGGCTTTTGGGCCGATTGTTGGCGGATATGGCGGTCCATCAGCACCGGAAAGCAGTAGCGACTGAAATAACTCGCCCAGGCGCGGACTTTCTCCTGAGAATCTGCGTACAGCGCGTCCATCAGGGCGCCGAAGAGCCCCAGATTCGTCAGCAGCGCCATCAAAAACGGCGCATACCGAAAGGAAGGCGAACGCGCCCACATGATCGATCAGTTCCCCCTTGGAAAATTTTGTCACACCGCATAAACTATATAAAAAGTATAGCTTTTATCGCACTTTTTGCCTAGTGTTTGGGAGGATTTATGAAGAAATATGTCGACTTATCAAGCGAGGAGAGAGCGAATTGGCGTCTGAGTGCGGGAAGAGGGCGATGAGGTGAGCCTGAGACGGCGCACTCGAGCCGAAGAAGGGATGCAGGCGCCCACAATAGCCCTCGGATATATCACAAGAATGCTTCAGCGGTTTTTATAGGGAAGACAGCCCGCATTTCACAATAGGGATTTCCCCATGGATATTGGCAACGTTTTTTCTCAAAGGCATGCTTCTTCCGCGCCCGTCAGATTTGGCGGGATTTATGCCAACTTTAACCCGGATAACGTCGATGCGTATTTAAAGGGCTTTCATAAAAATCCAAAGGAGCACACGCTCAAACCTTTTGCCACCCGAATTTTTAGAGAACTTCCGACCACTTTAGCGGTTTCAAAATTAATAGGACAAAGCCCTGCGGATATTCATATTCTGGGGTGCTCGGATGGCTCAGAAGCCTATGCCTACGCCATCACCTTGAAAGAATCCATGGGGAAAAAAGCTCAAGGCAACGTTAAAATCACGGGGATTGATTACACGCCTTATCTGGTTGAACTTGCCAAAACCGGCTATCTCGTTTGTACGGATCAGGAAAAGATCTGGGCAAATGACACGCAAAGAGCGCCTCATAATCCTCTGGCCCAAAATGGCTGGAATCAGTATTTAGAGGCTTCTGAAGCGCCCGATAACTTTGATGCCTTAGTCAAGCAATATCCCAATCTTTCCCAAATTACCCGCGACCCCGTCTCCAATATCGCCATTGGAAACGGCATGAATTGGTATAAAATTCGTCCTCATGGGCTTCCCGACATACACTTTGAAGTTGCGGATATGCGCGATTATGTCAAGCGTGCGCCAGCAGGAAGCAAGAGGCAAGTCTATGTGGCCGCGAACGCTTTAGGATATATTGCGCAACAGTATGGGCCTAAAGGCTTTGTACGAGTCCTGCAAGACATTCAGAATAATAACAGGGGCAAAGAAACCTATGTGGTGGTTGGCCAAGTGGAACATCAGGTATTTAAACAAGCGCCTCAACTCGTTGAGTTTATGAAAGCCCTCGGCTATGAACCTGTTTCTCAGGAGCAACTAAAAAGCCTGGGCGCGACTCAAATTGACAAGGCGTATGGCAACATCTGGAAAGTGAATACGACGATTCCCGTTAAGCTGACTTTCGACAGCTAATGGTTTAAAAAGAGTCGAGCGCGTCTTGTCCCGCCGAGCGAGGCGTCTCAAGACGAGCGTATCCCGGCGACGATAGCCACAACCCGCTGGGTTCGTGACGTAAGCGCGGATGGAGACGCGCCTTTACTGCCGGACATCCGGGCCATCGAGAAACGCAGCGCGCAGCTTGAGCCCGCCATCAAACCCGCTCGCGCCAAAGACTTTCATAATATACTGCTCAAGCGGGTTAGTCCCCCTCGCCGTCAGGTCAGACGCCTGCTCCAGGCGTTCTTGCGGGGTGACGCGCCCGTCCTGATTTAAATCCAGACAGGCCACGCCAAGCCCGACCTCGATGGGAGAGACATGGCCATTGTGGTCAAAATCATAACGGGAAAAATCACTGGGTAAGCCGCTTTTTTTGATTTCCTCGGCATAGCCGCTGCCGTACGCCTTCAAGTTGGCGATCGTCTCGTCCCATTTGCCTTGCTGCGGGATCGGCGCGGAATAAGAGAATTCCTCATTCTTTTGGTACGCCATTGCTGGATTGTGCGACTGAAGCCGTTGCAGCTCCAAAAACCCCCGCGCCGTATCTATCCCCAATTGACGCGCATTTGACGTTCCATTACCCATTCCACAAACCCCCTATTTCTGGCAATTCCCACCGGACGGCCCACGCCGATTTATTTACCTAATCGCATAAAAACAACGCGCCTGCATTCCGCGCGCGTGGCGGATCGAATTGTTACAAATCGGGGGGCGGGGCGTTACATCGACTCGGGGGCGCTGACGCCGAGCAGGCTCAAGGCTTGCGCCAGCGTGTTGCGCAGCGCCAGAATCAAGCCCAGACGCGCGCGGGTGAGCGATTCATCTGGCGTCAGCACGCGGCAGACGTTGTAAAACGAGTGGAAATCTGCCGCCAGCTCCAGCGCGTAGCGGGCGATCAGGTGCGGGGCGCGCAGGCGGGCGGCGTCGATGACCAGCGCCTCAAAGCGGTCAAGGCGTAGAATCAGCTCGCGCACAGCGGCCAGCGCCTGCGGGGTTTCGAGCGCGTCGAACAGCGGGCTTAAGGCGTCGTGAGAGGGGGCCTCGCACAAGGCCTTGAGGGCTTCAGCGCTGATAAAGGCGGGCGTCGGCTCGGCGGCGGTCTGCGGCGGCGTCAGCGCATTACGCAGAATGCCCGCACAGCGCGCATGCGCATACTGCGCATAAAACACGGGGTTGTCCTGGGTGGCGGATTGAGCCAGATCGACATCGAAATCGAGCGTCGTGTCGGCGGATTTACTGACCATCCAGAAGCGCACGGCGTCGACGCCGACTTCTTCGACCACGTCGGAGAGGGTCAACATGCGCCGTCGCTTGCCCATGCGGGTTTTTTCGCCGTCGACCAGCAGATTGACCAATTGGCCCAGCAGCACCTCAAAGCGCGGATCGTCGGGCGCGTTGAGATGACCCAGCGCGGTGAGCGCGGCGCGCATGCGGGCAATATAGCCGTGATGATCGGCGCCCCAGATGTTGATAAAACGCGTGTACTGGGCCTTGCCCGCGTCGTCCTCGCGACGGAATTTCTGGTCGTGATAGGCGACATCGGCGGCCAGATACGTGTATTGACCGTCGGATTTAATCAGCACGCGGTCTTTTTCGTCGCCCAGCTCGCTGGATTGCAGCCAGAGCGCGCCTTCTTTCTCGTAGCAAAAGCGATTACGCCGCAGCGTGTTGAGAATCGCCTCGACCAGACCGCGCGCGCGCAGCATGTCTTTTTCGGAGAACCAGGCCTCAAAGGACACGCCCATTCGCGCCAGCAGGGCTTGCTGCTCGGCGAGCATCGCGGTTTTGGCGAACTGGCCAAAGGGCTCCAACAGCGCTTTATCGTCCAGAGTCACTTCCAGACGGCCGGTCTCGGCGTTGAGCGCCGCCGCGTCTTGCAGGCGCGCCCAGGCGGCAAGGGTCAGGGCCTGAGGAGAGGCTTCCTCAGCGCCTTTTTCGGAGGGTTCTACCAGAAATTTCAGCGCCAGCGCGCCGACGTAATCGCCGGGATAGGGGTAGGCAAAGGGCAGGCCGTCGCCGCAATCTGCGCCCAGCGCCTGCAAGGGGGCCGCGCAGATCTGGCCGTCGCGATGCAGTTGGTCCACGCAGCGCAGCAGCAGCGACAGCGCGATATTGTCCATCTGCACGCCGGCGTCGTTAATATAGAATTCGGGCGTGACGACAGCGCCGCAATGACGAAACACGCGCGCCAGCGAGTCGCCCAGCGCCGCCCAGCGCCCATGGCCGATGTGCAGCGGGCCGGTCGGGTTGGCGGAGACGTATTCGAGCAGGACGGTTTCGCCCGCCATCGCCTGATTCGCGCCGGGAGCAGGGGTTTTGAGGATGTCTGCCAGCGCCGCAAGCAGCAACCCCGGCTGAAGACGGAAGTTCAGGAAACTGCCCGCGACCTCGACCTGCCACGATTCCGAGCGCAGGTAAGACGACAGCGTCTGAGCGATGCGCGGCGGGGGCTGAGCGGCCAGACGCGCCAACGGCGAGGCGTTGACGGCATAGTCGCCATGGGCGGCCACGCGCGGACGTTCCAGCTTGAGAACAGAGCCGCCCGCTTCGAGATCGGCCAGCGCGTCGATGGCCTCTGCGCCCAGCCCCCAGTCGGCGGCGGCCTGACGCCACGCGGTGGTGAGGGCGTGCGCCAGCGCGCGTTTAATCATGCGGCCCCGGGCGTCGCGCGATCACGACGCGGACGGGCGAACCAGTTCCTGACGGACCGATTCGAGCTGCTGCAACGCCGCTTGACGTTGCTTGAGAATAGACTTGTCGCCGTGGCCGTTGGGGGCGTCGGGCTCAATTTTCAGCAGGCAGTCGATCAGGCCGTTGACGTCGTTCTGGAAGTACTGGCGCAGCACTTTTTCGATGGCTTTGCGGCCCGCTTCGTTGCGCTTGACGCGCGAGCGGTAGAAGAATTTTTTGCCGTCCTTTTCGCGCTCGGCGAGATCTTTATCGACCAGGCGATCGAGGACGGTTTTAACGGTGGTGTACGCCCATTTTTTGGCGGGCGATTTAATGCGCTCCTGCACCTCGCCAACATAGATCTTCTCTGTGCCGCTGTTTTCGAGATCCCATACGGCATTCAGGATGATGTTTTCCAGATCGCCCTGCTTCAAATCCATCCGAGATGCGTCCTCCAAACCAATATGATGAATTGCATCCGCGTTCTTAATCGAGAATTCGCTATCGTTTAGCCCTTGTTTCCAGAGCGTGAAGCGGGCCTGATTCTCTTTCTCCCTTCCTTCTGCGCGGCGGCCGACGGGGAAATGGCCGACGCGGCGAAGGCGGATGCTGAATGCGCTTCAGTATAGTGAAAATCAGGGAGAACGGTCAATTCTTGAATAAGAAACGTTGCGTAACGTTTGTTGGCGCGGCGAACCGAAAACGGGCCTACGCGCAGGCGCAGGGACCGCAAGACGCCGTGTTTTCGATTGCAACGAATTCCGGGTCAATCTTTGCGGGCAGAACGCCGGCGCCGAATCCCATATACAACAGTAAACGGGCGGCGCGGCGGATCTCGGCGCCCGTATGCAGCGTCATGTCGTTGACATACATGCCGACAAACTGATCGGCGTCCTCGCGGCGCAGGCCGCGCGCAAAGCTCAGCGCGTAGTCGAGCGCCTCTTCGCGGTGATCCAGCGCGTACTGGATGCTGCGCTTGAGGGCGCGGCCGGTTTTGAGAATCACGTCCTCGCCCAGATCGCGGCGGATGGCGTTAGCCCCCAGCGGCAGCGGCAGATTGACGGCGTCGAACCACCATTCGCCCAGATCCACGATTTTTTTGAGTCCCAGCGACGGGTAGGTGAGTTGGCCTTCATGGATAATCAGCCCGGCGGCGACTTCGCCTGAGGCGACCGCGTCCTGAATCTGATCAAACGGCATCGTGCGGGTGACAAGAGACGGATCCCAGAGCTTGAGGGCCAGGTAGGCGGTGGTCCGCTCGCCGGGCACAGCGATGGGTTTTCCGGCCAGATCGGCCTTGCTCAGCGGTTCGCGCGCAATCAGCACGGGGCCGTATTTGTCGCCGATGCTCGCGCCCACGTCGAGCAAGACGTATTGCGTATGCACATACGCGTACGCGTGATAAGACAAGGCCGTCAGCTCATACGTCCCGGCTTCGGCCTCGCGGTTGAGGGTTTCGATGTCGGTGAGCGTGTGCTCAAAGCGCAGGCCTTCGGTGTCCACCTTGTCATGGGCCAACGCATAGAACATAAAGGCGTCGTCGGCATCCGGGCTGTGGGCCACGCGGATCAGCGTGGAATCGGCGGCGGGGGTCATCGCGGGGAAATCCTCATCACTTATCAAAAAGAAGACGGCCTTGGCCGACAGCTTATCGCAAACCCCCTCGCAACGGCTAGCCGAATGCAACGCATTGAAACCCGAGCCCCCCATCAGCGATGATAAGGCGTGATGACATGGCTTTGGCGTTGGCTTTTGGCTTTGGGTCGGGCGGCATGGCGGGCGACGGCCCCGGCGCGCGCGCCGTCCTTCGGCATTGCGGCGCTGATCTCGCTGGCGGCGGCCATCGCGCTGGGCGCGGCGATTCCCCAGGAGTCGCTGACCCCAGTCGGCGAGCTGCGCGCGCGCTTTGGCGAGGCGTATCCATTGATGCGCGCGTTGGGGCTGTTCTCGTTGTACAGCGCGCCGTGGTTTCTGCTGCTGGAAGGGCTGCTGTTCGCCAGTCTGGCGCTGGGCTCGTGGCAATGGCTGGCGCCCGCATGGCGCGCAGCCCTGAAGCCCGCCTTTCTTGACGCGACGGCCATGGCGGCGCATCCGCAGGCGGTTTTTCTGGCAGGGGCGTCTGGCGCGCAGGCGCGCGGCGTACTGAAAGAGACATTACAGCGGCGGGGCTATCGCGTGGTCGACGACGACGGCGACAGGCTTTACGCCACGCGGCATGCGTGGGCGCGGCTGGGTCCATTTTCGGCGCATCTGGGCGTAATGACCCTGTTGATTGCCTCTGTTTATGGCGCCTTTACCGGCTTTGCCCTTCAAAAAACCCTGACGCCGGGAGAGGCGTTCGCCCTGCAACGCGACGCCGACGCGTTCTTACCCGCCATGCCCGCCCCGTTCTGGCGCGGCGCCGTTCCGCCCTGGCGGCTTCACTTAACGGGGTTTCGGGTGATTCAAAACCCGGTTTCTGCTGCGGCGCCTTCGCCAACGCCGCGCCAATATGAAAGCGACATGGTCTTGCAGGACAGCGATAACCGCATGCGGGCGCGCGGGACCGCCTCGGTGAATCATCCGCTGCGCGTGGGGGGACTGTCGATTTATCAGTCGGGCTTTGCGCCGACCGGGCGCCTGAATCTGACCGTCAACGGCGCGGCGCGTTCTGCGCAGACGTCTCAGCGCTTGTTGGGGCGACCCGCAGCCTTCATGCCGGTTCTCAACGGCGGAGAAGCCGTCTTGCTGGTGATTTTCCCGGCGATGACGCAAGCGACGCCGCAGGAGGAGGCGAAACCCGATCCCTCACGCATTCAGGCCGTGCTGATTCGCGCGGATGGGCAATTGACCTCAGACGCGAATCCGTCGTCCGGCGCTGCGCCACAGACGCTGGGCATCGGGCAGACCGTTCGCCTGAGTCGCGTGACGCTGCGCTACGACGGCCCGCAGTGGGCCAGCGCGCTGCTGATTCGCCATGCGCCGGAAACCCCGCTGGCCTTTGCGGCCTTTGCCCTGATTGCCCTCGGCGCGCTGTCGTGTCTCTTCACCCAGCGTCAATGCTGGCTGGCGCCCGACGCAGACGGGCGGTTCCGGGCGCTGGCGCTGGCGCATCGGCCGTTGCCCGGATTTGCGCGCGAACGCGAGGCAATCTACCGGGAGTTGGCCGACGCAGGCGTTTCCGCAGAATCTGCCTCCCCCTCGCCTGTGCGGCGCTAGAATAATCACACGTTCGAGAGAAACCCCGGCTGAAATCGCGTCAGCCAATCGCCCCCTTGCCCGGCGCGCGCCCGTTTGCCCGCCGCAATACTGGAGAACCCGCCCGATGGTCGCCATCCCGCTCACGCCTGCCGCCGCCGAACCCGCGTTTCTGGGCGGCGCGCTGGCCTGTCTCGGCGTCGGCCTGCTCACGGCGATTGCCGCCGGGGTCTGCGCCGTTGGCGCGCGCCGCCGGCTGGATCGTCTCGCCTGGCTCGCCTATGCGCTGGGGGCCTTCAGCGCGCTGGCGACGCTGGTGGCGCGTTCGCTTGCGGCTGGCGCGCTGGCGCTCTCCAATATGTATGAATCGCTGCTGGGGGTGACGCTGGCCCTGCTGGTTGCGGCCCTGCTGATGCGCCGGTTCTGGACGCCCCGCCCAGGGAAGCCTGTTGAGACGGGAGAAGCCGACGGCGAACCGGGCCCCATGGCCTTGTGGGCGCAGATGATCGGCCTGCTGGCGTTGGGCGCCCTCAGCTATGCGGCGACGCTGCCGCGCGAGATTGCGCCGCTGATGCCCGCCTTGCAAAGCTATTGGCGGGCGATTCACGTCCCGGCGGTTCTAACGGCTTACGCCCTGTTGACGCTCGCCTTTGCCAGCGCGGCGGGGTATCTGATTCAGGACGCGCGTCGCGCCCGGCCTGAAACGCTGGCGCTCTGGGACGAGCTGACCTACCGCTGCGTGGCAATCGCCTTCCCCGTGTTGGCAATTGGCGTAATGCTGGGCGCGCTCTGGGCCAATGAAGCCTGGGGGCGCTACTGGAGCTGGGACCCCAAAGAATCGATGAGTCTGGCGACGCTGCTGACGTACGGGGCGTATCTGCACCTGCGTCTGAACAGCCCGGCTTCGGCGCGCGCGCTCGCATGGACGGCGGTGGCGGGTTTTGCCATGACGCTGCTGACCTATTTCGGCGTCAATGCGTTGGGGGTGGGGCTTCACACGTATGGAAAACTTGGGGGATCGCCCTGAGCTCAGGCGTTTTTATTCCAGCCGACAGCCAGCCGCCGCGCCGAGCAGCTTTTTGCACGGTTTCGCGAGACGTCTGGACCCGAATCCCACCATCTGCCTGTAAAAATTCGGCGATCTGCGCGACAATCGCCGCTTCGCGGGCGGGATCGGCGGCGTTGACGCGCAACCCCGTTCGCCCGTCATCTGTTAAAAACGGCGTGATCTCGCGAGGATAGCGCGCGATTAAAACGCGAAAGGCGGCGTCAAACGGGCCCGGGTCCCGCGCATACAGGCGGGTAACCCCAAAGCGGGGAGAACAGGAAGAAGGGAAGGAATAGGAAGCGGCATCATCCAGTCCGTTTCAAGCGCCTCAGCGCGGGGGCCGGGCGGCAGAGCAACAAAAGGCATGTGTCTCCATGAACGCCCTCAAGCCCGCGGATGCCATGGGCCGGACTTAGCGAGACGGCATGCGATCGAGGCGCATGTAGGTGACTTGGGCAACAGCCACCAGACGATCGGCGTCGTCCAGCAGATCGACGCTCACCGGGCACAGCGTGCGGCCAAAGCGAATCACGCGGGCCTGAGCGCGCACGTCGCTCAGACACGGGGCCAGAAAGCGAATGGACAGATCGGTCGTGGTCAGGACCTGATTCGGGCCGCTGAGCGTCATAATGGCGAAACAGGCGGCGGTGTCGGCGGCGGCGGCCAGCAGACCGCCATGCATGGAGGCGTAAGCGCCGTCCAGCTCAAGACGACGCGGCATGCGGGTTTCGCAATAACCGCTTTCAAAGCCGTAAACCTCAAAGCCCATCGCCTCAATGGCAGGAATGGCATGAATACGCCGCATCAGGGCGTCGCAGAAATCCGGGTCCAGCGCCTGACCGGCGATATAGCCCCGACGTTGGGGATCGGCGGCGGCGTCGCAGGGCGTCGACATGGGCGAGATGCTCTCCTTCTTGTTGAAAACGCACCGTCTATAATACCAGCCTTGCGAATCCCAGCCCTGCGCAAGGCGCACAAGGGGGGCAGGCGGTTTTTGCGGGGAAAGGTTTTTTTTTGCGCGCGTCTTCAGTACGCTGGGCATGTTGACCCTTGTGCGCCCTCATCAGGAGCCTTGCCATGTGCGCTGCGACGCCCCCCCTCCATGTCGTGATTCTGGCCGCCGGAAAAGGCGTGCGCCTTAACAGCGCGCTGGCCAAAGTCATGCATCCCCTGTTTGAAAAGCCCTTGCTGGCCCACGTGCTCGACAGCCTGCTCGCGCTCTCGCCGCAGAGCGTTCAGGTGGTCGTGGGGCATCAACGCGAGGCGGTTCAGGCGTTCTTGAGCGATTATGCGCAGAAGCGCGCGCCGGGCTATGCGATTTCGACCGCAGTCCAGGAGGCGCAACTGGGCACCGGACACGCGCTGATGCAGGCCGCTGCCGCCCCCGACGCGCCGCGCGGCGGTTGTGCGCTGATTCTGTCGGGCGACGTGCCGCTGATTCGTCCGCAAACGCTGACGGCGCTTCTCGCCCAGCATCAGAGCGAGGGGAATCATTTGACGCTGCTGAGCGCCGATCTCCCTGAGCCGACGGGTTACGGGCGCGTCTTGCGACAAGACCGGCGCGTGACGCGGATTGTGGAGGAAAAGGATGCCAGCGAAGCCGAACGCGCGCTGACACGCGTGAATGCAGGCGTCTACGCCATGGATTGGGCCGCTTGCGCGCCGCTGCTTGAGAAATTATCGGCGCAGAACGCGCAGGGCGAATTCTATCTCACGGATCTCGTGGCGCTCGCCAATGCGGCGGACCTGCAAACCGGCGATTGCACGTTGCAAGACCCGGAAGAAATGCTCGGCGTGAATTCGCGCGCCGATCTGGCGGCCTGTTATCGCGCCCTGCGCACGCGCACGGCCACGCACTGGATGCGCGAGGGCGTGACAATCATCGATCCGGCGACAACGCTCATCGGCCCCGACGTGACAATTGGCGCAGATACGACGCTGTATCCCGGCGCGTGCCTGATGGGAGATGTTGTGATTGGCTCTCAATGCGAGATTGGCCCTTACACGACGCTGGGCGGTCGCGTACGCGTGGGCGATCGCGCCCGCGTCATCGCTTCTATCGCGCGCGACGCCGAAATTGGAGCGGATACCAGCGTCGGGCCCTTTGCGCACCTGCGCGACGGCGTGCGCCTGAGCGACCGCGTGCGGGTCGGCAATTTCGTCGAAGTCAAAAACACGGTCATCGGGCCGGATTCCAATGCGGCGCATCTGTGCTATCTGGGCGATGCGCGCATGGGGGCGAACGTCAATATGGGCGCCGGCGCCATCACGGCCAATTACGACCCGATTCGCGATGAAAAGCATCTCACGGTCCTGGAAGACGGCGTCAAGGTCGGCTGCAACGCCGTTCTGGTCGCGCCGGTGACGCTGGGCGAGCGCGCCACAGTGGCAGCCGGATCGGTCATCACCCACGACGTGGCGGCAGGCGATCTGGCCATCGCGCGATCGCGCCAGAGCGTCATCGCGGGCTGGGTGGCGCGGGTGCAGTCGCAGCAGGCCGGGCAGACGAGCGCCTCCGGCGTTTAATCTCCTGCGCCCGCAGGTTGCCGCCGCCGCCGCTTGCACTAAAATGCAAACAACAGGGCAAACAACAGCCAACGCCGGGAAGGATACGATAGCGCATGAGCGAACGCCTGCGGGTTCTGGTCTCCAACGATGATGGGATTCACGCCGAAGGTCTGCGCACGCTGGTGGAATGGCTGGCCAAGCGCTACGACGTGTACGTGTCGGCCCCGGATCGCGAACGCAGCGCCATGGGCCACGCTCTGACGCTGCATAAGCCGTTGCGCGTGGAAGAAGTTTCGTTTCCCGTGCCGGTGGTCAAGGCCTACGCCGTCAGCGGCACGCCGAGCGATTGCGTCAAGATCGCCCTGAACGCCATTCTCGACCAGCGCCCCGATATCGTCGTTTCGGGCATTAACCATGGACCAAATCTGGGCATTGACGTGCTGTATTCGGGGACGGTGAGCGCGGCGCTGGAAGGCGCGATTAACGGGGTGCCGAGCATCGCGGTGTCGCTGACCAACGGTTATGAGCGCCATGCCGACTTTACCGGCAGCGCGGAATTCATCGCGCAATACATTCCCAAAGCGCTGGCCGCCAATCTGCCGCCGCGCACGATTCTCAACATCAACACGCCCGCCGCGCCGCTGCTGGAGATGGCAGGCGTACGCCTCACCGAGCTGGGGCGCCGCATGTATACCGACACCTACGAGCGCCGCGTGGATCCCCGCAAGCAGGTATATTACTGGCTGGCAGGCGAAATTATCGAGACCGGCGAGGCCGAGCGCTCCGATGTGGAGACCATCCGCAACAATATGATTTCGGTGACGCCGGTGCAGTTTGATCTGACCAATTACGAGATTCTCAACGACTCGGGCTGCCGTCATGCGCTGGAGTCGACCGGGCCGGTGTTTCCGCGCGAATTCTGATCAAGCCATTGCGCTTGTTTGATGGCGCGCGCGCCGGACGATTCTGATATAACCAATACAAGCGGGGCTTTTCGCGCGCCCCGCTTGTGACTGGCCTCTGCGGCCTCATCACCCCCAAACGGCGTAATAGTGTGGATAGCGCTGGCGTGACCCAGAATTTGCGTATTCAGGATTTAGACTGTCGGGTAGACGCCCATCGCGAGGCGGGAGCCCATCTGCGGCTGATTACGTTTCGGCCTCAGGGCGATCAGGCGCTGACCGCGCGCGCGTGGCTCCCCGGACAGTTTGTGATGATTGATCCGCCGACGCCGACCTTCCTGCTGCGCCGCCCGATGAGCGTGATGCGCGTCCATGACGACGGCCGCTTCGACGTGTTTTATAAAGTCCACGGCAAGGGCACAGCCCTGATGGCGAGGCTTGCGCCCGGAGACGCCGTGCGCGTTCTGGGACCGCTGGGACGTCATTTCACCATCGAGACGCCTTCTTCTGGGCAGCCTGAGAGCGCCCCCAGAACGCTGCTCGTCGGAGGCGGCATCGGCATTGCGCCACTGGCGATGCTCGCCGATGCGCTGGCGCAGGCGGGTCATCCGACGCCGCTGTGCTGCTATGGCGTACGCGGCGCCGCTGAAATTGGCGTTTTAGAAGAACTCCAGGCGCGTTTTGGCCCGGATCGCCTGCTGATTGCGACAGACGACGGCTCCTATGGGTTTTCCGGCAACGTCTGCGACCTGCTGCAAGCCCACGCGACGCGTCTTGACGGCATCACGCGCGCGGCCATCTGCGGGCCCACGCCGATGATGCGCGCTGTCAGCGCCTGGCTGAGCGCATTTAATCCGGCGATTGCGCAAGAAGTTTCGCTGGAAATCATGATGCCCTGCGGCACAGGCGCATGCGGCGGATGCGTGACGTTTCGCCGCGATGGCGCGCTGCCGGTCAAGACCTGCCTGGAAGGGCCCGTGTTCGATCCCAAGGATATTCTATGGCCGGGCGAAACGGCGTCATGCACGGTCGAGACGCGCGCCGCCACGTGCGGAGACCTGTTATGAGCCAGCAGACACCTGATTTACGCGTGACGCTGGCCGGACTGACGTTCGACACGCCGATTCTGAACGCGTCAGGCTGTTTTTATCCAGACGCGCTGAATGCCATTTTGCCCCTGAAAGGCGCGCTGGGCGCTCTGGTCGTCAAGACCGTGACGCCGCAGCCGCGCGCGGGCAATCCCGGGCCGCGCGCCGTGGAGCTGCCCGGCGTGGGCATGCTCAACAGCATCGGGCTTCAGAATCCGGGGATCGGCGCGTTTCTCGACGACGAGGCCGAGGCGTGGGCCGCTTACGGCCTGCCCGTTTTCTTGAGTATGTCAGCGCCGTCGGTTGAAGCCTTCGCCGAAATGACCGCCCTGCTGGAGTCGCATCCCAATAGCGGGCTTATCACAGCTCTGGAACTGAATTTATCCTGCCCCAACGTCGCCCACGGCGGCGTGGATTTTGGCGCGGCCCCTGAGACCATTCGCGCCGTGGTGTCGCAGACGCGCGCGCAAACCGATAAGCCCGTCTTTGCCAAGCTCACGCCTAACGTCGGCAGTATCGTCCCGCTGGCCGAAGCGGCGGCCCAAGCCGGCGCGGCAGGCGTGAGCGCCGTCAATACGGCGCTGGGCTGCGCGATTGATCTCCGTCGACGGGCGCCGATTCTGGCGCGGGCGACCGGCGGCTACAGCGGGCCGGGCCTGAAGCCCATCGCGCTGCGCTGCGTCTGGGAGATTCATCGGGAATTGCCGGAGTTGGCGATTATTGGCGTCGGCGGCATCGCCAGCGTCGAGGACGCGCTGGAATTTATCATGGCGGGCGCGTCGCTGGTACAGGTGGGGACGGCCTGTTTTCGCTCGCCCGAGATATTCGCCTCGCTGACGCGCGATCTCAGGCGCTATTTGCAGCAAGAAGGCCTTTGCGGCATCGCCGCCTTGACCGGATGCGCTCACGGCGAGAAAATACGGTAAACTGGTTGGCAGACGCTTTTACTGGATAGAGGGCGCTCTCGCTGAGCGGATTGACTTCGGCTGCTTTCAGCCCCCCCCCCGACTGTTTAGACGCACGTAATTCAATGGGATGAAACGCGCTATGGCAAAACGATTTTCTGCATCCGTGTGGCACGCGGGCCTGACGGCTGGCGCGCTGATTGCGCTGACGGCAATGAGCGCCTGCGGCGGCGCGCCTCCCCCGCCTGCGACGCCTTCGCAGCAAGCCCCGGCGACCCAGGGGACGCGCGTGAGCTTAACGGTTCGCAGCGTCGATCAAATGGCGCAACTGGGCAGCAAGCTCAGCGACGGCGGGCAATATCTGCTGGTGGGCGTGACGCTGAAAAACGAGACGGCGGGCGACGTCAAATTCGACCTGAAGGATTTTCTGCTGCGCAAGAAAAACGCCGAGGGCGCCACGACGCCGGTCTATGAGCAGGGCGTCGAGCCGGAGATGGACAAGGCCTTCATCGAGCAATTCGGCAAAGAGTCCGAACAGCGCCTTATCAACCCGGAATCGCCCGTGCATGCGGGCTTTGAGATTGAGAAAGTGCTGATTTACAACATTCCCAAAAACGACGGGCTGGACGGCTGGCAGTTGCGATACGGACCGAGCGACGTGGTGAAGGAGCTTTCGGGCCCGGACGTCAAGGTCACGGACCATCGTATCCCGGCTGAACCCGAGCAGGAAGGACGATAGGCCGCTTTTATGGACCGGTGTCCGGTGAGTGCGCATTTCATTGCGCCGGGTCGCGCTAAAATCATCGCCACGCTGGGCCCCGCCTGCGACGATATGGACGCCATCAAGGCCCTGAAACGGGCCGGGGTCAGCGTGATTCGCCTCAATATGTCCCATGGCGATCATGACAGCCACCGCGAGCGCATCCGTAAGATTCGCCAGGCGTCTGAAGAATTGGGACAGGCCATCGGCATTATCGTCGACCTGCAGGGCCCCAAGCTGCGCATCGGCAAGCTGGAAGGTCAGAAGCCGGTGCAGTTGGCGCCGAATTCAACCATTGGGCTGAAATCGTCCGATAAGCCGGGCAACGCCAAGACCCTGACGACGGATAATCCGCAGTTGCTGGCCGCCTTGCAGCCGGGTTCCGAAGTGCTGCTGAGCGACGGGCTGATTCGCCTGGAAGTGATCGAGAAGAAATCGACGAAAGAAGCGCTTTGCCGCGTGATTCACGGCGGGATGCTGACCGAAAACAAGGGCATTAACGTCCCGCGTCTGCCGATGCACTTTGACGCGCTCACCGAAAAGGACAAGGCCGACGTGTCCTTTGCCATGGCCGAAAAAGTGGATTTTCTGGCGTTGTCGTTCGTTCGCAGCGGACAGGATCTGGCGGATCTCAAGGCGTATATTCGCGAGTATTGCCACTGCGAGCCGCCGCCGATCATCGCCAAGATTGAAAAGCCCCAGGCGCTGGAAGATCTCGACCGGATTCTCGAAGAAGCCTTTGCGCTGATGGTCGCCCGCGGCGATCTCGGCGTCGAGCTGTCGCCAGAACAAGTGCCGGTGGTGCAGAAGCAACTGATTGAAAAGGCGAATCTGGCGGAAAAGCCGATTATTGTCGCCACGCAGATGCTCGAATCGATGATCCATTCCGACTATCCCACGCGCGCTGAAGTGAGCGACGTGGCCAACGCCGTGTTTGACGGAGCCGACGTGCTGATGCTGTCCGGCGAGACGGCCATGGGCGATCATCCGTTGACCGTGGTGGAGATGATGTCGCGGGTGATTGTCGAGTCTGAAAAGCATTATCAATCCCTGCGCAGCGTGGCCCCGAATTATGAGGCCAGTTACGTGCGCTCGCCGCATTTTCATCATGCGATTGCACACGCGGCGTTTTACGCCTCGACCAAGGCCAACGCCTCAGCGCTGGTGGTGTTGTCGCATTCGGGCCGCATGGCCCAGCGTCTTTCCAAGCTCAAGCCCCCGCAGCCCATTATTGCGCTCACCCCGTCGCGCGAAGTCTGCAACCGCATGACGCTGCTGTGGGGCGTCGTGCCGCTGTACGTCCCGTACGGGGCGACATCGACCGAAACGTTTCATCTGGGAGAGTTCGAAATTCTCTGCCGCAAGATTCTCAAGGCCGGCGACGACGTGCTGTACTGCGCTGGCGCCACATCGGTGCCGGGCGCCAGCAATATGCTGCAATTTTTGACGCTGGGCGAAGTGAATCACGCCGTCGGCGAAGTGTAACGCGCGGGGCCGCCGACGCAGTGCGGCGCGCTCGGGGCGACCAGCGGGCTGGGCGCGGCCTGAGCGAACAGGGCGTGCGCCAGCGTCGTTTGAAGCCCCTGCGATCAGAGGTTCCTTCCGGCTGGTCGTGGCGAGCGCGCGCGGGCGCGCCGTCTCAAAGCATGTGGCGAGGCCTTACGCCACGCCTTTTCGGGTTGCAGACGGTCCTGAACGGGCGAGATCCAGTTTGGCCATCATCGCCAGCACGTCCATGCTGCCATAGAGAACGTCGCGGGCGTCGTTGCGCAGGTCGCGCACGGGTTGCGCGTTGCTGAGATCCTGGGCGTATTTACGGCCCAGCCATTTTTCGAGTTCTCCGTAAGGCGATTTGGAAGCCATCAGCCGTCACCCTCTGCTATGTCCATAGAGACGTCCAACAACGCGCCACGCCGCGCAAGGCGTTCGTGCAACAGCGGTGTTGTGGCGTCATTCATCATAAACCCATACAAGCGATACCTGACATATAAATAAAAACTAAAGGGGCTTAAAAGCTGCGCGTTTATGAATGAATATAAAACCGCCCGCTCCCCCAACCCGCATGCGGCCTGAGGGAGCGGGTATTGACATCAATCCGGCGCGGGACGCCGCCCGGAAGGGGGGCGCCCCGCGCCGCTTATTTTCTCATCCTTGACACAAAGTGCTCGACCGCTTGACGGTAAAGGTCGTTTTGCGAGGGATCCCTTGGGAGAAGATCCTCTAGCAGAGGAATCAGGATCGGTTTTTCTCCAGTGGGCTTCACGTAGATCGCAGGTCCATACATGAGCTCAGCGAACATGAGTGTTTGACCTTTCGGTCTTATTTCCCAAGGCTGGAGCTTCGTTGTTACGTTTCCGTTATTCCTCTCCGTGATAGCAAGTCTGAACTCTTGAGCAAGCTGCTGAAGAGACAACTCTGTTACTGGAGTAGAGTCGGAACGCCTGGGAGGCTTTGACGCGCCGAAACGCGCGATGGGCGAGATCATCATAAGGTTCATTCTCCATAGGTGGAGGACAGCAAACGGATTGCCAGACAATCCGCTACAACAATAACAAAATCATAGGCGCATGCAAGCGCCATGGGGTAAAAACGGCGCCCGCGCTTGCTATCAATCCCGATTGAGGAACTGCGGATGCCTATCCCACTTGTCCGCGTCTGAGGTCTTAGAAGATTGGGACGCAGCCGCGATCAGCAAATCGGCAGCCTTAACAAAAATATCGTTGCGCATAAGCAAACATGCCGGATGGGCAATGGGGACGAAATTGCTGGTCAATCGAACGGTCATTGGCGACCTGCGAAAGCCCGTGGCCTCTAGCTCAAAACCGGACTCGGTTTGGACGAGGCAAACCTGTTTTGACCCATCGTCGCTAGCAGCCCGTAAGGGCAACGATTCTTGAGAAGCGTAATAGAGCGCGCGCAACGTGCGGGCCTTTTGCTGAACGGCATTCGGGACGGAAACGTCATCGAGAGGCGACACGCCAAAGCGCGCGACAGAAGCAATCATGGGGAGGCTCTCCACAGGGGACAATATCAGTCAGCAGTCAGTTATGACTGTAGCAAAATCATGCCCTTTTGCCCAGTCATCTCCCCCATGGCGATTATTTGCGCCTGGCTTTGCCTCGCCAGAATGGCCCTGAATACGCGCTAAATCTGGATTTGCAGGATTTTATCGTAAGCCTGCACGACCTTGGTCGTGATCTGCGACGCGATGGTCACAGCGAGTTCGGCCTTGGCGCTGGCGATCATCACGTCGTGGACGTCGTACGTGCCGTTGGTGATGGCTTCCTGCATCATTTTGTCGGGGGCGTTGACGGTAGAATTCAAGCCTTCGACGGTTTTCATCATCACGTTTTTAAACGACGGCCCGCCAGCGCCCGAGACAGAGGGGGCGGCGAAATGCGTGAGGCTGCCTTTGAGCGCGCCGCTCGTCTTAAGCGAGAAGCCGTCGCCCATACTGAGCTGATTGACGTAAGGGGATTTCATCGAAGCGCTCCCAAGCGGCCGTCAGGCCTGTTGCTTCTGGCGCAGGTAGGCGCCCAGAATGTTGCGGACGTATTGCTGGGTTTCGCGGTAGGGCGGCACCCCGCCATGGCGCGCCACGGCGCCGGAACCCGCGTTATAGGCGGCCAGCGCCAGCGGAATATTCCCGTTGAATTCGGATAGTTTGCCCTTGAAGTAGCGAATACCCGCCTCCAGGTTTTGCGCCGGGTCGAAGGCGTTTTGGACGCCGAGGGATTTGGCGGTGGCGGGCATCAGTTGCATCAGGCCGCAGGCGCCGGCGCCGGAGACGGCTTGCGGGTTAAAACCGGATTCTTGCCGCACCAGCGCGGTAATCAGCGCGGAATCGACGCCGTGCTGGTCGCAATATTGCTGAATCAGCGGTTGCAGGGCCTTGGCGCGCTCAGCCATCGTGCCGGTCGGGGCTTGCGCCATACCGGGGAATCCGCCGCCAGCGACGGCGCTGCGTTGTAACTGCGCGCTGAACGCCCCGGCAGGTTTGCCGCTTGCGCCGACGGCGGGCTTTCGGGACCCTTCGACGCTGCGAATCATGGCTTCGATTTGCTGGATGCGGGCGTCGATTGACTCGATGCCGCCGCCGGCCATCAGGCCGCTGATTCCCATAGACGATCCGCTGCTCATCATGATGACGCGCGATTAGCTCCCTATTGGCCCCGGCCGATTTCAAGGGCGCGGTTGGCCATGGCTTTCGCCATGCTGATCACGCCGAGATTGGCCTCGTAGGCGCGCTGGCTGACGGTGGCGTCTGCCATGTCGGTCAGCGGGTTGACGTTGGAATACGTGACGTAGCCGTCTTTATCGGCCTGCGGATGGCCAGGCTGATAGACGCGACGGCCGGGGGTCGGGTCGAGCGCCACGCCCGCCATCTCCACGCCGCCCGGCGAGGCGCTGATGCCGGCCTTCAGCACGCCGTTGCGCATCTGGCCCAGGATGTTTTCAAACGTCGTTTCGTTGTTCTCAACCAGAATCGGGATCTTGCGCTGGTAATAGGGCGTGTTGAGGTTGGCGATGTTATTGGCGTGCGTTTGCAGGCGCGAAGACGAAGCGTCGAGGCCCTGAGAGGCGATATCGAACGAACTGTTAAGCGTCATTTATCCGTTACCTCCCGATCTGGCTGGCCGTGCGCAGGGTGTTGAAGATCGTCGCGGCGCGGCGCGTGGCCATGCTGTAAAAGAGCATGTTTTTCTGCATGAGAATCATTTGTTGCTGGAGATTGACCGGCTCGCCGGAATCGACCATCGACAGGGGCTGGCAGGTTTTTCCCATTTCTTTGCTCAGGCGCGTTTCAAACGGGCTGTTCTGGCTGCTGATGACGTCAGCGAAACTAACGTTTTTGGCCGTATAGCCAGGCGTCTGCGCATTGGCGATATTGCTCGAAACCAGTTGCTGGCTATAGGACAGCCCGCTGAGCGTCTCGGCGATGGGCGCAAATTTGGCGAAGGGTTCAAACGACATGAAACAGGCCTCTCAGGCGTGGGCGGCGTTACTGCTTGAGGTTGACCGACTGGCGATAGATTTCATCGGTGAATTTGGCGATACGCATGTTCGACAGCACGCCTGCATTGAGGCGCAGCACCTGATCGATTTGATACAGGACGTTGACGTTGGCGCGCTCGACCATGCCCTGCTTCAGGGCGACGTTTTCGCCCGTCGGCTGCGGCTCGCCAGAGGCCTCGGTGGGCAAGAGCTTGTTGTAACCCGCCGATTGCAGGCCTTCGGGGTTAGCGAAATTCACGACCTTGATTTTGCCCAGCAGGGTCGGCTCCAGTTTGCCCGGCAGGAGGGCCTTGACCTCGCCGCTGGCGGTGATTTGCAGTTTGTCGTAATTCACCGGCAACTGAATGCCTTCGCCGACCAGATCGCCGTACTGGGTGACCAGATAGCCGTCGCGGTTTTTGCTGAAGCTGCCGTCGCGCGTAAAGGCCGTCACGCCATCGGGCTGGGTGACGGGAATGAAGCCGGGGCCGTCGATGGCGACGTCGAGTTCGCGGTTGCTGACCATCAGCGAGCCTTGCGAGTAGTCTTGACGCTCGACGCCCGCCACTTCGCCGCCGGGGCGAATGTACTGCTCAAAGCGCTTGATCTTGTAACCGGTGGTATTAATGTTGGCGACGTTCTGCGCCACGCGATCCAGCGTCTCGAACTGCCGATTGGCGGCGTCCACGGCCTGGGTCATGATGTTCTGGATCATGGCGTCTTCCCCTCTGCTAGTGACTGCTGCGTGTACGTGCGTCCAAAATGAATCGGATTTGCTCAGAGACCCTGCGAGCCGGGCGCCGCAGGACCTAACGCGACGGCATTCAGGCCCTTAGATTGTGGCGAGCTTTGCGGGATTTGCCGTGGTTTCGGCCAATAGCTTTATAAAATTTAACAATTAGCCGCCCTGCGGCCCGAATGTCCATCAAGCGGAGGGGCGTCGCGCGCCTTCATGGCTCAGCCCTCCCTCAGGCGACGGAGCAGATGGGGCAGGAGAGCAAGCCAATCTCGCGCGATTACGACGGACGGCCCAATTCCTGAATCGTGCGCGAGAGCGTGTCGCTCTGCATGATAAAAAGCTGTCGGTTGGCTTCAAACTGGCGACGCAGCGGCAAGAGGCTGACAAATTCGTTTTGCAGCATCACGTTAGAGTCTTCGACATGGCCCTGACGCACGTCGATGGCGCTTAAGGCCGATCCGTCCTGCTGGACGACGCCGAGGCGGCCGACATCGAGGGTCTTGGTCGAGGCTTCATCGTAGACGCGAATATCGCCGCTGCCGTTAATCAGGATGTCGCGCTCCGGGTTGGCGGGAATGAGCGGAAAGCGAATCGGCGCGCCATTGGCGCCCAGGACCGGGCGCCCGTCGAGCGAGAGCAGAAAGCCGTCTTTATCGAGGCGCATGCGACCGTCGCGCGTCAATTCCACCGCGCCCGACGGCAGGCGTTTCTGGAAATAACCCTGGGTAAACAGCGCTACGTCGAGCGGATTACCGGACTTTCGGATCCGGCCCACCTGCGTATCGACGGCCTTGTCGACCGCATTGGCGCCGAGATATTCGATAAATGAGGTGACCACCGGGGTGCGTCGCTGATAGCCCGGCAGGCCGAAATGCGCGATGTTATCCGTGTGGATGTTCATCAACGTGGTAGTGGCGTTCATCGCGCGGGTGGAGATGCTCATCCCATCGCCCTGATACGTCAGGCGTCCTTCTAAAACCATGGGGGAGGCGTCCTTTCTGATAGATATCGTCCAAACGGCAGGAGGCGCATTTTAGAGTATGGCGAGTTTTCGCCCATTCGCCGGGGGTATCGGCGAGGGCGTTATAAAATTTAACAATTCAGCCGTTTGCGCCCCAGACTTCCCTCACGCGGGGGAGCGGGCGGCAAGACAGGACGGCGGCGTTTAGCCAGCGGGCGCGGGCGGGGCCGCGTTTTCGGGCGCGATGCCGCTTGACGCAGGATCCGCCAGCGGCGGCGGCTCCTCGGCAGGGATTGGCATTTCGACCTCGCGCACCGGGTCGCGCATAATCAGCGGCAGGGCGGCGCGCGAGGCCTGCGCCACACTCAGCGGCATGCCGGGAATCCGGCTGAATTGCCGCAGCAAATCGGCCGTGCGACGCACAATACGTACGAGATCGCCTTCCGCGATGTTGGTCGCCGACGTCACCTGATCCCAGGGCAGGCCCTGCGCCCAAGCCTCAATGAGGCCGCTGGCCACCGGATTGAGCAGAATCGGCGCCTGCACGCGATGTTTTTCCTGAAGGCGGCGCAAGCGCTTGGCCGCCTGAAGCCCAGTGGATAAAGCCGCCTGCGTGGCGGGAGACGTCGGAAAGTGGCTGTAGAGATTCTCGCGGTTGCTGTCAAAGCTCATCGCACAGGCTGCGCCCGCCATTTCAGAAGGCATCAGGCCTTCAAAAGCCCCGTCCTGAATCAGCATGGAGACGAACAGCTCGTTTTCCGCGCGAATCTGTCCGGTGAGTATCCCGGCGGGGGCGGGTTTGTCGCGCTCGTCGAGCTGGCCGATTTCTTTCAGCAGTTCGTACAGGCCCAGAAACCGACGCCAGTAATAGCCATGGTCTTCGTCCAGGCGCTTTTCCATCCCGCGGATTTCGCGTTTGAGCTTCCAGAGTTTAACGTCGAGGCGCTTGTGACGCGCCAGCAGGCCGGAAATATTACAGGGCGCCGCATGCAGCGTGGTTTCCAGATTGGCGAGCTTGCCCTGTTCGCGCGACAACTGGGCGGCGATTTCCGGGGCGTTGCCGTAGCGCTTGATCTGGGTTTTCAGCGTGCGGATCGCCCGATGGCTGTCGTGGACCAGCGCGCGGACTTTCAGGAGATCGCCAAAACTTTTTTCGGTCAGCCCGGCCTCTTCGAGAATGGCGTGATACTGCGCCAATTGCGCGCGCTTGGCATCGGTTTCTTCGCGCAGCGGGGCCATGCGGCGCTCCCACGTAAACTGGCCGAAGCTTTTGGAGATCAGGAACTCGACTTCTTCCAGCCCGTGCCGTTGCAGCAGGTTCAGGACCATGCCATAGGTCGGCGTAAACTGGCTGTTGAGCGGATCGGCCTGACTCGTGGCGAGCAGGGCCGCTTCGGGCGCGCCTTCGTAAGCCGACCCCACGACGACGACGTAGCCGACCTCGTCCATGCCGCGACGGCCCGCGCGACCGGACATTTGCAGGAATTCGCTTGCATTCAGCAGGCGATGGCCGTGATCCGTCCGTTTGGACAGCGTGGTAATGACGGTCGCGCGCGCAGGCATGTTAATCCCTGCGGCCAACGTCTCGGTGGCGAAGACGACTTTAATGAGGCCTTGTTGAAAGAGCCTTTCCACCAAGAGCTTCAGGGCGGGCAGCAGTCCCGCATGATGGCTCGCCACACCGCGTTTGAGGGCATCGAGATGCGCATGCCGGGCCAGAAACGGATACTGGAGCACAAAGCTGTCAACGGCTTCTTCCAGCGCCTGGGCCTCGTCGCGCGTCACCAGTCGCAGGCCATGGGTCTCGCGCAGCGCCTTGTCACAACCGTCGCGACTGAAGGTAAAGAAGATGGCCGGGAGCATGTGACGCTCGGCCATTTCTTCGATCAGCGCGTTGGGTACGTAGGGACGCTGCTTTTTACCGGCGCCGCGACTGCGATCTTCAAACTTCAGTTTACGGTTCATCTGGCCGTCGCGCTCCAGCAGCGGGGCCAGATCTTTTCGGTTGTAATAGAAGAAACGCAGCGGCACGGGCCGAAAATCGCTCATAATGAGCCGCGTGTCGTGATGGGCCTCGTTAATCCAGTCGGTCAGCTCATGGGCGTTGGCCACCGTGGCGCTCAGCGCGATAATCTGGATGAATTCCGGGCAGTAGATGATGCTTTCCTCCCACACGGTGCCGCGTTGCGCGTCATTCATGTAGTGGCATTCATCGAGAATCACGTAGGCCACGCGATCCAGCAGGCGGCTGTCGTCGATCAGGCCATAAAGCATGTTGCGGAAGATTTCAGTCGTCATCACGATAATCGGCGCGTCGCGATTAATGGACGTATCGCCGGTGAGCAGCCCCACGTTTTCGGCGCCGTAGGCCTGGCCGAAGTCGTGGAATTTCTGGTTACTGAGGGCTTTGAGCGGGGTGGTGTAGAAGATGGCGCGACCGGTTTCCATCGCGCGAATCAGCGCGTATTCGGCGATCAGCGTCTTGCCGCTGCCGGTCGGGGCGCAGACCACCACGCTATGGCCTTCGGCGATTTGCGCGATGGCCTCCTGCTGAAAATCATCGAGCGTAAAGGGGAACTGTCGGTCGAAGGCGGCTTGAATGCGCGCTTCCAGAGGGAGTTGGGTCATGGAGAAATTTTCAATCCTTTCGAGTCCATTGCCGCATCGGCTTCTGCGGCCAGTCGCTGAAGAATCGTCAACAGCAGCGCCTGAAAGCGGGGTTTTGCGCGCTCGCCTGCGGCCAGCACGTCTTCATGGGACAACGGCGCATCGCCCAATCCGGCGGCGGCGTTGCAGATACACGAGAGACCCAGCACGCGCATGCCCGCATGACGCGCCACAAGCGCTTCCGGCACCGTGGACATGCCCACGGCGTCGGCGCCCAGCGTCCTGAGCATGCGCACTTCGGCGGGCGTCTCATAGGACGGACCGCTGAGCGCGGCATAGACGCCTTCTTTCAGCGAAACGCCAGTCGCCTGGGCCGCTTCGCGCGCCATTTGGCGCAAAACAGGATCATAGGCGCCGGTCATATCGGGGAAACGCGGGCCAAGCGTCGCGTCGTTGGGACCGCGCAGCGGGTGGACGCCCATCAGGTTGAGGTGATCGACCATCAGCATCAGATCGCCCGGGCCAAAGGCCGGATTCACGCCGCCGGCGGCATTGGTGAGGATCAGCGTCGTGACGCCCAGCGCGCGCAACACGCGTACGGGATACGTGACAGCGGCCATGTCGTGGCCTTCGTAGTAATGATAACGCCCTTGCAGGGCGATGACGCCGAGTCCGCCCGGCGCCGCTATCGCCATCACGCCGCCATGGCCTTCAACGCCCATCGGCGCAAAATGCGGAATGTGCGCAAACGGCAGGCGACGAACATCGGGCAGGGCGTCGGCGACGGCCCCGAGGCCAGAGCCCAGAATCAGCCCGACGCGCGCAGGCGTCTGGCATACGGCGCGAATCGCCGCCGCGCTGTCGGTCAGGCGGCGAGAAAGAGCGATCGCGTCAACGGGAGCGTCCAACAGCAAGACCATCCAAACGGCGAAGGGCGGATCCGGGCGAACGGGTTTGGTTTAAAATCACGATGGGCGAAACGCCCAAGTCAGCCGGAATTGCGGGAAGCGCTAACCACGATGATCAGCGTAATTGATATTATTGACCAAAAACGACGCGGACGGACCCATACCCGCGAAGAGATTTTCGCCCTGTGCGAGGCGATGATGCAGGGCCGCGCCGCTGACTATCAGATCGCCGCATGGTTGATGGCCGCCTGTCTGCGCGGCCTGAACATGGATGAAACCGTCTGGCTGACCGAGGCGTTTGTCGCGTCGGGACGCGCGCTCGATTTTTCCGGGATTGGCGGCGCGCTGGTCGACAAGCACGCCACCGGCGGCGTCGGCGACAAGACCACGCTGGCCCTCGCGCCGATGCTGGCGGCCTGCGGCGCCAAAATCGCCAAGCTTTCAGGGCGCGGGCTGGGCTTTACCGGCGGCACCATTGACAAACTGGAGGCCATTCCCGGCCTGAACGCCTCGCTCACCGCCGATGAAATGCGCGCGCAAGTCCAGCGCATCGGCCTGGCGCTGTCGTGCCAGACAGAGGACCTCGCCCCGGCAGACGGCAAAATGTACGCCCTGCGCGACGTCACCGCGACCGTCGATGATATCCCCCTCATCACGGCCTCGGTCGTGTCCAAGAAAATCGCCGCCGGCGCCTCCGTGATTGCGCTCGATATCAAGGCCGGTCGCGGGGCCTTCGCAGAAACGCGCGAAGAAGCTCAGGCGCTGGCCAAAATGTGCCGCGACGTGGGCGAACGGTTGGGGAAATCGTTTATCACGGTGATTTCGTCGATGGATCAGCCTCTGGGCTATGCCGTTGGCAACGCAATTGAAGTGACCGAGGCGATTCAGACGCTCAAAGGTCAGGGGCCCGCAGATTTAACCGAGTTGTGCCTGACGCTGGGCGCCGTCACGCTGGCCAAAGCGGGACTGGCCCCTTCTGCCGAGGCGGCGCGCGAACGGCTGCAAGCCTCGTTAGCCGACGGCTCGGCCTACGGCAAGTTCGTCGCGATGACGGCAGCCCAGGGCGGCGACGTGGACGCGTTGTCGGATCCCGCGCTGATGCCGCAGCCCGCGCGCGTCAATATGCTGCCGGCCTGGGAATCGGGATACGTCGCCGCCATCGACCCGCTCCTGATCGCCGAAGCCGCCAAACTGGTGGGGGCTGGACGCCAGACCAAGGAATCGCCCATCGACCCCGGCGCGGGCGTGATGTTATTCAAGAAGGTCGGCGATCCCGTGGAAGCGGGCGAGACGCTGGTTGAACTGCATGTAGGCCACGGGGCGGGCGATGCGGATGCGCTGGCGCGCGTGCGCGCGGCCTTTACGTTTTCGTCGACGCCAGTGTCGCCGCCGCCGCTGATTCTGGAAGTGGTTCAGGGATAAGCGTCTGCGGCCAGAGCGCAAGCCAGAGTCAGGGAAGCAATCGCGCGCCTTGAGCGGGTTTTCAAGGGGTGGATGCCTTTTACGTCGCTCCGGGAAGACGCGGGATCACGCGTGCGCTGATGACCATTTCACCCCTCTATTCGCTGCATGACGCGGGCTTGCAAGCCCGCGTCATGCCCGCGATTAAAACGAGACCCCAAACGCGCGTGGTTTCTCAGGCGCCCACGCCGCGTTTTGGCGGCGAGCTCTCGGCAGAAACGCGCGTCAAGCCCTCGTGGGCGGATCGCCTGTTCTACGACCCCTTGGCGCAAGCGTTTGGCTACGTCGCCTTTCATCCGCGCCTGTTTCGCCGCGTGCGCATGGCCATGAATCCCGGGCGATTGCCGGGCATCAGCGAGCGCGAGGCAAAACAACGTTTTGCGCCTATCTCTGATCCGATTGCCTTTGCCAGCGTCGAACCCAACGTCCTGTTATCAGGACGCTGGATGCCAGCCGCCGGCGCCGGGAATCGCGCGATTGTCATGGGCCATGGCTATACCTCGCGCTGGACGAACATGGCCCCGCTGGCCGACGCCTTGAGACGGCGCGGGTATCACGTCTTCCTGTTTGATTTTAGAGGCCATGGCCGCAGTTCAGGCTCGCAAACCACGTTCGGGCTGGAAGAGGGGCGCGACATTGCAGCCGCCGTCGATTACGTGCGCGCGCATTATCCCGCGCAAAGCGAGCGGCTGGTTTATTACGGCCACTCGATGGGCGCCGCCGCCCTGATGGCAGCGCCGTGGGCGATGGCCCCGGGCCGACCCGGCGGGCAAGAGGCCTTGACGCGACTGACCCGCCAACTGGACGCCGTTATTCTGGACAGCCCGTATCATGCGTTATCGGATTTCGTCGCCAGTCAATTGCGCGCGATGATTTCGGCGCGCCCGCGCAGCAGCCTGCTCTTGAAGGCCTGGCCTGCCAAGGCGCTGCGTCATTTCGCCAGGCGTTTTCGCCTGAGCGTGGAAGACGCGCGCGGCCCGTGGCGACGACGCCTACCGGCAGCCGTGGACGCGGTGCGCCCGGCGGCGCTGATGGCCAATAGCCCGGCGCTGATGGCCAAACCCTTGCTGCTGATTCATGGCGGGGCGGACCGCGTGACGGAGTTTCATCAGGGCCTGCGCAATTACGAGCGCATCTGCAGGCACAATCCTCAGGCGCAATTACTGGCGCTGGAAGGAGCCGATCATAACGCCCGCGGGTGGGTCGTCGACGCCAGCGGCAAAAAACGCTATAACGGCATGATGCGCGGCGGGGAAAGCGCGTTTAGTCAGATTTGCGATTTTATCGACGCACAGCGGTAATCTCCCCCGTTCGAGCGCTGCGTCGCAAGGCGGCATCGGGTACAATAAAGCTACGCGCCTGTTGACGCCCTCTTGTTAGCCCCGGCGATGGATGCATCCTGTGTCAGACGCTCTGTACGAATCTGCCGCAAACGAGCCGCTTCGCGAAACGGTTCTGTTTGACGCGCTAATGCAACTGCTGCGCGAGCAGGATCGCCCGGCGGCGGATTTAGCCCGCGTACAGGCGGCTTTTCTATACGCACAGGAAAAGCATGCGGGGCAAAAACGCAAGAATCAGGAAAACTATATCGTGCATCCGGTCAGCGTCGCGCTGATTCTGGCGGAAATTCCCGTAGACGCCGACAGCATCGTCTCGGGTCTGCTGCACGACACGCTGGAAGACACGTCGGCCACGCCTGCTGAGATCCGCGAGCGCTTTGGCGACGAAACCGTGCGACTGGTGGAAGGCGTCACCAAACTCGGCAAATTTGAATTCACTTCTGCCGAGGACCGACAGGCGGAGAACTTCCGGCGCATGTTTCTGGCCATGGCGCACGACGTGCGCGTGGTGATGGTGAAACTGGCCGATCGGCTTCATAACATGCGCACGCTGGATCACATGAAGCCGGAAAAACAGCTTAAAATCGCCGCTGAAACGCTGGAAATTTTCGCGCCGCTGGCCAACCGCATGGGGATGGGGCGCATCCGGGCCGAACTGGAAGATATGTCGCTGAAATTCCTCAAGCCGGACGCCTTTTGCGAGATTGAAACCGAACTGGCCCAGTCGCGCGACGAACGCGAAGGCGCTATTGCCGAAATCATTGATAAAATTCAGACGCAATTAACCGCTATGGGCATTCAACCGATTGTAAAAGGGCGCGTCAAAAATTATTACAGCATCTATAAAAAAATGGCGGTGCAGCAGAAGGCGCTTCAGGACATTTATGATATCAGCGCGCTTCGGGTAATCGTCGCCAGCGAAAAAGAATGCTATGAAACGCTGGGCGTCATTCACAATGCTTTAAAACCGATTCCGGGGCGTTTTAAAGATTACGTCGCCATGCCGAAAAGCAATTTATATCAATCGCTCCACACAACCGTCATCGGCCCGAGCGGGCGCCCGCTGGAAGTGCAGATTCGCACGCAGGACATGCATCGCATTGCCGAATACGGGATTGCCGCGCACTGGAAATACAAGGAAGCCGGCGGGTCTCAGGCCGCCGACAGCGCGATCGACGCCAAACTGTCGTGGCTGCGCCAGATGCTTGAAATGAAGGACGAAGCCCACGACGCCTCCGATTACGTCGAGGCCGTCAAGCTCGATTTATTTCGCGATGAAGTCTTCGTTTTTTCGCCCAAGGGGCGCGTCATCGATCTGCCCAAGGGATCGACGCCGGTGGATTTCGCGTATCGGATTCACACCGAAGTTGGCCACACGTGCACTGGCGCGCTGATCAACGGCAAAATGGCGCCGCTCGATACGCGGTTGAAAAATGGCGATATCGTGGAAATTATTACCAGCAAGAAATCGACGCCGCGCCTGTACTGGATTAATTTTGTTCAGACCCAGACCGCCAAGAGCCGGATTCGCCAATGGTTTAAACGCAACCTGAAAGACGAATACGAGCAACAGGGCCGCCGCGCGCTGGAAGAAACGCTCACGCGGGCCAAGATGGAAGACGCCCTGCGGGACGGCGAGTTATTAACAATTGCCCGCGAATTAAATTATGTCAGCCTGGAAGACCTTTTTGCCGCCATCGGCTTTGGTGAATTAAATCTGACGCGGGTGATAAACCGGCTCAAGAAATCGCAGGCCGTCGCCACGCACGAAGAAGCGCTGAACCGGATCAATCGTTACCAGAGCAAGCGTCACAGCCCGGCAGACAAAGCAAAATCGGCGATTCATGGGCTGAATGGCATGGTGCATCATCTGGCGCGGTGCTGCACGCCGGTGCCGGGCGAAGAGATCACCGGGGTTATTACGCGCGCGCGCGGCGTCATGGTCCACCGTATCGACTGTATTAACCTGAATCAGGTGAATCCGGGGCGTTTGATGGCGCTGGACTGGAGCGACGGCTCCGCCGACCCGAATCAGGCGCATACCGTGCGGCTCGAAGCCCATGCGATCGATCGCGTGGGGATGCTCAAGGACATTCTGGGGAAAATCGCCGATACGCGCACCAATGTTTCTAATGTGCGCGTGCGCGTGCTGCCCAATGATACGGCGCTGGTCGAACTCACGATGGAAGTGGCCAACCTGCCGCATCTGGAAACCGTCATGAACGCCATCCGCCGCCTGCCGGACGTAATGGCCGTCAAGCGCCAGCAATTCCGCGTGGGGAAATCGCCTGACGGCGGCGCTTAAAGAAGGTTGGGTTAAACGCAATCGCCTTTAAGCGCTTCAGGCGGTTTCAATTAGATGAGGTCCGATGCGTCAGAATACGAGCGCAGATCAGCGCTAGCGGTATTTACACGCCAATTCTTGTGGAGTAAGAATGATGTTCCGGCTCGCCGGGCGAAACCCGTGCTAAAATCCTTAAGCTCGACTTTCGGATGTTTCCCGGAGTAGGCCTCAGTCAGCACATGCCCAGCCAAACTTACAGCCTTTTCTCAAGTTCCTCTTCAACGCGGCACGTGCTTCGTCTCCTCAAACGTCTTGTGCGGAAAGGGGAATAATATATTATGACGATCAATCTGAGTGAACACGCTCTAAAGCTTTTAGATGCCCAAAACAAAGCTAGAGAGTTATTTCAAGAAATTGAAAGAAGAACTCTCATCCAAGCCGGTAGAACCGAATTGGAAATAAGCCAATTGATTTTTAAATTAGCAGAAGAACTTTTTCAAGTCCAAAAATATTGGCATAAACGGATCGTTCGGGCTGGTAAAAATACGTTACATCCCTACAAAGAAAATCCCCCTGACAGGATGATTCAAAACAACGATATTGTTTTTATAGATCTTGGCCCTATTTTTGAAAATTGGGAGGCTGACTTTGGGCGAACCTACGTGATGGGGCAAGACCCTCGAAAAATAAAGCTCAAACAAGATGTTGAGTCCGCTTTTCACGTTGCTAAAGAGTATTATCAAAGTAACTCCGATATAAAAGCCAGCGAATTCTACCACTGGATCTGCGAATTGGCGAATAAGTACGGTTGGGAGTACGGTGGTCCTTATGCAGGCCATTTAGTTGGTCAATTCCCACATGAACGAATTCTGGATGATGAAATAAAGCTCTATATCCATCCAGACAATGAATTAAAGTTATCTGAGCAAGATGCTCAAGGAAACCATCGATATTGGATCCTGGAAATCCACTTTGTGGATAAGGCTTTAAAAATCGGCGGCTTCTACGAGGAGTTGCTCAATCTTTAGCTGCTGGCTTGAATAATGCTCTAGGCATTTCAACCCACTTCAAACGGCAGCAGGCGAATGTGTTATGCATGAGGGAAAACTGTTGAAAAGGGTCAGCGCTTTCCAACAGCTCTTCTATAGCGTTTCAAAAGTCCAAAAACCGGGTTTTCAGATGGCTCCTCGCCATCCAAGCCTCTTCTGAGTATATGGAAACCTTCATGAAAGGGCAGGAAACTCTGGTTTGTCTGATCGATCAGGCTTATCCAAGCGATCTGCGCTATACATATAAAGCCGGATTTTAAATCGATCTGCGAAGTCGCTAGCCCAAGGCGCGAATGCGCAGACGACCGTCGTAGACGATGTCCATTTTGAGGCGGTCGCCGCGCTTGACCCGGCGCGTCACCGGCATGGTATAGATCATCTGCGTCCAGTGCGTGTCCGGCGCCCAGGGGGAATTGCCCAGGACGGTGTCCTCGTCCAGCCACGCCTTGAAGTAAGCGCAATAGCCGGTAAAGTTCATATCGTCTTCGGTGACCTCCAGCTCAAACTCGCGGCTGAAGACAGGATTCTCGAACGAGGCGAGATCCACCGACTGCACGCACAACGGCTCGCTAATGGCGCGATAGAGCGCAGGATTGAATTTATCGAGACGCAGCGTCGCCTTATTACACAGAACATCGGCAAAAAGCGTGTAGTCGACGCCGTAGAGATCCTTAAACTCGTTGGCTTCGCGGCGCTTGTCCTGAGCAATCGGCGCGTGAAACGCCACCACGTAAATATCCAGCCGGGCTGGAATTAATTTGCCGCCCGGCGCCAGAAAACGCTTGCGCGCATCGAGCGTAAACTCCAGGACGTTTTCTTCCAGAATGCCATTGCCCAGAATTTCTGAAATAAACACGTCGGGCTTTGGCGTAAATTGAGCCTCGTTCAGCGCGCTGGAAGCGCCTTGTATGAATTCAATCTGGTTAAGGCCGTTATCACGCGCCAGAGCTTCTGCCAGTTCAATAATATCCTGTCGTTTTTCCACGGCATAGACTTTTTGAGCGCCCGCCTGCGCGGCAAAAAAGCTTAAAATGCCAGAACCGCATCCGAGATCCATTGCAATCGACTCGCCGGGGCGAATGGCGCGCTCAATGGCGCGACGATAGGCCGACAGCCGGACAGAATCTTTCATCATGACGTGATGGTTTTCGACGTTAATATGAATTGCGCCGCCCAGTTTTTCTGAAATACCGCTTTCGGGGGTCTGACGCAGTTCAGATTCATCGGTGATCACGACTTTGCAATCGTACAGATTTTGCAAATGTTTGATAATTTTGGGGTGATCCACCGGATCTGGCCAGCCGTCGAGAATATCGCCCATGGTTTTCCAGTCGGTAATGTCCCACAACAGCAGCAGAATATCCGATTGAATGCGCAAGGCCTGACCTTCCGAAAAAATATTGCCCAGCATCACGTGCGTGCTGCCGTCAAATTTAATATAGGTTTCGGGATTAATTTTTACGCGGGTGGCGCGCTGGGTAAAATCGCCGTGAGCGGGTTGCGTCATAAGGAAGGCGTCTCCTGTGGGGTTGGGGAAAGGGGCGAGCGGGCGTTCAGGCGAATCCGGCATAGGCGGCCAGACGCCGACCGTAATAGGAGCGCGCCACGCTTTGGCGATCCAGCCAGGCGTGCGGATAGTGGACGGTCTCCTGAAAGCCCAGCTTACGGTACATTTTAAGCGCGAAATAGTTGTCGGTATCGACCGTGGCCGTCACTTCGGAAATAAAGGCTTCTCCGGCAGAAATCCGCTCGATCATCGCCACCAGCGAGCAGGCGAGCAGGCGAATGCCCATCCCCCGATGTCGCAGCGAGGGCCGAACGCCGATCAGCGGTACATTGGCGTCCATGCCGTCCCCCTGAATCAAAAAGCAAAAGCCTTCGACAGCGCCCGCCCGATTCAGCAGCATGAGAGACGCTTGCGGCATCACGGCGCCCATGCGGCCTTCCTGCAGAAAGGCAACCGCCTGACGCGCGCCCGCCACCGAGCGAAAGCGCGGATCCCAGCGCGCGTCGTTAGAACGCGCAAACGCCTCAGCGATGGCCTCTGCGGCGGCCTCTGCCAGATCCGGGAGCCATGGGCTCAAGCGCAGATCCTCAGGCAGTGGCGCCAAGCTATGGTAATGCTTCGCCAGAATCGGGATTGAAATCTCGTCGGCCAGATTAAAGCGCTGAATGGTCTGTCCCACCGGCATCAGGCCATACCAGGGCGCCAGGGACGCATAGCGATCTTGACAGCCCAACATGGCGTAGCTGACGCAATCCCAGTCGTCGCGCGTTGCGAGCGTTTGCAGCAGGCCGCGCATCAGGGCGTCGAAAGCCGGCTTGAGCGCCTGATGCTCGTCAATCGCAATGAGATTGATTTCGACGGCGCGGTGCGCTTCCACAACGTAGAGCATCCAGCCAACAGGCTCGCCTTCGGCGTCTTGCGCCATGAGGCCGCACAGCGCGCCGCTGGCAATGGAGCGGGCCATGTCTTCAAAGGGGGCGGGCTCGCTGCGCCAATGGTATTGCGCAACGGCGTCAGTCGCAAAGCGCGCGTAAGCGCCGGCCAGCGCCCCGACCGTGCCTTCTGTCAGCGGAATGACGGTGATCATGAAACGTGTTGGGTCATAAACGCCTGCGATTCACGCCCATTGATATCCAAGCCGACGCCGTTTCTCTGCCAAACCCCATCCGGCTGGATTATGATGAGATTCTTCTTATTCTAGCGTTCCTGCGCCCTTGGCGCCAGACACGAATCCCGCAGGCGGCGCAAGCAAGCCGTCTGCCTAAAACGCACGCCCCCCGAAACGCCCCAGATAGCCGCATCATGGAAGCCAGTTCTGATATTTTATCCGCCTATTTCGCCATTCTGGGCGACTTTACCGGCTACGAACGCCGAAAGGCGCAGGAGACAATGGTCGCCCGCGTCTGGCAAGCGCTGGAAAGCGGCGACTCGCTGATTGTCGAAGCCGGAACCGGATCGGGCAAGTCCTTCGGTTATCTGATTCCGGCCTTACTGCATCGGCGACGGCCCATTGTGATTGCGACCGGAACCATCGCCCTGCAAGAACAACTGCTGGATAAAGACCTCCCGTTCCTGACGCAGTCGCAAGCTTTGAAAGCCTATCTCGACGGCGCCGAGCCCAACGTCAAACTCGTCAAGGGACGGCGCAACTACGTCTGTATTCAGAAGCTTCAGGAACTGGAGCGCACGCTGTCGCCCAACGCCGCCGAATCGTTACACGTCTCGCATTTAAAATCCCAACTCGCCATGGGATGGGATGGCGACCGGCAATCGCTGGATATCGCCATCCCGGAAGCCCTCTGGCAGGAGGTTCAATCGGAGTCGGATGATTGCCTGGGCCGCCGTTGCCGCTATTACGCCGAAAATCCCTACCGGCGCGCGCGCGAAGATCTAGCGGAGGCGGATGTCATTATTGCCAATCATTCGCTGTATTTGCAGGATCTGGCCTCGGGACAGGCCTTGCTTCCGGCGCACGACGTGGTGATTTTTGACGAAGCGCACAACTTCAAGCGCTACGCCATGAACGCCTTTACCGATCGCGTCGGCAAGTTCGCCTCCACCAAGCTGCTGGCCAAAATCAGTCGGCGCATTCTGCCGATTCCCGAGTCGTTGAGCGCGGCGGTCGCGCAAAACGAAGCCACGATCCTTCATTTTCTGTTTCGCAGCGCGGCTGATTCCAAACGCACCGTCTCGCGCCTGTCGCCGGATCCCGGGTTCCGCTCGGCGATTGCGGCGCAGACCGCGACCCTGGAAGAAATCCGGCTGTGGCTGGAATCGATGGATCTTCAGCAATTGTCGCTTCTCGAACCGGATGCGCAAAACCCCGGCGGCGCGGGCAAAGACATGCGCGCCGTTCAGCGCGAAAAGCTGCTGAATCAGTTAGCGGGGCTGGCGCTGCGCTGGGAGTGCTTCGCCCTTGAAGACCCCTTCTCGCGCGATCGCGTCAACTGGGTAGAGATTGACCGCGAACGCCTGTATTTTGAACTGCGCTCGACGCCGCTGGATATCGCCGAACGATTGGCCCCGATTCTCTGGGAGGAGAAAACCTCGATTCTCACCAGCGCCACGCTGTCGGTAAACCGGTCGCTGGCGTTCTGCAAGCGCGATCTCGGCTTGCCGCCGGAGACGCGCGATCTGGCCCTGCCCAGTCCGTTCGACTATGCGCGCCAGTGCGTCCTGTATCTGCCCAAATCGATGCCGGACCCCAACGATCCGATGTTCCTGCCGGCCTGCGCCGACGAAATTGAGGCGATTCTGCGCGCGAGCCAAGGCCGCGCCTTTGCGCTGTTTACGGGATATGACGCCATGACGCGCGTGGCCGACGCGCTGATCCCGCGCCTGCCGTATCCCGCGCGCGTACAGGGGGAAATGCCCCGGCACCGGCTGATTGAGTGGTTCAAGACGACGCCCCATAGCGTGCTGTTCGCCACCGCGACGTTCTGGGAGGGCGTGGATATTCCCGGCGAGTCGCTCAGTTGCGTGATTATGGACAAAATCCCGTTTTCGCCGCCCGACGATCCGGTGAATCAGGCGGCCGTGGACCGGATGAAGGCGCGCGGGCTCGACTGGTTTGGCGACTACGTGCTGCCACAGGCGACCATTCGGCTGAAGCAGGGCTTTGGGCGGTTGATTCGCAGCGGCGGCGACCGCGGGCTGGCGGCCATTCTGGATCCGCGCCTGCGAAGCAAGGGCTACGGACGCCAGATTCTGCGCAGCTTGCCGGAGGTGGAGATTATCGACGATCTGGCGCAGACGTCGGTTTTTATGGCGCACTCAGGCTGAAAACGCAGCGGCGACAGGACGACGTTTCAGGCGCGGGCGTCCGGTCCCGGTTTTTCTGGGGGCGTCTGCGATCCGTCGGGGCCTGCGGCGCTCTGAGAGGAATCGCTTTGGGCGGGGACATAGGGCAGAATCCGCACCGGCGCGACGCGCATGTTGATTTCTATTCCGTAAGCCGATAGTTGCTTAAGAGCGCTGGCATGGCGATTCACGCGCTCCAGAAACTCCGATGGCGAGCGATTCTCAGCAATCGCCTGAAGCCGAAAAGGCGGGGCAATCCGTGACTGGTTGATGATTAACACCGGACCCGCGCAATTGATCTCGGTTCCCGCCACAATGCGTTGATCGTTAAGGGCAATGGCGCGCGCGCCAGACGCCCAGAGCTGATTGACCACCGCCAGCATATCGATGTTGTGGATGATGCCGACATTGGGATTTTCTTCGAGGCGATACGGACGATCAGAATCGCGCAGGATGATTTCCACCCCCATGCCCTCGCGCAGGCGAAGCCCCGTATAATCGGCCAGGCGATCCAGCTTGCGGCGCTGACTGAGGCGGTAACTCTGGCTAAGTTTGCGATCCATCTGGTAGGTCAGCAGCTGGATCTCCTGGGCGAGGTCGTCGTTGAGCCGTTCGCGCGCCGCAAGCTGGCGATTGAGGCGAAAGGCATGCGCGGCCTCTTGCGTTGAGTAGCGCGTCGGCAGGCGTTTGGCGCTTTCGATGCGCCAGTACAAGCCCGAAATGACGCCAATGACCGCCATGCATAACGCCAGTGCGAGCGGGAACAGCCGTCTCGAGAGGCGGCGCGCGGTAGAGGCGGCTTGCGAGGGGCTCAGGTTCATTGGATCCGGGCTTTCATCGCCAATCGTCGCAATGCGGCGTCGATGCGTCGGCTGGATGGGGGATTTACGGCCCGCCTCCGTATCCGCCGCCGTTGGCGCAATGGTATAACTAAAGCCAGAATGAGGAAAGCCGAGCGATGGCCTATACCACCCCCCAAAAAATTTCGCTTCAAGAACTGATTGCCAAGGTCCAGAAGCTGCCCCAATTGCCGGAGGCCGCCCTTCGCCTCACCAAGGTGATGGAAGACCCGGACGCGCACGCCGAAGACATGGCGGCTATCATCCGGGTGGACCCGGACATGACCACTCAGGTGCTGCGCCTGTGCAATTCAGCGGCCTATGCCCTGAACCGGCGCATCTCGACCGTCAAGGACGCAGTGGCCATCCTGGGCCTCAATACGCTCAAGAGCATGGTCTACGTCATTATCTCAAAATTTGCGCTGGATCGACCTGTTGAAGGCTATGGGCTTGATCGCGGCGCCTTGTGGCGAAACGCGCTGACCTGCGCCGTCTACGCGCGGCATCTGGCGCCGCGTCATGCGCAAGGCGTGGATCCCGAACTGGCCTTTACCGGCGCCCTGCTGCGCGATATCGGCAAAATTGTCCTTGGCGAATACGTGGGCCGCAGCTATCAGGATATTGAGCGGCTGGCGATGCAGAAACGCATCGATTTTATCGAGGCCGAGCAGGAAGTATTGGGCTTCAACCACTGCATGGTCGGCAAACTCATCGCCGAAAAATGGGGATTGCCCGACACGCTGGTCAAGGTCATTCAATACAAGAACAAGCCGTCGTTACTGGCCAAGCAGCCGCCCGCAATCGGCTCCAAAGTCGACGTTTATAAACTGGTGAGTCTGGTGCACCTGGCCGACTGCTTTACCCGTATGACGGGCTGCGGCCTGGGCAGCGACGGGCTGATGAGCGGCTTTGACGAAACCGCGCTCACCTCGCTCGGCATTCAGTTAAGCGCCCCATTTATTGAGCGCACGCTGGATCAACTGGTCACCCAGGATCATCTGGTGGAAGAGATGATTCAGTCGCTGAAGGGCGGAGCCTGAGGCCATGCCCATTCAACTGACCGAAGACGTGGCCATCGGCGAGATTCGTATCAGCGCCAACAAGGCGATGATGTTTACGATTCCCTCGCTCAGCTCGGCCATCGCCGTGGTGATGTACGACAAAAAGAGCGTCATCGGCGGCGTGGCGCATATTCTGTTGCCCGATAGCACGCAAGTGGGATTGGTGGAAGAAGACGCCATCGGCAAGTACGCCGACACGGCGATTCCCGCTCTGCTGGAAAAACTCGCCGAAGGCGGCGCGGATCGCGCCCAGATCTCGGCGCGAATTGCGGGCGGGGCGCAACTGTTTAACTTCGGCGGCGGCGCGGCCAATAGTCTGAACATCGGCACGCGCAACGCGGTCGCTATTCGCGCGGCGCTCTCGCGCGAAGGCGTCACGATGGAAAAAGCCGACGTCGGCGGCAACAAGGGCCGCAAGCTGAAATTTCACATCGGTCTGGGCAAACTACTGATTACCGTGGCCGGGCAGGAAGAGTACGAAATTTAGACCGACTCAGGCCCGACAAGCCTTAAGCGCGAAGCAGGTCATAGGCCGCCCGGGCCGCCTCTTCATTGACCGTCGCGCCCGTCCAGCGCTCGAAAGCATCAGCGCCTTGGCGCACCAACATCCACAACCCGTCACACGCCTCGATTCCCAGCGACTCGCATTCACGAATCAGGCGCGTGGGACGGCGGCCATACACCACGTCGTATACAAACGACGCATCGGGCAGCGAGGTCAACTGGCTGGCGTTCAACGGCGTCAGCCCGGAATCGCCCATGCCGATGGACGTGGCGTTGATTACCAGTGAATACGACCCCAGCGAGGCGAGATCCGAAAGCGCCATCAGCAAAATGTCGCAGGCCGAATGCGCGCGACGACACAGGTCATCGGCGGCCATCAGCGCATCGTAAGCGCGATCGGGATTACGCACGGCCAGCGTGAGACGCTGGGCCCCGCGTTCGATGAGCGCCGCCAACGCCGCGCGCGACGCGCCCCCAGCGCCCAGCAGCAGGGTATGGCCTTCAACGGCGTATTGCTGCGCGCGCGGAGGCAGGCTGTTCCAGAATCCGGCAATATCGGTATTCAGGCCTTCTCGCGCCCCATCGCGATGAAAGACAATCGTATTCACGGCCTGAATCACCTGCGCATCTGGCGCCACGCGGGTCAGGTGCGGGATAACCGCACGTTTATGGGGAATCGTCACGTTGAGCCCGCGCAAGCCCGATTGCGCCAGCGCAGCCAGCCGCATCGCCAGCGTCTCGGGCGGCGCGTCATAGGCGAGATAGTCGCCGGCCATTCCGGCGCGCTCCAGAAACAGGCGATGCATCGCGGGTGAGAGCGAATGGCCGATCGGATGACCAATCACGCCCAGTTGCCAAGGCGATGTCATGGCGCGACGGCGTTCAAGGCGCGGTCCATTTCGCGCGTCAGATCGTCAATGGCCTCGACGCCCGCTGAGACGCGGATTAAACCCGGGGCCACCCCCATCGCCGTCAGCGCGTCTTCGTCCAGAGTAGGATAAAGCGCCTGACCGCCGCAAATCAGGCTTTCCACGCCTCCCAGACTGACGGCCGTCGTATACGGCGGGCCAATTTCCGCCAGAAACGCGCGGGCCTGCGATAATCCGCCCCGCGTCTCGAAAGCGAGCATCCCGCCGAAGCCTCTTGGCATCTGGCGTTTTACGATTTCATGAGCCGGATGAGACGGCAGCCCGGGATAAAATACGTCACGAACCTGCGGATGTCCCTGCAAAAATCGCGCCAGCGCCATGGCATTCTCGCAATGAGCGCGCATGCGCAGCGGCAGGGTTTTGATGCCTTGATTCAGTTGCCATGCGGCATCCGGCGACAGCGTCGCGCCGATCATCGTCTGATACAGGCGCAAGCGCTGAATCCAGGACGGCTCCTGGCGGGTCGGGCCATCGTCCTTAAGAATAATCGCCCCGCCGATCTCGTTACTATGCCCGCCGATGTACTTGGTCAGGCTGTGCAAGACCGCCTCTGCGCCCAACGCCAGCGGATTCTGGAGATAGGGGCTGGCAAAGGTATTATCCACCACCAGAGGCGCGCCGCCTTCTTTTGCAATTGCGGCCAGGGCCGCCAGATCAAGGACGTCCATCGTCGGATTGGTCGGCGATTCGCAATAAACCAGACGCGTCTGGGGTCGTAAGGCCGCCTGTAAGGCCTGCGGGTCGCGGAAATCTACAAACTCGACCTCGACGCCGAAATCTGCAGCGAGTACCATGGTCAGGAAATGGCGCGTACCAGCGTACACAATGCGGTCACAGAGCAGGTGATCGCCTGCGCGCAGGATCGCCAGACAGAATGTCGAAATGGCGCCCATGCCGCTGGCAAAGCACAGGCCATGGCGGCCGCCTTCCAGCGCGGCGAGTTTCTCTTCGAGCAAGCGTACATTGGGGTTGCCAAAGCGCGCATAGACGTAGCCGTCTTGCTGATTGAGCGGCTGGCGCACGTCTGCAATCCGATACGTGCTGCTGCGATACACCGGCGCGACCACGGCGCCGAACTCATTGGGGGCTTCTTCCAGCACGCGGGTTTCAAAGGCGACGGAGGGGGCGTGATGACCAGAGGGCGCGTCAGACATAGCGAAAGGCTCTCGCAAAAAGGGGATTTCAGTTCACCGGATATCGGCAGGCTATCTCAAAGATGCCGCACGTTCAACGCCGCGCCCGCGCTACTCGCTTGCGACGCGCATCTGAAAAATGCACAGGCTGCGACCGCTGACAACAAAGATTTCGCCGGCAGGCAATTGCGGCACGGCGTCGGGCGGCGGATCCGCCGTATTTTCGATCAAGCGCCACTGCACCCCGTCGCGATGATGCGGCAGCGAGAAGCTCACGGCGTCCGCGCCGCCATTCATCAGAATCAGCAGCGTGTCGCCTTGCAAGGGGCATCCTGCCTCGTCCATCTCGTGAATGGCGTCGCCGTCGAGCAGCGCGCCCAAAAAATGGTTATACGGGTCAAACCACTGACGATCGCTCATTAAATGCCCGGAGGCCGAAAACCAGTAGATATCCCGGTATCCGTTGCGCTGACACTCACGCCCCAGCAAGAATTTCCGCCGGTGCAACACCGGTTGATTCAAGCGCAGGCGCACCATCCGCCGCGTAAATTCGAGAAAAGACTCTTCCTCAGGGGTCAGCGTCCAACGGGTCCAACTAATCTCGTTGTCCTGGCAATAGGCGTTGTTATTGCCCCATTGCGTGCGCGCCATTTCATCGCCGCCGGAAATCATGGGCACGCCCATCGACAGCAGCAGCGTCGCCATCATGTTGCGCATCTGGCGCGCGCGTAGCATCAGGGTTTCCGGGTCGTCGGTCTCGCCTTCCACACCGCAATTCCAGCTCAGGTTATGGTTATCGCCGTCGCGGTTGTCCTCTTGATTGGCTTCATTGTGTTTCATGTTGTAGCTGACGAGATCGGACATCGTGAAGCCGTCGTGACAGGTAATAAAATTAATGCTGGCGTGCGGCAGGCGGCCATCTTCCTGATACAGGTCGCTGCTGCCCGCAAATCGCGTGGCCAGATCGCTCACGCGCCCGCCATCGCCCTTCCAGAAAGAGCGCATGGAATCGCGGTATTTTCCGTTCCACTCGGTCCACAGCACCGGGAAATTCCCGACCTGATAACCGCCGACGCCCAGATCCCACGGCTCTGCAATGAGCTTGGTCTGGGAAATCACGGGATCCTGATGGATGATATCGAAAAACGCGCCCAGCTTGTCGACCTCATGCAGTTCGCGCGCCAGCGAACTGGCGAGATCAAAACGGAAGCCGTCGACATGCATTTCCTGAATCCAGTAGCGCAGGCTGTCCATGATCAATTGCAGGACGCGCGGGTGCTGCATGTTGAGCGTGTTGCCGCAGCCGGTGAAATCCTTGTAATAGCGCGGCTCGGTGTCCGACAGACGGTAATAGGCGGGATTGTCGATGCCACGAAACGATAGCGTCGGCCCCAGATGATTGCCTTCGGCGGTGTGGTTGTAAACCACATCGAGAATCACCTCGATGCCTTCTGAATGAAGGGCGCGCACCATCATTTTGAATTCCCGAATGGCCGCCGCCCAACCGCTTTGCGAGGCGAAGCGCAGGTCGGGGGCGAAATACGAGAGCGTATTATAGCCCCAGTAATTGGTAAGCCCCATGTCTTCGAGAAACTGCTCGTTAATACGATGATGAATCGGCAGCAACTCGACCGCCGTGACGCCCAGCGACTTGAGATGCCGCAGCACAGGGCGCGTCACCAGACCCGCATAGGTTCCGCGCAGTTCTTCGGGGACGTCGGGATGTTGCATCGTCATGCCCTTGACGTGCGCTTCATAGATGACGGTTTTATGCCACGGCGTGCGCGGGGGCCGATCGTCGCCCCAGGTAAAGGCCTGGTCAATCACCGCGCACAAAGGCGCATAGGCGGCGTTGTTGCGCGGATCCAGCGAGATGTCTTCGGCGCGTGAGCCTCGGCGATAGCCAAACATCGCGTCGTGCCACTTCATGGGCCGCGCAATGGCCTTGGCGTAGGGATCAACCAACAGCTTGTTGGGATTAAATCGCAGGCCGCGCTCGGGTTCGTAGGGGCCATAAACCCGGTAGCCGTAGAGCTGTCCCGGCCCCACGTCGGGCAGATAGCCATGCCAGACCTGATCGGTATATTCGGGCAGTTCAATGCGTCGGGATTCGCGCGTAGCGGTCTCTTTGTCAAACAGACAAAGTTCCACGCTATGGGCGTTGGAGGAGAAAATCGCAAAATTGACGCCCAACCCGTCAAACGTCGCGCCCAGCGGATAGGGGCGTCCCGGAAAAACCCGCATACGACAGCTTCGCCTCTCTGTGCTGGTGGCTGCGTCCTAAAACCCACTTTCAGCATACTGCAAAAATCCCCTGCCGGCGAAGGCTTCACGGGGGATCTTTTGGAGAGGAATTTGTCGGTCCAGATCAACAGGGCCGCAACCATTGCGCTGGATTTGGAAGGCGCGCAATCGCGATTTTCGATCTTGAAACTTTTTACCAGACGCGCGCGTAAAGAGAGGAAAGGGGCTCGCGTCGCCCGCAGCAGCGTCATCAGATACCGTGCTATTTCGATTGACGGATTGATTTCCCTACTTGTTAATATTGAGGAGACTCGCCTATGAAACGGCTGGCCTTGGCCTGCGCCTTGTTACTCGCTTTCGGTTTCGCCGCCTCCAGCGGTCAGGCCGACGCCCGGGATCGTCACCGCGAGCGCGAAGAATACCGCGCGCAAAACTGGTGGCGCTATAACGTCGATCCGCCTCCTTATATGGCGTATCGCGGCGATTACCGCAATTATTATGGCGGGCAGCGCCGTCCCTGCAGAACGGGCGGCTGGCGCGGCGGCCCTCCCCCCTGGGCGCAACGCGATCGCTACGATAATGGCTGGCATCGCGGATGGGAAGGGCGTCGCCATCACCCGAACGCTTACCGCCGCGACCGCTGGTAATTTCTGAAAAGAACACTCTCTAACGCCGGGATGACTCGTTTCATTCCGGCGTTATCACAGGCGGGCGTTTTAACGGCGTTAACGCGGCGCGTTAGCCGCATTCATCGCCGAGCCCGCGCGAAACCACGCAATTTGTTCAGCCGTCAGCGAATGACGCACGTTCATGGACTGCTGCGATCCATCTGCCCGCGTGACGCTAATCGACACGGGTTCTCCGGGAGCCAGATCAGCCAGACCCGCGATAGTAATCGCGTCGCCCTTAGAAATCCGCTGATAGTCGGCGGGATTCAGGAAGGTCAGCGGCAAGACGCCCTGCTTTTTGAGGTTGGTTTCGTGAATCCGCGCAAAGCTGCGCGCCAGGACCGCTTTACATCCCAGAAAACGCGGGGTCATGGCGGCATGTTCGCGGCTGCTGCCTTCGCCGTAGTTTTCATCGCCGACAATGACGAAGCCCTGACCGGCGGCCTTATAGGCCAGCGCTTTCAGAGCCCAGGGCGACGCCCCGCGCTCGACGCCGCACACCGTCATCGAGACGGCCTCGGCGGGAACCCCCGTGTCGGCGTCGACCGCGCCCAGCAGCATGTTATGGCTGATGCCGGACAGATGCCCGCGCAACGGCAGCCAGTCTTTTCCGGCGGGAGAAATGTGATCCGTAGTGGTTTGGCCCTGCGTTTTCAGTAAGACGGGCAAGGCGATAAAATCCTGACCGTCCCACGGCGTAAAGGGCGCCAGCAGCTCCAGACGCTGGCTATCCGGCGACACGGCGACCGTCAGCCCCTGGCGATCGACCGGCGGCGGCTCGTATCCGACGCTGCTGAGCGCAAACCCGTCCGGAGGAAGTTCCGGCGCAACGGGAGGGGTCAGCTTGAGGCCGTCGGCCACCTCGTCGGCAAGCGGATTAAACACGGCGGATCCGGCAATTGCCAGCGCCATGACTACATCCGGGCTGGCGATGAACGCCAGCGTATCGGCGCTGCCGTCGTTTCGGCGCGGAAAATTGCGGTTAAAAGACGTCAAAATCGCGTTGGGCTGACCCGGCGTCAAATCCCGACGATCCCAGTTCCCGATGCAGGGTCCGCAGGCGTTGGATAGCGTAACGGCGCCAACAGCTTCAAAATCGGCCAGTTGGCCATCTCGCTCGATGGTCTGGCGCACCTGCTCAGAGCCCGGCGTAATCCACAGGGTGCTGCGCGCGCGCAGCCCTGCGGCGCGCGCCTGACGCGCAATATGGGCCGCCCGCTCCATATCCTCGTAAGAAGAATTCGTGCAGCTGCCGATTAAAGCGGCGCTCAGGCGCTCAGGCCAGCCTTCTTTTTTGATTTCAGCCGCAAAGTCGGAAATAGGACGGGCGCGATCCGGCGTATGCGGGCCGACGACATGCGGCTCCAAGGTAGTGAGATCGATTTCGACGAGCTCATCATAGTAATTTTCGGGATGTTGCAGCACCTCGGCATCGGCGCGCAGGAAAGCGGCATGGGCGTCGGCGAGATCTGCAATCTCGCTGCGGCCGGTCGAGCGCAGATAAGCGCTCATTTTAGCGTCGTAAGGAAAAATCGACGTGGTCGCCCCGAGTTCTGCGCCCATATTGGTGATGGTCGCCTTGCCGGTCGCGCTGATGGCGTCGCATCCGGGGCCGAAGTATTCCACAATCTTGTTGGCGCCGCCCTTGGTGGTCAATAGACCGCACAAGCGCAGAATCACGTCTTTTGGCGTCGTCCAGCCGCTCAGACGCCCGGTAAGACGCACGCCGATCAGCTTGGGCGCGCGGACCTCCCAGGGTAATCCAGCCATGACGTCGGCCACGTCTGCGCCGCCCACGCCAATGGCAATCATGCCAAGGCCGCCCGCATTGGGAGTGTGGCTGTCAGAGCCCAGCATCAGCCCACCGGGAAAGGCGTACTGCTCCAGCACGACCTGGTGAATAATGCCGCTGCCGGGCTTCCAGAATCCCATGCCATATTTGGCCGCCGCTGATCGCAAAAACTCGTAAACCTCGGCATTATCACGCTCAGCGCGCGTGTTATCGACATCGGCGCCCAGTTGCGCGCGAATCAGGTGATCGCAATGCACGGTGGCGGGGACGGCCACCGTCTGACGACCGGCCTGCATGAACTGCAGAATGGCCATCTGAGCGGTCGCGTCCTGCATAGCCACCCGATCCGGCTGAAGCGTCAGCGTCGTCTGGCCGCGAATAATGGACACAGGCGCGCTGGCGGGAATCAAATGGGCGTAAAGAACTTTTTCCGCCGTGGTGAGCGCGTCCCGCCCAAGTATGGCGCGCGCCGCCTGCTGGCGTGCAGACAGGGTTTCATAGACGGTTTTCGCCAGGACCACAGAGGCGCTCATCGCAAGGGACTCCTTTATCTCATCGCAGTTTGTTATGAATCGGGTGATTAGCCTGACGTCTGCCGGATGTCAGCGCAGCAGGCGTCAAGCCGATGCGCGGCGTTCCCAGCGACCGATTAGCCAGGCAATTACCGCGCCGCACAGCGTGGTGGCAACCAGATCATCGATCACGCCGGGCCAGAGGTAATCTCCCGTAAAGCGCCACCAGTTCCAGTTGGGCGCCGAAGCGACCAGCGCGAGCAACGCGCCGGTGAGCGCCGAAAACGCCACGCGTTGTCGAAAGGTCAAAGGCCCCGCCATCAACAGCAAGGCGGTGAGCAAGCCTGCGGCGACGACATCCGTCAGAAACTCCAGGGTGAGATAGCGCGGCATATTGGCTTCAGAGCATCCGGGCGGATAGACCGACGCAAAGACTTTAGGCAGCCCGTGAGCCACCGTTGGAGAGCCGTCGGCGCGCATTCCCGGCATCATGTAAACGCCGTGGACGGGCGCATTGTCGCGCAAGACGCGGGCAACGGCGGCTTCGTCCTTGAATCCGCGCAGTCCCTGCATATGAAAGGGCAGGGCCATCCAGGAGGTCATGAAAACCAGAAACAGCGTCAGGCCGCCTAACAGCGCGCCTTGGAGCAGGAGGGCGGGGGGCATCCTCATGGGGGTCTCCTCTTTTTAGATTAGATTCTCTTGTTAGATTCTTTTGCCGCGGGTTCTCGCGCTTCTTCTCGTTCTTGCGGCCTCTAATCCGGCGGCATTGTACCACAGCCGCGCGCGCAGCGAGCAGAGCCTCCCTGCGGCAATGCAGGAGATTTATGATAAGATGCGCCCTGTCGCCCCGATCTCTGGAGGATCGCTTCACCCATGCATTTGCGCCGCTCGTTTGAAAAACGCGCCCTCAAGCTGCGCTCGTGGCTGTTCGATCGCGACAATCTGACGCTGGATGAGCCGACACTGGCGAAAAAGACCTTACGGCAAGGCGTCTTGTCGCTGGCAGACGACCGTTTGCGCGAATTCTGCGATTTTTACCGCCTGACGCCCGATGAGGCGATGGCCATCCCCAGCATCCGCGATAAAGCGGCGCTTGAAGCCTGCTTCACGCAAACCGGCGATGACGCGGGCCTGATGCGCAATTACCGTGACGCGCGCTTTTTCTATACGGCGCGCATGCAATTGGCCTATAGCCGCTTTCCGGTGGCGGCGAAACTGGCACAGTATTTTAATGGACGTTTTCGGCCTGCTGTTCGATCGCGCCTGAAGGTTCTGGACTATGGCTGCGGCGTTGGCGATTACGGCCTGTCGCTGGCGGTTTTTGGCTATCGCATCACCTTGTGCGATATCGAAGGCGGCAATCTGGACTTTGCCCGCTGGCGCTTTGAGCAGCGAGGACTGACGCATGACGTGATTGCCGTCAGCGAAGACAATCTGTACCCCGATTTGGGCGCACAGGATATTATTCTGGCCGGAGAGGTGCTGGAGCACGTACGCCAGCCGTTGACTGTTTTAGAGCGTTGCTATGAGAGCCTCCCGGCGGGCGGCCTGTTGTGGCTGTCCGGGTATCCTGAGCATGCCCGCGAAGTGGGCGGCGATCACTTACCCGAAGCCGCCGAGCAGCGTGAAGCATGCCTTGGCTTTCTGCAGCAGGCGTTTGGCCCGGCGACGACGCTTCATCTGCCCGGCTGCCTCTACGAAAAACGCGATTAGTCCCGTCGCCCCCGCTCGTTAGGCGCGATGTTACAAGCCCGCTGGCGGCGCCATGCCCACTTGGAGCGACACGCCCGTAATTTCGGTGTCGAGAAGCGCCACGCGCTTGAGGGGACCATTCGCCGTTTTCTCTATCAGCTTGGGGGCCGACGGCTTGGCGTTGCGAATGACAGCCTTTAATTCCTCGTAAAGCGCTTCGGCGTTATCGGGATACAGCACCAGAGGCGCCGAGGCGCGCATCATTACAATTAGCGCTGTTTTCAGCGTCGGCGGCGAAAAAGCTGCCATACCCGCAAGCCTCTCTGGATTGGAGGCCTGAATGTCAGGCCGGATGCCAAAATAAAATGGCATAGGGTGGATTCGAACCACCGACACCACGGGTATGAACCGTGTGCTCTAACCAACTGAGCTACTATGCCAAGCGGGAGTATTATGGTCTTAATGGAGGGCGCTTGTCAACGCGGCGGGCAGTATAATGGGGGTTGAGACGACGCACAGGGCGCGCACTCCCTTTGGGGTAGAGGTTTTTGGCGAGCGGCGCTTGTATACGCGCTCACTGAAGGCATTTATGCCAATGTCTGCGTGGGACGCCTCACGCGTTTGCGGCGTGTCGACTGGATTTGTTTTTATCCCGTTTTTGCAAGAAGGACCCGCCTCATGACGCCTGCCGCCAGCGATGACGACGCCTTACGCTGGTACGACCGCGATCCCGCTTTGCGGCGCGCCATGGCGCAGTTGCGCGACGCCGAAGATCGCTATCAGGCGCAAGTGGCGCTCAATATTATCAAGATTATCGTCGAGCATCAGAGCGGCTTTGAGGGCGTGGTGGAAAACGACGCCGTCGATCATGAAACGCTTCAGCGCATGCTGGCCGATTGCGACACGCCGCAGGCCCGCTCCCGCCGACGTCGCTGGTATGACGTCAATGAAACCCTGCGCTCGGCCATGCGCCTGCTCAAGGATTGTCCGGTCGAAGTTCAGCGGATGATTTTACCGGCGGTGGTGCGCATGATCGAGGAGACGCTGGCCGGTTCGGAAGATCCGTCTCCCATGGCCTGATTCCCCCCTTTCGCTCCCAACCCGATCCGGGCCAAAAGAACGATGTGTCGACACAAAGCTGTTTTAACGCATACAAAAACGGGTATATCAAGAACTGAGGATACGCTTTCGTCCCGTCGACGTCTGCGCGCAGCGCCTTTCAATGAGGCAGGCAGCCCTCACGCAAAGCGCTACGCCCCTTGTCGTTCTGCTCGCCCGTAAAATCCGGCACAGGGCATTTCCTCTCAAATCCGCTCTATGAGGGCTCTTCTAAAGGATTTAAAGAACCAGTCGATACCCATGATACGAATGGGTAATGCGCTGCGCCCATCGCCTTCCATAATTGTCAGCGCCATCGGCGGATTACCTTTCTGATGAAATCGCCCGCATTTCTTAAAAACGCCTTTCAGGGGCTCGCGCCCCAGGCGATTCGGCGCGCGGCGACAGGCGTTACGCTGGCGCTGGCCCTCTTGGGCCTGAGCGCATCGGCAGGCGGATGGGCGATTGCGACAGAGCCGCGCGTGGCCAGCGGGGATGTTCGCGTGACCCATGGCGAGAACGTCTGGAATATTGAAATCCGCTCGGCGCAGGCTATTCTGGAGTGGCGCTCGTTTGACGTGGCGGCAGGCGAAACCGTCAATTTTATTCTGCCCAACGCCAACGCCTCGGTGCTGAATCGGGTGTTGGACGCCAGCAAGCCCGCCTCGATTCAGGGAGCCGTCAACGCCAATGGCGTTATGGTCCTCGTCAGTCGCGCCGGCGTTGTCCTTGAGCCCAGCGCCACCCTTCAGGCTTCCGGTTGCGTGGTGTCGTGGCACGGGCTCTCAAATGCCGCCTTCTTAAGTCATCGCTGGGTATTTTCGCATCCGCTGGACGTCGGCTCCGGCAGCGTGCGCAACCGTGGCGTCATTCAAGCCTTTCAAAAAGGGCAGGTCGACCTGATTGCCGATGACATTGACAACACGGGCATTGTGTTTTCGCCGTCGGGCCGCGTCCGGGCGTCCTCAGGAAAAACCGTCTACGGCTTGAGCGATTCGCCAGAAATCGCCGCAAATCTGCCGTTTGCTATCGAGCCGCATTCGATTGAGGCGGGCGATACGCGCCTGCGCATCAGCAACGCCGGCGTGGTGAATGCGCCTTATGTCGCCATCAGCGGCGTCATCCGCGCCGAGGCTGAAAACCACGCCTCGACAGAGCCGATGCTGGTGACGATTCCGATGCAGGACGACCGCGTCAGCTCGCAGCCCAAGGGCGACAGCCTTGACACGATCACGCTACCCCTGATTGAGGCGCCTTAACGCGCCCGCGACGCAAGGGCGCGTCCAGAATCCACACGATAAGAAGCCCCAGCGCCGATGAGAGCGCCGCCAGCGCAATCAGCAAGTCGTAGCGGTTCCAGTGATCGATAATCCATCCCCCGATGGGCGGGCCCAGAATCGCTGACATGGCCTGAGCGATTAAGATAAGGGGATAAAGCGTGGCCACGCGCGCAAGCCCAAAGCGCGACGCAATCTGGCTGGGGTATACCGAGAACGCAGCGCCAAAGCAAAAGCCGGTAAGCGTCGCGCCCAGATAATACGCCGCCGATTGATGGGCGCCCATCAGCAGAGACAGCGGCGCCAGGGCCAGACACCCCAGCGACAGCGGAATGGAGCGCGCGTGAAAGCGATCGGCAATCAGCCCCCAGACAAAGCGCCCTGCGCAATTCCCAAGCGCCAGAAATAACACGCCTGCCGCCGCCGTGGCGCTGTCGAATCCAAAGGCCAGCCCCATGGGCTTAATAGCGCCAATCAACAGAAACCCCGTAAAGGTATCGGCCAGCATCCCGACAAACAGCGTCCAGAAGGCGGGCTTCTTCAGGGTATCGCCGATTGTTTTCGGAGATTCCGGCGGTTGGGGCGCGCCCTCGGCGAAATGATGGCGCGCAGGGGATTTGGCCGCACGGCGTATCAGCAAGGCGCCCAGCAGCAGGGCCGCCCCGTTGGCGATTGCCAGTATCTCAAAAGCTTTGAGGACATCCATGCCGCGCGTTAACAAGGGCTCCAGCGTCAGCGTCATCAGCATGGGGCCGCCGCCGAAGCCCGCCGCGACCAGCCCGGCGATGGCGCCCTTGCGATTCGGAAACCACTCAATACACGTGGTCAGGGCGGTGACGTAGCCAAAACCGACGCCGACGCCCACCAGCCCGCCAATCGCCGCCAGCGTCGGGAGGTAGTGACCGCCAGACGCAGCAGCCATCGACATCCCCGCAATAAACAGCCCGGCGCTGATCAGCGTTAGCGGCTTGGGTCCCCAGCGCGAGACCAGCGGGCCGACGCCAATCATCGTGAGCGAATAAATCGCAATCAGCGCGCCAAAGACCGTTTGGGCCTGTTGATGCGTCCAGTCGTACTGGCGGATGAGCGCCGGTACAAAGAGGCTCCATCCGTACCCCACGCCCAGCGCCGTCATCACCAGCAAGCCTGCGGCCAGCGTGACGATAGCGGATCCTTTACCCGGCGCGCGGGTCACGGGAGCCTGAGGAGCGTGCAATTGTTCAATAGCGGGCGGCGTCATGGGCCTGATTTTCTGCGAGCGCAACGCCCTTACTGTAGCAAAAACAAAGCGCCCTCGACGAGGGAAGCCTTTTGGGGATGACAAATCTAATGAGAAGAGAGGTCCTGAAAAGTCAGTAGGTATCGCAGCACAAAAGCAGTTAAAAAAGCCTTCTCAGCAGAAGTCTATCGCTACAAACATAATAAAAATGACTGCAGCTATCATCAATCAGTCAATGTTCGAAGTACCTTGAAAATCCATACTAATCCACTAACTTTTACTCGGAATACCCACACAAGCAAGCATGCTCATGAACAATCTTATTTATCAAAATAGAGCAGGTGTACATGGATTACTATCCTGTACATGCGCCGTCTTTCCCTATGGCAAACATTTTCCCGAAAAAGCCAGAACCTGATTCCCAAAGAGTTCTGATATGCGCATACATCACTATTTGACTCGATTTAAGTGTGAAGCCTTTTACTATTCGAAGGTACTCTCCATGGCTTAGACACATACAGACCTTATGTTTTACCTAGGCGGAGAATCATATGTAGGCCAAATCCACAACACTGAATATTTGCCACATTCCCATATTGAAGCTGTCTTATGAATGTGCCCTTTAGATCAAATTTCGCATTAAGTGCTAAACTCTTAAAGAGTGGCAATAATATTGGGCAACTAATTATGAGCAACCCTCAAATCACTTTTAGAAAGAACATGAACATTGGAGATCAGGCGGCAGAGACTGATGAATTCTTAAGCGAATGCTTCATTGAAACACCTGAATACGAAGAGCTCGTAGATTTTTCAAATAACAAGATGATTTTACTTGGCCGAACAGGGTCAGGGAAAACGGCATTATTAAGAAAAATAAAAGAGAGTAGTGACATTTCTATTTGCATTAGACCAGAAACATTTGCACTTGAATACATTTTAAATGTGCCTTTCTTAGACAGGCTTAAAAAAGAAGGAATTAACTTTGACGCATTTTATAAATTTTTGTGGCTTCACGAAATTACATCAAAAATAATAAAAAGCTATTTTTTTGATGAGGGAGAAGGCTTTTCTCTTGAGAGATTTATCAACCACCTATCCCATGGGAGACCCTCAGAAAAAATAAAAAAGATTAAAAACTACCTGAGCAAGTACAATGGAATTTGGTTCTCTGAAGAGTTTCCTGAGAAAGTAACGACAGAAATCCAGGCAGGACTAGATAGCAAAGCTGCCATTATGAATTTCTTAACTTCGAGCGCCGATCTTTCTTCAAGCGAAAGGAGAGAAATACAAACCGCTGCGAGCTCTTACGTAAACAAGGAGCAACTAAAACATCTCGAGAATATTGTCGAGATACTTGCGGCGCATTTTAAAGAAAATTTTCAAAAAAAAATAGTTGTTCTTGTAGATGACTTAGATCAAGATTGGATTGACGAGGATGCCAAGTACAAATTAATTAACGCATTAATGACTTCTATCAGAACTTTCTCAGACATACCAAATTTAAAGATTATTATCGCACTGAGAAGCGATTTGCACTATAAAACCTGCTTGCTTTCAAACCGACAAGTAGAAAAGGATGATGCATTCATCATAAAACTAAACTGGAGCGCATTAAGACTTACAGATATGCTCGACACAAGGATAAACCGTCTTTTCGAAAGACAGTATAGTCGCAGACAAAGTGTAAAATTTAATGATATTTTTAATGTTTCCATCGAGGGGAAAAGCGCACACACATATATATTAGAACGCTCCATGATGCGACCGAGAGATGTTATTGATTTTGTCAACAACTGTATTATAGAAGCTGACAGCTCGTCAAAAATAGAGGCGAAACATATTATCGCAGCCGAAGAAAATTTTCGCTCGCGAAGAATGCAGGCATTGAGCCATGAATGGAAAAATGTTTACCATAATTTGGAAGGTTATTTTATATCTGTAAGCGACATTGGTAATGAATTTACCACTCAAAATCTTCTGAATGAATTTAAAACTATTGAGAGACATATAATGGCAAAATCAACTGACGACGATTACATGCAGGATATATTTTCATCACCACACAAGAGCGACGATTATAAAATCAAAGAACTGATAAAGGTTTTATTTAAAGTAGGGTTCATTGGGAAGTGCGCAAATGACGGGTCAATCCATTTTGAATCCGCACTGAAAACTGATGTAATTGATCTTGACCTAAAAAATGAAACCTTATGGAGTGTCCATCCACTCTTTAGAACTGAATATATTAAGGTCTGATGACATCAAGGCGTTATTGATTTAACCGAAAGGCGATCCACAATTGGTTGGATAGCAGAAGACGGCATACAAAAAACTAAATATGTAATAATTCATGAGGCAAGGGGACTTAAAAAAGGCCTAAACAAAACCCACCGAATGCCACAGAAAATATAGACAACAGGTCCATTAAACGTTCCTACTCCCAGCCAAGTAAGTGGTGGGCGGTACTGGATTCGAACCAGTGACCCCTTCCGTGTGAAGGAAGTGCGCTACCGCTGCGCTAACCGCCCAACGCGTCTTGGCAGGCTCTATCATACTGTGGAGACGGTGAGACGTCACCCCTGTTTTTTTAAAACGATCGCTGAGCAGGCAGCTTACGCCGAACCGGCCTTCACCACGCGCTTTCGGGCTCGCAACGCGCGGAGCAGGAACGGAAAAATCTTCTGGTTCAGCAGAGGCGGCGGGCCTAGCGTAAAGCCCTCAGGATCGCGCACCCAGCGCTCCAACAAGGTCAGGTTCAGTCGGTTGGACTTCACGCCGAAATCCAGCAGGTCGCCCACCACCGGCACAAGGCCCACGGCCTGATCGAGCAATACGTTAAACGCCAGACGACGCAGCAACAAGCTGGGCGCGCGTAAATAAAACGCGACGCCTATCAAGTACAACGAGAGCGCAAAGCTCACCCAGTCGCCCCAAAAAGGAAGCAGACCCAGCAGCGGATCAAGACCAATGCGAATATTAAAGAAAGGCAGACGAATCCCATCGTCCAGCAGCCAGGCAATCCCGCGCGCAGCCCGCAGGCAACGCGGCGGCGGGGTATCGTCAGACGCGGCCAGCACGGTCGAAGGACGATTGAAGCGCTTTGGCATGAATGGGAGCATAGTGACATTATAGAAAGAATCGTTGCCAGCGTCGACTTCCGTCGCGATAATAGAAACAACGCCCAGCGGGCGCGGCACGGAAAGAGAGCCTGGAGCGACATTCGACATGAAGACCCGGCGGCTGCTGATTCAGGGAGATTTTAAACCCTCGCGCGGCGTACGACAGTTGCGACTGGTGTGCGTGGTTCTGGGCGCGGCGTTTCTGGTAGGCGTCTGCGTGGCGATTGCCTTGTATGGAACCGTGGTTCATTATGAAACGGGCATCAACCGCACGATGAAGCGCGCGCGCCAGATGAATGAAGATAACCGCAATCTACAGGCGCGCTTGAATCGCCTGCAATCGTTCCAGAACATCCAGTCGGCCGCCGCACAGGCGCCGACCCTGCACCTGCCGGAAGAAGTCATTGAAGTCGCCGCCCCCGCAGAACCAGCGCCGTTCGTGTTTTCCGCCGCCTTGCTACAACGCCCTCCCGCGCCCAAAACCTATGGATACTAGCGCCGATGCCTTCGCCTTCTCGCCCTAGCGGCAGCCGCGCGCGTCTGGATCGCGCATCTGCGTCCGATGCAGCGGGACGTCGTCGCCAGAGGCGCTTTGCTGCAGCGTTCGTTCTGCTGGCGGCATTGGGCGCGGCGGTCGCATGCCGGCTTTTTTACGTTCAGGTTTGGGATGCCGCCAATCTGGAGCAGAAGGCGCGAAAAGCGCGCAGCTCGTCTGCCAATCTGTATAATCGCGGACGGATTCTGGATCGTAACGGGGTGATTCTGGCGGAAGACACGTTTTTATACGATTTATACGCGCACCCGCGCTATTTTTTCAAAGCCTCGCCTTATCAGGTGGCGGCGGCGCTGGCCCCGGCGCTTGCCATGCCTGCAAATCTTCCATTTGAGCGCGTCGCGGGGCTGCTTTCTCAGCCTGCGGATCAGTTTCCGACGATTCGGCTGGCGCGCGACCTGCCGCGCGCGGTGATCGACCGCATTCAAAGCGCGCGCGTCGTCCTGCCGCTGAAACATCCCAAAACCGGCCTGCCGCTGACCGACGATCAGGGACGCCCGTTAACCCGACGCATCCCCATTCCCGGCATGGATATCGCCAAGAAGCCGGTGCGCAATTATCCGCAAGGCACTTTGGCCGGGCATCTGCTTGGGTATGTTAACGATGAGGCCGATATCAGCGCAGGCGTCGAATGGAGCGCGCGCGATATTCTGAAAAAACCGCCTCAGGGCTTGGGCGTCGCCGAATTGGACGGCAAGGGCGGCGTGATGAATCTGGACAAAGTCAATCTGGAGATGGTTCTGCGAGAACCTAAAGCAGAAGACGCCCATTTAACGATAGATTCACGGATTCAGTTTGTCGCCGAACGCGAGCTGGCCGCTGGCATTGCGCGGAGCAAGGCGTTGCGCGGCGCGGTGATTATGCTGAATCCGCAAACCGGCGAGATTCTGGCCTTCGCCGTCTGGCCCACGTATGACCCCCTGCATTTTGGCAAAACGTCAGCAGAAACCCTTAAAAACTGGGCCGTGACAGACGTCTATCCGCCCGGCTCTACGATGAAAATTATCACGGTCGCCTGCGGACTTGAAACCGGCGTGGTGCGCCCTGATTCTCGCATTCTGGACACGGGGCGCATGAAAATCGGCGGCTGGACCATCGAGAACTACGATTACTACCGACGCCCGCATCCCGGCATGATTGATCTGGTCTCTCTGTTTGAGCACTCCAGCAACATCGGCAGCGCCAAGATCTCGATGATGATGCCCAAAGAACCGCAGTACAATCTGCTGCGCGCCTTTGGCATGGGCAAGCGCACCGGGGTCGATCTCCCCGGCGAATCGCGCGGCATCTTGCTGCCGATTAGCGAATGGTCTGAATCCACGCATGCCAATATCGGCTTTGGGTACGGGCTGGCGGCCACGCCGTTGCAAATGGCCGCAGGCGTGGCGGCGATCGCCAATCACGGCATCTGGAATATGCCCTATATCATCGCCAACCGTCATCAACGCGTACAACGACGCGTAATTTCCGCCCAAACCGCCGACAGCCTGACCGATTTGCTTCGCCAGAGCATCGATCGGCAGAAAACATCGACCGTTCGCCTGGAAGGCGTGTCGGTCGCCGGAAAAACCGGCACGTCCCGCAAGCCGGTCGAAGGCGGGCGCGGATATACCAATCAGCGCTTTACCTCGTTTATTGGGTATTATCCCGCTGAAGCCCCGCGCGCGCTGATGATGGTGGTGATTGACAGTCCCACTATGGCAGAATCGTGGGGAAGTACGGTCGCAGGGCCTATTTTCAAGGCCATCGCCGACGAGACCATGCCATATCTGGGCATTAATCCGGCAAAACTGTCGCAGAAATCCATCGAACGCAAGCTTCCCAAGCTTTAGAGGAAAGGCAAGCCCCTCTCATGAAACTCACCACGCTGACGCGCCCCCTCTCGTCTATTGTGTCGAAGCCTGTCTTGACGTCGATAGGGGACGGCGATCCCGAGATTACCGGCGTAACGGCGGATTCCCGTCGCGTGCGCCCCGGATTCGCCTTTGTGGCGCTGGCGGGTGAACACGCCGATGGGCATCGTTATATTTCCAGCGCGCTCGCGGCGGGCGCTGCCGCTATCATCGCCTCGAGCAGTCGCGCAGCGCAGTTCGAGGCCGCCTGCCGCGACGCTGGAGCCGCGCTGATCACCGCAGACGATGCGGCGTTGGCGCTGGGCGCGCTGTGCAGCCAGTTTTACGGCGAGCCGGGACGCGCCTTGACCCTCGTCGGCGTCACCGGGACCAACGGCAAAACCACTGTGACCCATTTGCTGGAGACCATTCTACGCGACGTCGGGCGACGCGTGGGGCTGGTGGGGACGCTGGGCCAGCGCATGGCGGGCGACGCAGCGGCGGAGCCCGACGCGTATGAATCCACGGGCCACACCACGCCGATGGCTGAAGATCTACAGGCTACGCTGGCGCAGATGCGCGACGCGGGGGCGGATACGGTCGTGATGGAGGTCAGTTCTCATGCGCTGAGCCAGCGCCGCGTGTACGGGTGTCGCTTTCAGTGCGCCATCATTACCAATCTCACGCAGGATCATCTGGATTTTCACCGGACAATGGCCGATTACGCCAGCGCCAAAGCGTTGTTGTTCAGCGGACTGACGCCGCCAGCCGCCGCCGTAATTAATCTGGACGACCCGTGGGCGCAGACGTTTTTAGAGGCCTGCCCACCCGGGATTCATCCGCTGACCTACGCGCTGGAGAATCCTAGCGCGGACGTCCGCGCCGTGGAGGCGACCTATACGATTGATGGCGCGTCGTTCAGAGCCGTCACGCCGCAAGGCGAACGGCTCGTGACGCTGCTAATCGCCGGTCGTTTTAGCGTGTATAACGCGCTGGCGGCCCTGGCAGGCGCGCTGGCGATGGGCGTACCGCTGGCCGCCGCAGCCGATTCTCTGGCAGCCGTGCGCGGGGTGCGCGGACGCTTTGAAGTGGTGGCCAGCGAACCGGCGGTGATTGTCGATTACGCCCACACCCCCGACGGGCTGGAAAACGTGCTGGCGGCGGCCAGGCAAGTCACGCCCAGCGGCGGCCGTTTATGGGTGGTGTTTGGCTGCGGCGGCGATCGCGACGCCACCAAGCGCCCCAAAATGGGCGCGATTGCCGAACGTCTCGCCGATGCGGTGATCGTCACCTCCGATAATCCGCGCAGCGAAGATCCTCAGCAGATTATCAGCGATATCCTCAGCGGCATTCAGACGTTTGACGCCCAGCGCATGGCGGTAAACGCCGATCGGCGATCGGCGATTCGTCAGGCCATCGACGGGGCCGGGCCGCGCGACGTCGTGGTGCTGGCCGGCAAAGGCCACGAAGACTACCAACTTCTGGCCGATGGCGCTATTCACTTTGACGATCGCGAAGAAGCGCAACAGTACCTGGCCAGTCGGCGCGCTGAAGCCAGCCGTCCGTGATAGAACCCTCTCAATAGAAGGAATCGAGGCCGCTGATGCTGATATGGAATTGGGAAACCGCTTTCATCGCCCTCACGCTGGGCGCGCTGGCAGGCGGCGGGCTTTGCTGGATGATTCTCGATCGCCGCTGGACGCGCGCGCGGGCCGCGTCCGATCTTGACACTGAGCGTCAGCGCGGTCTGATCGCTCATCTGGAAGCGGACGCGGCCCGAATCACCGAAGCGCTCAGCCAGCAAGACATTGCGCTACAGACCCGCGCGCGCGAACTGCAGGAAACGCGCGAGCAGGCCCTGACGGCTCAGACGCGCTTGCAGGCGCTTCAGGCGGAAATGACGCCGCTGCGTGAGCAGCTCCGCGAGGCCTTTGAAACCCTCAGTCAAAAAGTCCTGAAAGATCGACTCGCCGATCTCGACGCCGTGGCCGAAAAAGAGCGACGTCAGGAAGTATCCGCCATTGACGCCATGTTAAAACCCCTGAAAGAGCTGGTGGAACGCCAGGATAAAGAAACCCTCTCGCTCAAAACGCAACTGGAGACCTTCTTAGGGGTGAATCGCCAACTCGCCGACGCGCTGAGCAACAGCAAAGGACGCGGCGATTGGGGCGAACTGGAGTTAGCGCGATTGCTGGAAGCCTCCGGCGTCACGTTTGAAGAGCAGGTGAGCGTCGGCGCGCTGCGCCCCGATATTAAAATCCCGCTGACCAACGGACGTTGCCTGTTGATTGACGCCAAAACCCTGCTAGGCGCACTGGAGCGCATGGCCGATCTCAGCGGCGACGAGGCCGCGCTGCAGGAAGAACGCAGCCGTCACGCCCGCGCGCTCGAAGCCGAAATCGGCAAGCTCAGCGCCAAAGCCTATGAAGCCCAGGTGAAAGAAAGCGTCGATTTTGTCGTCCTGTTCGTCCCGCGCGAATCGATGCTGCGCGTCGCCTTGGAAACCCGCCCGGATCTAATGGAAAGCGCCTTTCGTCGCAACGTCATTCTGGCCAGTCCACTGATTCTGATGGCGATTCTCAAGGCCGTGGCCTACGAATGGCGTCAGGTCCGACTGTCGCGCGACGCCGAGGAAATCCGGCAAATTGGCGAAGAATTGCACAAGCGCGCAGTGACGTTTGTGCAGAAGTTCGAACGGCTCGGCGCAGGCCTCAACACCGTGGTCAACGGGTATCAGGACGCCCAGCGCTCGATGTCCAGTCGACTGCTGCCGCAATTGCGTAAATTCGAAACGCTGGGCTGCGCTTCCAAAAATCCGCTCCCCGAAACGCTGGGCGAGGTCGAGCCTTTGGTGCTGGCGGCGGCTCTCACAGCGTCAGAATAAGCGTTTTTCAGCGTCAGCCTTCTGCCAGAGACGGCGAGCAACCCGACGCGCTGATGATTTCAATCCCGTCTGCGCTCACCAGCAAGGTTTCGGCGAAATGCGCCGTCAGCGCGCCATCGGCGCTGACTTGCGTCCAGCCGTCTTCGGCGATGATAAACGCGCCCTCTGCGCCCAGCGTCATCATGGGCATCAGGGTCAGCGCCAGATCGGGCGTCAACGGCAGATCCAGCGCATCGACGCCGGGCCCGTGCGCCAGATTGGGCGCGGGCGGATCCTGATGCAGGCGCTTGCCGATACCCCAACCGCCGCTGTCGACCACCACGCGCAGGTCATACGCATCAGCAGCGTGGCGAATCCACGCCCCGAGGTCGCCAATACGCTTACATCCGGCAGGATTCTCGCGCAAGCGATCAAACACGGCGCGCGTCCCCGTCAACAAGCGCGTCACGTCCGGCGGCGGCGTATCGCCGCCGAGATAGACCGTTCTGGCAGCCTTGCCATGAAACCCTCGAATCTGCGCGCCCACTGCCACGCTCAACAGGTCGCCAGCCTGCAAGGGACGCGCCGGTAAGGGCGGACCGTTGACGATTTCCGCATTCAGAGAGACGCAGCAGGCAAACCCAAAGCCTTCAAAGCTTTTAAACGGGGCGCTGGCGCGGTGTTCGCGCAGCAAGCGATTCACAACGTCTTCCAGATCGCCGGTGGAGGCAAGCATTCCGGCTTGAGCCAGGGCAATCGCGGCGTCACAGGTTTCGCCAGCCGCTTGCGCCGCAGCCATCAATGCCGCGCGATCGCTTCGGTTCAAACGACTCACGGGCAGCGGGATTGCGATGCAGCCGTCGCCGCTGTCGCCGTCAAGGCTTCGCGCGCCGCAAGGGCTTGCGCGACGCATGCGTGCGGGTGCTCTCCGGTGACGACCAGATGGCCCATCTTGCGCCCCGATCGGGCCTCCGGTTTTCCGTAGAGCGTCAGCGCGGCGTCAGGAAAGGCTTTCAGCGCCGTCCAATCAGGCTCTTGCGGGGCGGCGTTTGCGCCGGCAAACCATAAATCGCCCAGCAGATTAACCATCGCCGCTGCGGGCGCTCGCCTGACGACCGGGCCAAAGGCAAGGCCGCAGCCCGCCTGAAGATGACAAGCGAATTGACTGTCCACAAAGCCTTCGCGCGTGAGGTGACCCGAATTATGCACGCGCGGCGCAATTTCGTTAATTAAAAGACGACGATCGCGAGTCACAAACAGCTCCACGCACAGGATGCCGGTGTAATCGAGCGCCGCCATGAGATCGCCAGTCAGTTTGGCGGCGGTTTCTTCCAGATCCGCCAGCGATAGGGCCGGACTCATCGACCAATCGAGGATCCCGGCGCGATGATGATTTTCAATCAGGCCGAAATGCGTGATGTCACAAGCGTCTTGCCCGGGGATGACGCGCCGGGCGGCAATCATCGAGCACTCGGCCATGAAATCGACGCGGCGCTCCAGCACCCACGGGCCACGATCGACACACGTCGCTTGCGATAGCGATCGCATCAAGGCCTCGGCTTGGGCCGCGTCCGACACGGGGTATTGTCCCTTGCCGTCGTAGCCAAAGGCGGCGGTTTTCAGGATGCAAGCATCGCCGCCCAGCGTTGCGAAGGCGCAGGGTAGCTCATCCGGCGCGCCGACGGGCAGAAATGGGGTCAATGGGAAGCCATGGCCCGCCAGAAAGGTTTTTTCACGCAAACGGTGCTGGGCGACAAAAAGCGCCTGTTGGCCGGGAAAAACCAGCTTTTGGGCTGCAAGACGGGTCAACGCGCTGACCGGGATATTTTCAAATTCAAGCGTGGCGACATCTATCTGCGCCGCAAAACGCGCCAGCGCCTCGTTATCGTCATACCCTGCGCGGATGCGTCCGTTTGCGACGCGATCCGCTGGCGCATCGTCTTCCGGCGCGAAGGTGAGGGCGCGCAGCCCGAGCGCGTGCGCCGCTTCGGCCAGCATCATTCCGAGCTGACCCGCGCCCAGAATTCCGACGGTTTGAGGCGATGAGGCGCGCATCACAGGCTTTCCTGAATCATCGCCGTCTCGATGACGGCCTCGGTCTGGCGCTGACGATACGCCCGGTACGCCGCCAGAATTTCCGGTCGCCAGCGGCCCAGGATCGCTGCAGCCATCAATGCTGCGTTAATGGCGCCCGCCTTGCCGATCGCCATCGTCGCCACAGGGACGCCGCCAGGCATCTGAACAATCGACAGGAGCGAATCGACGCCGTGCAGGGCCTGGCTCATCACCGGCACGCCGATAACGGGCAGCGCCGTATGAGACGCCGTCATGCCGGGCAGATGCGCCGCGCCGCCTGCGCCGGCAATAATCACCTGAATACCGCGCGATTCCGCCTCTTCGGCAAATTGGGCCATCGCCTGCGGGGTGCGGTGAGCCGATACGACGCGGCACTCATGGGCAACGTCCAGCGTCTGCAGCGTCTCGCTGGCATGGCGCATGGTCTCCCAGTCGGACTGGCTTCCCATAATAATCGCGACCCACGGTTGCGTTTGGCCAGACATCAGCAGAATCTCCCGTCACGCGCGCTGGTGAGAAAGCGCTCAAAACCCATCAGGCCTATTTTAGCGTGAAAGACGACAGGGATCGCGCATCAAGCGCTCTTGTTATCAGCAGCTATCAACCAAAGCCGTAACCGCCAGGACGCGCGCCATGGGCGGGGCGATCGCCAACGAGTCCCCCCGGAGGCCGTTACGCCGATGATATTACCCAAAAAGCCCGCCCCCGCCGATTCCATAAAAACCGAATATTCATGACTTTACAGGCGCCGCGCAGAGTATTAAGATAACCCTGTTGACGCCGAACGCATGGCAACAGGCGATTTTCGGCGGATGCGCCCCGCATTATCTAGGAGAGTCAGTTTACATCTGTTTCCAGGCGCGCACTGGTCATGGGGTCTCCATTGGCGAGTGAGAGCAGCGGGGTCGGGTGCGTTTAGCTTGCCTTGCGTTAGATTTGGCGTAAGTTGCGCTTGCGTGTTTCGAGGTTAGGACGCCTTCGGGCGATTAGGCGAAAGAACAGGTTAGGAAGCGCCGTATGAGCGTTCAGGAAACAATGATTAGCGCCGTGGGCGCTTATCCCGCATGCGTGAATGTGGAAGGCGTCACTATCGCCGCCTTTCAAAGTGAACAGAGCTTGTTTGAGCGCATTGCCCTGGAGATTCGCAAGCCGCAACAGGCCTTGATTACTTATGTGAATGCGCATGTCCTCAACACCGCCTTTCGTTTGCCCAAGCTCAAACGATTTCTGACGCGCGCTGACGTCGTCTACTGCGACGGCGCGGGCATTCAATGGGCGGCGCGCCTCGCCGGGCAATGGCTTCCGCGACGGCTCCCAGCCGCCGACTGGTTTTTGTCGTTCTTTCGCTTTATGGCCAAAGAGCGCCTTTCCATTTATCTGCTGGGAGGCGAGCCGGGCATCGCTGAAAAAATGCTTGCCCTGCTCAACGCTGTTGCGCCGCGTCATTCCGTGATTGGGTTTCATCATGGGTATTTCGTTAATGACCCTGCGCAGGAGCGCGACGTGATTGACGAGATTAACCGCCTCAAGCCCGACCTGCTGATTGTCGGGCTGGGTACGCCCATTCAGGAATTCTGGGTAGACAAGCGACGCTCTCAGATCGACGTGGGCGCCATTCTACCGCTGGGTGCCGTGATGGATTATTTTACAGGGCGTCAACCCCGGTGCCCGCAGTGGATGGGCGACGCAGGTTTTGAGTGGCTGTATCGCTTTTCGTCAGAGCCTCGCCGCTTAATGGGACGTTATTTAATTGGCAATCCGTGGTTTATGGGCCGCGCGTGTTTACAAGCTGCGCCTCATCGGCTGCGAAGCATTTTTTCGGCAGACGGGCACAACCGCCCCATCCCATTTCGGCTTTTCCGCGCCGAAATGGCGCGATAATCGCTCGGCGCTAGTTCGACGCCTGAGCCGTCGCTCGACTTTGACGCTGATGCGACATCCACAACGCCGTTGCGCCGCTGAGCGCGATGAGGGCAGGGAATGCCAGCGCGCCTCCATAACCTGTCCAAGCGCTGAGCCCCCCGATGATCAGGCTGCCAAGCGCCATGCCAAAATCGCCGAACATCGTAAAGGTCGCCATGGCGCTGGCGCGTTCGCCGTCTTCGAGGCGATCGGCGACCATGGCCATCAATGACGGTTGAACGGCTCCGCCAGTCAGACCGTACGCCAGCGCGCTTAACAACAACCCCCACGAGGTCGGCGTGAACGCCATACACCAGACCGAAACGCCGCTCAAAGCCATCGCCGGAATCAGCACCGCCGCGCGTCCATAGCGATCTGACAGCGCGCCGCTGACAGAACGGGTCACGATAACGCCTGCGGTATAGAGCAGGTACAGGGGCGCCATGGCGTCCATGCCTTTTTCGTGGCCAATCAGGGGGGCGAAGGGCAGCACCGCCCCGTATAACACGCTGACAGAGGCCATCAACGCGCCAGGACCCAGCGCTTTAGGATGAATCCATGTGACGTCAGCATTCTGAACGGGGTTATGAAGTCGTGTCACAGGGTCCGCCTGTGGCTCTGGCGGCAAAGCCAGACATAACAGCAGCGCCGCGATGCCTAAAGCCAGCATCGTCCAGAAGACCAGTCCTATCGAAACCGTCTCCATGAGCCATAATCCGGCCATGGGCCCCAGCGCCAGCGCCAGCATCACGACATTGCTATGGGCGCTGAGGGCTTCGGCGCGCCGCGCTTGCGGCAAAACCTGCAGTAAATACCCATAATAAGCGGCCACAAAAAGTGAGAACGCGGCCCCGTGAATCAGTCGCAGCGCAAACAAGGCGCCATCGGAAAGCGGCAGGAGGTAGCACGGCGCGCAGGCGGCAAAGCAAGCAGCGCCAACGACAATCAGCCTCTTTTTGGAGGCGAGATCCGCCCAGCGGCCCATCAGCGGACGCGTTATCAGAGAAGCCGCCATAAACGCCGAGACCATCACGCCAATGGCGCCGCCGTTCATCCCACGTTGATGCAAATACAAGGGAAGCGTTGGCGTGATGAGATGAAATGCGCTGAAGAACGCCAGCGCAACCAGCGCCATCATTAAGAAAGGCAACGTCCACAACGGCAAGCGACGAGTGTCGCAAGGCCGCAAATCAGAACAGGCAGCGGAAGAAGCGGGCGTCATCAGCGTTCAAAAGAGCAAACACGGGGGATATGCTTATTAATAAAGAAGCGTCACGATTATAACGTGCGCAAACCTCAAACGCGCCCGCGCCCGGTTTTGACGTATACTAATCGTGAATTCATTCCACGAGGCGGCGACCGATGGAATTTCCTCGATGAAAACCCATTTTATGGAAGAACCCCATCCTTACACCGGCGAAGAGCTGGTCAGTCACTGGATTTACCGGAACGCCGGAATTCTGGGGGACGCCGTGGCGGCCTTTATCGGCCCCTGTCACGTGGATATCTCGCGCATGGTCGACCTTGAAGACGTGCTGAACGAAGACTATATTTACTCTAAAAATATGCTGCACTTTATTATTGAACTGTTTGGCATTCCGCTGGAAGAGGGCGTGGTGGCTCAGCGGCTGTTTTCCTCGATTTTACAGGACCGCATCAACGCCGAGCGCGGCGAATTGGCGGTGCGGCGCATCGGCGACGACCTGTTTTACCAGAACACGAAAAAGCTGTCGGTCTCGATCTGCACCATCAGTCCAACATCCTGCCTCATCCACACCGGCCTGAATATCGATCCCGCCGGCGCGCCTGTCGAGGCCGCAGGATTGGGATGCGATTTGGGCATTGAGGATGCGCGCAGTCTGGCCAACGCCTGTATGCGCATTCTGGCCGACGAGTGGCAGGATATTAAACGATCGACATGTAAAGTGAAGGCGGTGCGCTAACCATGGGCTTTCGCAGAATTCTGATTCTCTTTTTCTCCACGATGACCGTTTCGCTGGTGATTTTGCTGGTGCTGTTTAATCTGGTGTTTAAAAACATCGATTTGTCGTTCGATACCAAAACGCCCGAATCTGCGCCGATTCTTGAAGATGAGGGACCGCCTGCGGAATTTAAAGCCGCCAACACCGGCAGCGCGGTGGTCAGAGTACCGGGAAGCCCGGCATTTGTCGCTCCTGCCATTGCGCCCACGACGCAAGTCCAGACGCCCCCGCCGCAATCGGCTCAGGAAGCCGTGGTAGAATCGCCTTCGCATGCGCCGCCGACCTTAGTACAAGTCGAACCGCCCCCTCCTGCGGCCCCCGCGCTCAGGCGACCCATGACCCCGCCTCCGCCGCCGGTTACGCGTACGCTAGAACCCCCCGACCCGGCGTTTGAGCCGCGCCTCCGCCCGCGCGTCGCCCCGCCTGCGCCAACCCCGGTTGCGACCCCGCCTGCGCCCAAGACGCTGTATCAGGTGTATGTCGACGGTTATGGCTCAGACACTGAAGCCCGCGCTGCCGCTGAAACCCTCAAGGGCCGCGGCGTCGAAGCCTTCTCCGGTTTGTCCGGCGGACGTCACGTCGTCAAACTGGGCACCTTCTCCAGTCGCGAGAGCGCAGAAGCCGTCGCCGGCCAAAACGGCGCGAAAATCCGGCCAATTGCGCCCTAACGCGTAAAGCGCTTCAAAACGGCGTATTGCGTATCGCGCTGGGCTGCGTCGCGTCCGCTTGCATGAATCGCTTTGACCATCTCCGCCACGCTTTTTGTGGTGGGCGTCGCTCCAGCTTGCGTGACGACGTTTTCTTCCAGCAGCAGGCCGCCCATGTCGTTGGCCCCCATCGTCAAAGCGACCTGTCCGAGCTTCATGCCCTGCGTGATCCACGACGCGCCGATGTTGGGAATATTGTCCAGCACCAGGCGCGCCAGCGCCGTGACGCGTAAATACGCCAGCCCGTCGGGCGGAGGTTGCGTCAGACGGGCCAAAGCCGTGTTCTCACGTTGAAACGTCCACGGGATAAACGAGATGAAACCGCCGGAGCGATCCTGCAACGCGCGAATCTGAAGCAGATGATCGACAATATGCCAGTCGGACTCCATCATGCCAAACATCATGGTTGCAGAGGTCTTCAGACCCAGCTCGTGCGCGGCTTCCATAACGCCAAGCCAGTCTTCGGTATTGACCTTCTTACGACTCACGCGCCGACGGATATCATCGTGCAGAATTTCGCCTCCGGCGCCGGGCAGCGACGACAAGCCCGCCTCCTGCAAGCGTAATAACGTCTGGCGCAGCGTTTGACCGGTCTGCTCAGCCATAAACGCAATTTCGGTCGGAGAGAACGCGTGCAGCGTCAGCGCGGGAAAATCCCGCCGCAGTTGACGCAGTAAATCCAGATAGTATTCGAAGGGCAGCGCCGGATTAACCCCGCCTTGCAACAGGAGTTGCGTTCCGCCGAGCGTCACCAGCTCCTGGGCCTTGGCGTGGATTTCTTCATACGTCAGCGTATAGGCGTCGGGCGCGTCCGCATGGCGGTAAAAAGCGCAGAAGAGGCAATCGACGTTACAGATATTGGTGTAATTGACGTTGCGGTCGATGATAAACGTATATGGCGCGTCCGGGTCGTGAAAGCGCGCCTTGACGGTTTCGGCCATGGCGGCCAGCGTCAGCAGATCGGTTTCGCGAAACAGCTTCAGGGCCTGATCGCCGTCCACGCGTTGCGAGAAACGCAACGCCGGGGCGTCAGCGGCTGTCGGAAAGGGCATGGCAATCAAACCTCATCAAGCCGTTGGCGTGGCCTATACAACTCGCCCATAGAACGGAACGTTATGAGAACGGATCGTTACGGTAGCAAATCGCAAGCGATAGCTCAAGCGCTTTCAGCGCGGATCAGGGCTTTTCCAATGCCACGCGCCCGACCCGCTCCCCAATGCGTTCCCCAACGCGCTCAATCAGTTCGAGGATCTGGCGGTCGCTGAGAGGATCATCATGGTATTCCATCACGCCCGACTTGGGGAAACGCTTATCGACAAAAACCTGAGATTGCCAGCCCCGAATCCACTGACCGAGATGCGCGGCCACTCGATACGCCACGTATTTCGACGTGGGTGTCGACGCAGCAGGTCGCGAGGCGGCCCAACGCCATGGCATTTCGGGGGAAGGCTGCTGCGCTGAAATATAGAGGCGATCGAGGCCAGAGTGCGCCGTCATTAGTATCTGCTCCCTCTCTGGCGTCGTGAAGACCAGTTGACAGCAGGGTCCGTCGCGCGCGCCGTCACGCAGACAAAGCGCATACAGGCGCGACAGCATGTGATGCTCTGAAGACGCCTTCTGGGGAGCGTTCTGGAGACTGAGGGCACGAAAGGAATTGAGCATTTTCAAGACCGCGGCAACCGTATTACAGATAGTATCGAAAGAGGATACCGGTTTGCTGTAATAACGATCGTGACATAATCAACATGCCCCCATGATGCCCTCAATCGGAAGGCAACCGCTCATGACCGCTGTTTACGCCCGGATTCTAGCCATTGACTACGGTCAACGACGCATTGGTCTTGCGATCAGCGATCCGCTGGGGCATTTCGCCGTGGGGCTCCCGACGCTGGAGCGCAACGCCAGGACCGATCTCTGGACACCGCTGGCGGCGCTGCGGGATCAATACGGCGTTTCGACCATCGTACTCGGCCTGCCGCGCAACATGAACGGCAGCGAAGGCCCTATGGCGCAAAAAGTCCGCGCGTTTGGCGAGGCTTTGCAGACGCATCTAGGCTGCGAGGTTGTTTTCTTCGATGAGCGGCTTACCTCAACGCTGGCGCAGCAGACCTTACGCGCCCAGGGCATTGCGCCGTCCCGTCAGAAAGGATTGGTAGACCAGGCCGCCGCCGCGCGTATTTTACAGGATTATCTCGATGCGCGGGCGCGGCAAACGTCGCCCGAGTCGCCAGACGCCGTCAGTTAGCCAGCTCAAACGTGGCATTGACAACCGCCGTGACTTTTTTCTCGCGCGACGAGGTGTCATTCACCCCGTAATCAGAGACTTCTGTAGAATTGGGGGCCGTGATCTGAAAGACGCCCATATTGGCCGTGCGCAAGCGACCAATGCCGCGCCCGGTGCTTTTGGCCATGCTTTGGGCGCGCTGAAAGGCGTTTTGCGTCGCATCACCCAGCATTTTAACCTTGAGATCGTCGAGCTTGGTGTAATAGAACGACGGGGTTTGTGAATCCACTACCATGTCGCGCGACATCAAAGACGTGGCTTCGCGCGCGGCGCGGTCAATCTTCACCACATCCGCTGAGCGCGAGGTGATGGTTTGCGACAACTCATAACCTTCTATCTGATTGGTGGTATCACCGCGATCGTTGAGTTTATACAGAGCGGTCGTGCCAATTTGCGAGACTTCCATCTCGGCGGCCGTCACGCCGACGCTTTTCAGATACTCGACAATCACGGCGCGATCGCTTTGCAGCGCCTTGAAGGCGCTGGCCGGGGCATTGGCGCGCCGCGCAAAACGGCACGTCCATTCTGCGAAATCCGACTGGATGTTTTTGGCCGCTGCGCCCGTGACGGTCACCACTTCGTAGGGATAGCGCTTCACCTGTACCAGCGCCGAGGCGGCGACCATGGCGGCCACGGTCAGGCCAATCATCAGAAACAGGCCCAGCAGGGCGAGTTGGAATTCCTTGACGCGTTCCAGCGCGTTTTCGGGCGCGGCCACAGGCGTTCTCCTTCTTATAGTATTCTTGTCGCAGTCTGGGTATATCCGTCGTGACGAACCCCTCGGCGTTCCTCGTCGCCCGCCAGAAGCAGAGCGCCCGCAACGCAAAGCGTCCGTGTCGGCCTATTATACCCGCAAGCCCTGAATTAACCTATGGCCTGGCGATTCTCAAAAAACGGCTCAGTCACCGATTGCAGCATCCGTTCAAGATCATCGGATTCATTGAGCAGGAAGAAATCCATATACTGGTTGCGCTCCAGCACTTCGCGCGAGATGGCCAGCGCATCGCCCAGCAATTGCTGCTGCCAGCGTTCTTCTTCGCCCTCGGTCAGGCGGATGGCCATGGCCAGATGCGAAGGGCCCTGCGCAATGGAGACGTCAAACACATAGGCGGATTTTACCCAGCGCTCGCGCTGGCCGAAGCAGCCTTTCAGGCGCTCGGTCAACATTTGCGCCGACAACGTGGTGGGGGCCCAGACGGTAATCTCGGTCTGCGGGGCGACGTTCATGCCAGCCTCAAGCGCGTGGCGACGCGGCGGAGCCAGCCCATCGGCCAGATACGACAGCTCATACGGCGAGAGAGCGGCGCGCGCAGGCCCTGCCGGGTTAATTAAGACGAAATCAAGCCCCTGCTCCATCACTTTGGCGCTAAGCGTGCGGAAGGGGATGCCCACATATCGCATGGGCTCATGAATCCACATCGACAGGGTTTCAGGCGAGGTAAACACGGCCACGCCCGTTTCACCCTCCGGGTTCTGAACCGTCATCAAGCGGTACGAGGCCGGTTTCTCGCCGCCGCCGTCTCTTTCCGGGGACTCAACCGTGGGAACCAGAATCGTGGCGTGGCCGAGCATCTCGTAAAACGGCGCCATTAACGACGAGAATTCCGTCTCGTCGCAAAGAGCCATTTCATCGGCCAGGCGTTCCATGAGCGCTTCCAGCTCGGCGACGCTCGTCGACGGTCGCCGCCGCTTGACCAGCCCCTCTTCTGAGGCGCGGGCGGACGGTTTTTGGGATTTTCGCGACCCAAAGAGATTCCAGAACATCGCGGACTTTCCCCTGCGGCTTGCGGTCGACGACACCTTATAGCTATCGGCGTCTGACGCGCAGACTGAAGCCCGCCCCCCTTATTTTTCTCAAAATCGCCCGAATGACCCAGAGCATTGCGACCCGATTTCAGAAAAATCCCGCGCCCTGTTTAAGGCGTGCGCGACACCGTCGCGATGGCTTTTTCCAGGGCCTGACGCCGCGACGCTTCCAGTTCGCCGATGTGGCGCCACACAATCCGCCCGCTTTTATCCACCAGATAAAACGTCGGGAAACTACTGACGCACAAGCCCTTGATCAAGTCTTTGGAAGGCCGATCCAGAATCGGGTACGTCACGCCGTATTGATCACGAAACGCGATGGCGGTCGAAGCCTCTTCGGCGGCATCTCCCGCATTGACGGCCAGCACCAGCATGCGATCGCCGTATGATTGTTGTAAGGCGCGTAGCGTGGGCACGCTCGCCTTGCAGTGCGGGCACCAGGTCGCAAACAGCTCAATCAACGCCATTTTGACGCGCGGCGTGCGCAGGGCCTCTGATAGAGTAAACGTCTGGCCTTCCAACGTGTTGAGCGTCAGGGGCGGCAGCGCAGCGCCCATCGGCAAAATGCGGCGATTTTCGCGATTCTCGTAGGTTTCGCACGCCGATGCAGAGGTTTGAGCCCGATCCGCCACGCCTTGATACAGCGCGTAGCCGCCCACACCCGCAAGCAACAGAATCGTCAGGGAAATCAACAGGGTGCGAGTTAACATCATCGGGGCGTACGAGTCTCCATGGGTCAAAACGCGCTACGATATTCATTGTATCAAACAGCGCGCCAACGGAGACGCATCCCTTTGACGGCTTCTTTTCTCGCCCGCCTTCAGCCGTTGTCACGGCGGGTCGTCGCGTCGCCCCTGACACAATTGCTCGCGCGAGTGTTTCTGGGCGGTCTGTTCGTGTGGAGCGGCCTTGAAAAGTGCTGGCACTTCGAGGCATTCATGGCCGCAGTTCATGCCTATGGCGTCTTGCCAGCGGATTGGGCCATATTTTACGCGCATGCGCTGCCGTGGGCAGAGATTCTCGCGGGCGCGTATCTCATCGTCGGGCTGTTTACGCGCTGGGCCGCCGGGCTCATCGCGGCGATGATGCTGAGTTTTATCATCGCCATCGCGTGGGTGCTGGCGCGAGGCGGGGCCATTGATTGCGGCTGCTTTGTCGGCGGCCGTCAAGAACCGCTGACGCCGCAAAAATTGCTGGAAGATATTGCCTTGCTGGCCATGAGCCTCTGGCTGATCGTATCGCCCAGCGGGCCCTGGAGTCTGGATCGCCTGCTGCGCCGCAAGAATCAAACGCCGCCCGCTGTCTAACGATTCTCGCCTGATTTGAGAAAGAGACGACAGGACACGCGCCCGCTCAACAGGGCTTAACGCGCGCTCTCGCAAGGGATTAGCCCCCTTTTAGATTTGAATTCTTAAGAAAGTCTAAAAAAAATTTTTAGAAATTGACCCTAAAAAGGCAATTTTAATCTTTAGAATGTTTTTATTTTTGTATAAATCGAACACCTTTCTCCCCGGTTTTCAATCCTCACCCCTTCTTCTTCAGCTTATTTCTTCTCAAGTCTATTTCTTCTCAAGTCTATTTCTTCTCAACCTGATTTTAACGCTTTCACAACGTCCTCCCCGGAATGACCCCGCGAGAGAAACCATAAAGGAGAGTATCAATGGGTTTTGCGGCAAGCCAAGCAAGATTTTTGATCCTGACCGCCCGCAAAAGCGACCTGGAACTCCAGGGGCAGTTCATCAACCAAGCCCGGATGCAGCTGGCCAACATCACCGGCTCTCTGTTCGCCATTAGCGCAAACCTGGAACCCGAATCGCCGCAAGCGATGGCCCTCCAGGCGCGGATCGCCTCTCTGCAGGCGATGGATAAAGCCCTGGAACTTCAGTTGCGTCGGGTCGATACGCAACGCGATGCGGTTCAAACCGAGATCGACGCCGTTCGGAAGGTCATCGGGAAGAATATCGCTTCCACGTTCAAGACCTTCTCATAAGTCGGCGCAGTTCCCCCTCGTTTGTAGCGCGACGATCCCAGATAGAAGTGACGAAAGGATAACGTAGCATGTCAGTTTCTCCCTTTGGACAAGGCGGCGGCTACCCGTACATGACCGGGTTCGGCCCCAGCACGGCGGCCGGCGGATTCTCCCAGCAGTCTTTCGGTTTCCCCGGCATCACCGGTTTCGGGTTCCCCCCTCCGTTTGTCGATCCCCTGTTTTTCTTCACCCCTGCGGCCAGTTCGTTTAACATTAACCGCTTGTTGGGCATTTCCAGCGGTCAATCGGTCCCGATTAACGTCGGCCCGACGCCCTCGACCCTGGGTATTTCGCCCTTCCTCCTCGGATTCGGCTTCTTCGGCGGCGGATCCGGCGGACAAGGCGGCGGCGGCATGTTCGGCGGCGGCGGCTATGGCGGCTACGGCGGATACTAAAACACGTCGTTATTGACTCAATTATTCCCAAAACGCGTCGGAGAAGTCTCTCCGGCGCGTTTGGCCTATATTACGCGATCAGGCTTTTGCCCAAAGTTTTGCCGACGCGTTACGACACCTCGCGTCGACCTTCCAGCGCGCGGCTGATGGTCAGCGGATCCGCGTAATCGAGTTCGCCGCCGGCGGGCAGGCCAAACGCAATGCGGGTCAACAGAATCGCCAGCGGGCGGATCAGTCGCGTCAGGTAAAGCGTCGTCGCATCGCCCTCGATTGAAGGCGGCAACGCCAGAATGATTTCGCGCACCGGCGCAACGCCTGCCGTATCGGGGGTCAGGCGCGCCAACAACTCGCGGATTTTCAAGTCATCCGGGCCAACGCCATCCATGGGAGAAATCAGCCCATGGAGGACATGATAGCGCCCGTGAAACGAGCCCGCGCGCTCCAGAGCCAGCAAATCCTGCGGGTCGGCCACCACGGCGACAATCCCGGCATCGCGCTGAGCGTTGACGCAGATTTCGCACGGCGATTGCGCCGACAGGTTCTGGCAGACGCCGCATTCGCCAATGGCGTTTTTGGCCTCAATCAGCGCATCGGCAAATTGGCGCACTTCGGCCATGGGCTGACGCAGGACGTGAAACGCCAGCCGCTGGGCAGATTTAGGGCCGATGCCCGGCAGCTTCTGAAACGTCTCGACCAGGCGAGCCAGCGGCAACGTGTACAGCGACATAGCGTCCTGAAATTAATTCGGCGTAACGCTTAAAAAGGAAGCTTCATCCCGGGGGGCAAGGGCATCCCGGCGGTGACGTCGTCCATTTTTTCCTTGGTGATTTTTTCGGCCTTGGCGTTTAAATCGCGCAACGCCGTGAGAATCAGATCTTCCAGCGTTTCGCGATCGCCCAGCGCTTCCGCCTGCACCGTCACGCTGCGGAACTCGAGCTTGGCGTTACTGGTAATGACGATGGCGCCACCGCCCGCCGACCCCTGAATTTCCATTTCGCCCATTTCTTCCTGCATGCGCTGCATTTTTTCCTGCATCTTCTGGGCCTGTTTCATCATCTTCTGAATATCAAACATGGCGGGTCTCTCTTTCACTCACACATGAAACGCCGCCATTATAGCGCAAAGACGCAAACGGCCCCGTCTCCAGAGCCGTGCACGCGCGCCGCGTTGTCGCAGACAGGCGCGATTACAGAAACATCAGCAGAATCATCGGAATAATCGGCCAGAGCGAGCGAATCATCGTGCTGCGCGTCACCGGCGCGCCTGCAGAAGTAATGGGGTTTTCCGGATCGGCGGTGGTCACGGCAGCCACGCGATCCAGACGCTCGACCAACGGGGTCTGGGGAGGAGCCAGCCGTTTGAAAATCGTCATTTCCAGCCGCGCCACGCGCGCTTCCGGAGATTCATTGGCAAAACGGCGCCGAAAGGTTTGCATCTCGGCGGCGCTCAGGCGCGCTTCCTCATCGGGAGTCAGCACGCCCGGCAATGCGTCTGGCAAGACGTCCGACGCGCCAGAGTCGGAGCGCGAATAAGCCTCTTGAGCAGAACCCGCGCTGACGCCAGCGGCAGAAGAAGTACCGATGGCTGTCTCGTCGTCTTGCTCGGGCGGCCAATTCGTCCCAAAAATCTTGTTGCGCAGGGCGTCCACGCGATCGCTCGCTTCTCCAGAACGCGCTTGTCCAAACACGCGCGTTTCCAGTCGCGCCAGCCGGGTTTGTAGAGGTTCATGGCCATAGGCGCGGCCCAAGGCCTTATTCTCCAGCAGATCGACCATCGGCAGATCAGAGGCGGCGGCGTTTGGCGAAGCCAACGGCGGCAATGTCGCCTGAGCGCTGGCATTACCTCGATTCATAGTCTCAAAACCCTGTGGTTCTGAGTCTGTATTGGCCCCTGTGTCCGTCTCATTGTCAGAGGCAGAGGAGGCCACAGGCGTCATGGCAGCTTTACGCTGCAAAAGCGCCTCGTGTAAGGCGAGCAAGCGCGCTTCCATTGGCTCACCATCTCGCGCGGCGCCGAAGACGAGCGATTCCAGACGCCCCAGACGCGCTTGAGGCGCTTCGCCCTCATGGCGGGCGGGCAGGAGGGCTTCTTCCATCCAGCCCAGGCGCTGGGCGTCTGGCGGCGAGAGAATCCCTTCGGCGGCATGGGCCGAAACGCCCGCCGTCAAAACGAGTACCGCCCCCAGGGTCAGAATCCAGAATCGCAGATGCGTATCACGTCCCATACAAACCAGACTCCTTAATCGCGACGGCCCACGTTCGCCCACGGCGGACGCTTACCATAAATAAAAAGACGACGGCCCGCGAAAGTGTTCCGCCGCGCGCGTCGACACGCGTTTCTTTAATGTTATGATCACGTTCGTTATGCCGCTTTTTCAAATGAAAACCCTTCGCGGGAAATACCAAATCAAGCCTAACACCTTCGTTGCCTGCCATCTGGAAGTGGAGGAGGCGACGGAAAAAGAATGGCGGGTCTACGTAGGCATCACGCGGCGCGCCGATCGACGCCTGCCGCCCGGCACGCGGATTTTGATCGACCCCGTCAGTTTTCGTCAGGGAGAAGGCGCTTCGAGCCGCCCGGGCGAAACCGGCGCGTTTGAAACCTTCGCGCTGACTGTCCACGAGCCGCTGGTGTATGCGGGGGCAACTGAGACAGTGCATCTCTGCTCGGGTCTGCAACGCGAAACGCACGCAGATCGCCGCCGAACGCTGCGACGCGACGCCTTCTTCCCGATGGCGCTGGGAGAGGATTTTGCGTGGCAAGTGGTCAATGCTTCTCCCAAAGGCCTTGCCTTGTCTTATCAGAGCAACACGCCGGTGCTGTCAATGGCGCTGGGCCGAGAATACAGTTTTCAGGCGCTTCACAAGGGCCAGTCTTACGCCTTTCCGCTGCGCCTGCGGCATATCCATTCCAACTGGGAATCGTTTACGCACACGCTGGGATTTGAAACCGGCATCCTGAACGTCGATCAGGAAACGGTCCTGAACCTGCTCATCGACCCTGCCTACACCATCGCGCTACGCGATTCGGAAGTAGACGCCGGAGAAGGCCGCATCCGCGGAACGTAACGCGTTACCCCGCCACAACGCTTATTGAAGCCGGTATAGTCGCCGGTAATTCCAGTAGGCGCCAAACACTTTTTTAATATAGAGCCGCGTTTGATCGTAGGGGATTTCTTCGACAAACTGATCAGGGTCGCGCGCAAAAACGGCCGATTTCGAAACCCAGCGTTTGACAGCGTTTGGGCCCCCGTTATACGCCCCCACCATCAACATGGGCTGCCCGGGAAATGTCTGATCCAGATGCCCTAGGTACCGGCAGCCAAATCGAATGTTAAGTTCCGGCTGAAACAACGCCATCGTCTGAAAGCCGCCAACGCCCAGCCATCCCGCGACTTCTCCGGCAGTGGCGGGCATCAGCTGCATCAGACCGAGCGCCCGGGAACTGCTCACCGCCATTTCGTTGAAATAGCTCTCTTCCCGGGTCAACGACAGCGCCAGCAACGGATCAATGCGGTTGGAGCGGGCTTCGCGTTCTAGAATCGGCGCAAAATACAGCGGGTATAACAGCTTCATTTCGGCGGCGCTGGGATCAAAAGCCGAGCGGTCGCCCTGACGCGCACGTTCGTCGAGATTCTCTCTTAAGAGACGAATCCCCTGAGCCCGATCGCCTGCGCGATGCAGGCAGGCGCTTTTCAGCAAAATCGCCGCGCGAGAAGGACTTGCCGTCGCTTGCGACGAGGACGTCTGCGCAAGCGCCAGATCATCACAGGCGCCGATCGCCATCAATTCGCCGGCCGCCGAACGCAACGACTCGGGCACACTGTCCATCGACACAGCGTCGCTTCCCGGTTCAGGCGCAGACGGCAACGCACGCCCCGGACGGGTTTGCCAGAGAGGATCGGGGCGACCATGGCGCAGCGCCAACACACGGCCATACGCGCGAAACGCATAATAACTCGCCGGATACGCAGACAGGAGCGAATCGTAAGCATTCAAGGCATCTTGCCTGGCGCCGCGACGCTCCAGCAGTTTGGCGCGCCAGAAAAGCGCTTGCGGCGCCGATTGCGAATGAGGATAAGCCTGAAGATGCCTCTCGCTCTGGGCTAAATACGCCTGCGTCTGACCGCTCCGGATCAGGCGCCACATCAGACGCCATCCGCTTTCCGGCGCGTAGTCGCCTTGCGGGTAACGCGTGAGAATTTCCTGCCAATAGGCAGGCGCGCCCGCCGAATCTAACTCTGCCAGACGCCACAAGACATAATCGCCTCCGGCAGCAGTCGGCGCTTTTTGCGCGTCCTGCAGGCGCAGCTTACTCAGCGCAGCGGCGGCCTGATCAGCAGGGAGAAGACGAACAAGGAGATCGACGCCTTTGGCGCGTTGTTCGGCGTCAAGGGCGACCGCCAGACCGCGAAGCGCCGTCTCGGCGGACTGTGTCGGCTCGCCGGCGTCGCGCAGCGCCATCGCCTGACTCAGCCAGATATCCTGAAAAGGCGCACAGTCAAAAAACCGCATGGCATTTTTAGGAAAAGCCCCATGGCTGGCAAGTCCCAGCGAGATGCGTCGACAATCGTCCGCCGCAGGAGCTTCCAGAGCGCCTTGCAGGGTTGAGGCGATCTCGAAGGCAAAGCGCCCGTCCGGGCTTTTGTCGAGGTACTCGCGCCAGAAGGCGAGTTGGGCTTGCGGCAAAACGCGGCGCGGAGGCGTGGGCGATCCTGAAGCGGCAGCTTCGACGCTCGCCGCCCGTCCCGCAAGTTCGCCCAGATAATACAGGCTGGCAATGCCATAATCGCTTTGACCAAACTGCTGCCGCGTTTTGATGAAAGCCTCGCGAGCCGCCTCTTCTTGACGCGCGCGTAAACGCGATTGTCCCAGCGCGTACAGTGCCGCCCCATGTAAGGGACTAGCCGGGACTTGAGCAATGACGTCTTTCAGGCGCTCTTGCGCGGCGGCCTCTTGCCCTTGCGCGCCCAGCGCCTCCGCCTGATGAAAGAGAATCCAAGGGCTCAAAGCGGGAAGAGCCGACTCTAACTGATTGAATCCGTCCAGCGCCGCTTTGGCGTCGCCCTGGCTTTGCGCGCTCAGGCTTTTACGATACAGCGCGCGCGCCGCGTCTAACGAAAGCGGCTGAGCGGGATTAAACAGGCGGCTGTCTCGTTGCGCCGTGCGCGTGGCGCGCTGAAAGCCATCGATAACCGATTCCACCGCCTCGCTGACGTTCCAGCCCGATTGAACGCCCCACCACGCCAGCGCGACAACGCCCGCAACCAAGGCCGCGCCCGCAAGAGATTTCGCCATGATGCTCCGACTCGCCTTCCCGGCCCCGCGTCGCCTGTTACTCGCCATCGCTGCGCATCCAGCCGCCTGTGATTGTCCGGTGTATCGCCTGATCGTTTACCGTCGAGCCTGCGGCCTTTTCTCTTAAGAGCGGCGCGACGAGCAGCGAACGGGCCCGAGGCAGCATAGCATTCATCGGCCAGCGCGGGCAAGGCATTGGAGGATGGCTCCCATACGGCCGAACTTACGCTATAGTAAGGAGATGCGCAGCAATGTTCGTCCCTTTCCTCCACGCGCCGCCGCCGGTCTCGACTGGCGCGATCGCCTCGGCGCCGTCGGCTTCTATCTCGCCTTTGGCGCGCTGGTCTTCTTCCAGATGGGCAGCGGACTGCCGCTCAATCTCTTTTTTCTGGCCGCTATTTTCTATGGGGCCTTTATTCATCGCGGGCGTCTGAAATGGTCGTATTTCCTGCGCTTTCACTTCCTGCAAGGGTGCATGCTCTTTTTCCTGCTCTACTGGAGTATCTCGCTGATTCTGCTTCTGGGAAAGCTTGTCATCGCCAGCGCAGCCATCTTCCCGGTCTCCTTAGACTTTCGTCAGGCGGTGATGACTGCTCTTATCTACTCCGCGCTGGCATTTCAAGGGATTGTCGCCCTGACGTCTGTTTTTCAGGCGGCGTTGGCGCTGGGCGGAAAAACGCCTCGCATGCCGGTGGTAACGTCGAACGTCGTTTTTTGGGCGTAGTCTCATGATAACCCCGCTGCGCCAGGCATTCCCCGTCAATCGTCTGAATCGACGCCTCTGGCTGAAGACTTTGGCCGTCTCGGCGCTGATTCTAACGCTGACGTGGCTTTCACTGCCGCATCTCGATGGATTATTTTTACGGCGCGCGCTCGGATGGCCGCTGATTCTTCACGCCAGCGTCAGCCTGCTTCTGGCAACCCTGATCATGGGCGCTCACGCCTTGACGCGCCGACATCCGGGAGCCTCTGGACGCTGGATTGCGCCGGCACTCCTGTCGTTTGCGGGCGCGCGATTATTAAGCTGGCGATGGCTGGAGACCCTCCCGCAGGACGGCGCGCTGTGGCATCTGCCCGCCTGGACTCTGGCGCTGGCGGAAACCGTCGGCTGGTGCCTTGCGCTGGCCCCTCTATGGCGTCAAGCCCTTGCCGAAGGCAATCACGCTGCCCCTCTCCACGAGCAGGGCCTTGAAACGCCTATTCTCGAAGCCCTGATTTTTGCCCCCGACACGTTCAGCCCAGCAGATGCGCGCGATCTGTACCGCACCACGCTGGCGTGTCAGCGTATGGGCATTGCGCCTGAACATCTGTGGCTGGTGGATCGCCAGGAGAGACCCGCGATTGCCGCCATCGCCAGAACGCTGAATGCGCAGGTGATGCATCTGCGCCCAGCGCAACCCCTGTTTCCGGCAATTAGCAAACGGCATGGCGGCTTGGTATCTCAGGCAAGCGGCGCGCTGCTGCTTCAGTCGGGACAGATTCCGTCGCCGAGTCTGGCGGCTCAAGCCACCCGGATTCTGAATCGAGCGACGATCGCGATGGCCTCATTTCCCTGCGCGCGCGTGGTTTCAGACGGCCGCCTGCGGAATCTGGGCTTGCGCGAGGCGCTGCAAGGCGTTGGCGCAGGCGCTTTATTAGCGGATTCCGGCGAAGAGTCCGTCTGGCTGTTACGTCTTGACGCGCTGACGTCGCTTCAGAGCCCGGCCGAAGATATCTCCGCCCTCACTGACGCCCTGCGCGCTCAAGGATACGCCGTCACGCACGACGACACAACGCCTGTGCTTAGCCTGCGCGATGCAGGCGGGTCCGACGGGCCACACCGCGCTTTGCGCGAAGATTTAATCTTTTCAAGACGCCTTCGAAACCTCTGGGGGGGCGGGTTTAAAGGCATACTCGACGAAGGCTTTCCCTACGGCGGACAAACGTTGCGGCGGGCGGCGCGCCTGATTTTTCTGCTCAGCCCGGCCGTGGCGCTGCTGGCGGGCGTTTCGCCTCTGACGACGGGTCGTTGGGAGCTGGCAACTTTTTATTTCCCGGCTTGGGTTGCGCTGGCCTTATATGCCCACGCAGGATCGACGAGACATTTACCCGGCCCACAAAGCCAGGCGGCCCAGGTATTGGGAGAAGCCATGGGCGCGCTTAACGCCTGGCGCGCGCTGTTGTTTCCTTCTCATAGCGTCAGACGCCTGTCCTCTGCGCGATTTTGGATCGAGCCAGCGCTCTTGCTGGGCGTGTTGGCGCTGGCCTTAGGCGTAGGGATTCGCCAGACCCTCAGCGAAGCGGACGCCAGCGGCTTACGGGACGTGATGACCCTCTGGGCGTTTTATAACGTCTGCCTGTTGGCATCAGCTCTGTGCGCGAGTCTGGATCGTCCGCGTCGCCGACAATCGCCGCGCGTGAGAGTCTCTGCCATTCCATGCGTGGTTCAATGCGCCGATCGCACGCTGGCCTTTGGCCGCGTGATCAATCTGAGCGAAACCGGGCTGATGGCAGTTTTCAACGACCCCATTCCCTTGCGCGAAGGCTGTCAGGTGACGCTGCTCGATGACGCCTCCGCGTTGGCCGACCCCATGCAGGCGCGGCCCATCCGCAGCAGCCTGGACAGCGCCAATCGCTGTCGCGTCGCCTTTGAGTTTGACAACGTTTCTGAGCCCGCGCATCGCGCCCTTGCCGGTATCTTAGTCCGAGAGGCGAGCGCAGCGTCTGCCGGACCATCGCCGTCCATCAGCGCGCCATGGCGGGTCTGGGCTTATCTGGTATTGGCCAGCGCCTACCGTTGGCGCTTGAGAGAGCGCCCCAGCCGTCGTCAGACGGTGCGCATGCGCAAGGCGCTGACCTGCGAGCTTCAGCGCGATCAACGCGTGTGGCGCGCCGTGGCGCGCGACGTCAGCGAAAACGGAATGGCGGCTGACGCCCAGAATTTTCCGCGTCGCTGGCCCCGTCACGCGGGATTAACAGCGCATGTGACGTGGGAAGACGGCGAAACCGTTTCGTTACCCGCGCGCGTCGCGCGAACCGGCCCGTGGAACGCGGAACAGCAGGAATTAGGCCTCGTTTTTGAGGCTTTATCGCCTGACGACTGGCGTCGCTGGATTGCGCGCCTGTATCCAACGCCCATCGGACGCGTTCGCAGCGCCTTTGACGCCGATGTCATCTGGCCCTGCCGCGTTCGCACGGCAACGCGCGACGGCTTCCAGCGCGCGACGATTGTCCAGGCCAGCCCCGCGCGCATCATTGTCCACTGGCCTGAGAGCGACGCCCCGCTTCTGGCGCAAGGCGAGGTCGTAGAGGTTCAGATACTCAACGGCGGTCCCAGCTTAACCGGCATCACCCAGCACGCCCGCGAAGCGATGGCTCTGGTTGCCCTGACGACGTCCGACTGGCCCACGCTCGCGCATCTGGCCCGCTGGATGTCGCGCGCGCCAGAAAGCGGCCCAGAAAACGCGAGAGACGACTCGCATGAGCCGTCCCTAGATTCTTCACAAGTCGCGCCTGTGGAGGCCGTCGCCCGCCGCAACTAGTTTTCTTCCTTCGGGTCAAGCCGAATGATACCCCATCCCATCGAGACGGCCCTGACTTCACCAAAGGTGAGACCTTCCTTGCCATCCAATTTGCTGATTGTGTCAAATGCCGGGAGGAACACGCCGGCAGCGTATCTCGCGCCCGGATCTGCATGACTGGTCCCCGCCGTCAATTCTTCGCGGCTCAGAGATTTATCCTGGTTGGTATCCAGTTGGCCAAACCGGGTTAGGCTTGGGAAGGCCCCCAATTCGTGCATCTTTCCATCAATTTCTGGCTTTTTGGGAGCATCGCTCGATTGATTATTAGGGCTATAGACGGAATCCAAATTGGGCGCTGAGGGTGTCGTATTCCTTGGCGCGTTATTAGCATTGCTGGAAGCTGCGGGTTTTACGACGGAAGGCGCTTGGGGCGTCTCGTTCGACGGGGTAATATTTGTGGCGTCAACGACAGGAATCGCAGGCGTTGCGGTAGCGGATGGGGTCGCAGCCGTCGAAGCGGGAGAAGTCCCCCACGAGGCCACCGGAAAGGCTTCGGCCGGTTTGGCCCGAGGCGGGGTATGCTGCGCACGGGCAGCGCTCTTGCCTCTTGACGGGCCTGTATACGCTCAGCGCGACGGATCGAGACCATAGTGGATATCTCCTCTTCTCTCTAACGCGCTCCTGCGCGCGATGGGGGTTATTTCAATCGATTCTCAAAAATAGAATCTGTTTTTAATATAAAAACAGTCAAATATTGATAATTGCGCCCAAAACAAAATCTTTTTTATTTCTTTAATATGTCAAACCATCTCTTTTTAACCCAACGTTATCCTGCACGCGCGAGGCAATGACTTTGACTGCCATGAAGACTGCCGACTGACCGACGCTCGCGCATCTGGCACGCTGCATGTCACGCAGTACGCCTGAACGCGCCAAGGACGACCCAAAAGAGCCGTCCATGGTTTTGTCTATGATTAAGACTGTTAAGGCCGTCGATAGCCGCGATTAACCGTGAGCTTGCGGGTTAGGCTTTATTTTTACAGTCCCGAAGTTAATTTCGGCGCGGCTGATACCCTCTTTGCCGTCAAGCCCGCTGAGCGTATCAAACGCCGTCAAGAGCGAGCCTGCGCCATACTTTGTCCATCCATCGGAACTGCTTACCCCGGCCGTCAGTTCCGCACGGCTAAGAGCGTTGTCTTTATTGGTATCTAGTTGGCCAAATCTCGTAATGCCCGCAATACCCTGAGTTATTGAGAGCGTTTCATCAATGGGCTTAGTAGACGAGGCGGGTTTGGGAGTCTCGTTCGACGATACAACAGGCGTGGCGTCAACGGTTCGAGGCACAGGCGTTGCCGTAGCGGATGGGGTCGCAGCCGTCGAAGCGGGAGAAGTCCCCCACGAGGCCACCGGAAAGGCTTCGGCCGGTTTGGCCCGAGGCGGGGTTTGCTGCGCACGGGCAAGCGCTCTTGCCTCTTGACGGGCCTGCATACGCTCAGCGCGACGGATCGAGACCATAGTAGATATCTCCTCTTCTCTCAGGCGCGTTCTTATCGCGCGATGCTCATGCTTTCTCCAGAGCTGAAGAAAACACTCTTATTTGATATAAAAACAATTTATAATTCGCAATTGCCCCCAAAGGTGCATTTATTTTATTTATTTAATATATATTTTTAATTCCATCCTCTCCCCCCAACATACGCCACCCGCTTTGAGGCGAAGACAAACAGCGCTCGAAAGCGAACTTCAAAACGAGCCGCCATCCGGCGAGCCATACGCTTGCAACTGACGCAGCAATCGCAACCGAAGGAAGCAGCCAATCGCACTACTTTTAATATTCGTTTTGGCGTTTCGCGGCAGAACGCACCAAGGACGACTCGCAAAAGCCGTCCTTGGATGATTCACGAATCAATAAAAACGTGGAACATGCCGCACGCCGCGATTAGCCGTAATTGGGCGGGTTCGACGTCGGCAGCATAGAGCCTGATCTGATTTCGTTGAGAGTAAGACCCTCTTTACGATCCAGCCCGCTAAGCGTATCGAACGCCCGGAGGAGCACGCCGGCCCCATATTTAGTCAGGGTATCTGAGCTCTCAACCCCAGCCATCAACTCCTCACGGCTCAGGTTTTTGTTTTTGTCTGTATCCAGTCGGCCAAATGCCGACAGGCCGAGGAAGGCCTCGATCGTAGATAGGGTTTCGTTAACGGGTCTGTCAGTCACAGTCGCGCTCGGCTTATTCTCGGTATTATGAATAGAATGCCAATTCGGCGCGGTGTCTGTGATGTCATCTGTGGCATGACTAGTGGGAGTAGAGGCGGCCGGCCTGGCTGAGGGAGGCGCTTTTGGCGTCTCATTCGACGGGGTAATCTTTGTGGCGTCAGTCACAGGAGTCGCCGGCGTTGCGGTAGCGGATGGGGTCGCAGCCGTCGAAGCGGGAGAAGTCCCCCACGAGGCCACCGGAAAGGCTTCGGCCGGTTTGGCCCGAGGCGGGGTTTGCTGCGCACGGGCAAGCGCTCTTGCATCTTGACGGGCCTGTATACGCTCAGCGCGACGGATCGAGACCATAGTGGATATCTCCTCTTCTCTCTAACGCGTTCCTACGCGTGATAATCATGTCTTTCTCCAGATTTGAAGAAAGAACAGTATATGCAATATAAAAACAATTAAACGCCCAAGATTGCGCAAAAAGAGGATTCTTTTTATTTCTTTAATATATCTTTTTAACACCGCCCCCGGCGAGCCCAAACCGCTGCGCGCCTCGAACCGCAGGCATCCCGCGCTGGAAGCTAGCCTGAAGACGCTCGCCATCAGGCTAGCCATGCGTCTCCGGATGGCGAGCGCCGTTAGTCGAATGGACAAGACAATCGCCGCAGGGCGACGGGTTTTAAACAAACGTCCTCTCTTGACTCTCACGTGATCTCTTGACAGAATACCCCCAACTTAAGGCTTGCTTCACGCAGGGTATACCGTTTTTCAAGCGCCGAAACCCCATGGCCGCCAAGAACCCCGCTCCAGACGCCGTGGGTGAAGCATGCTGTGAGCGCCTCTATTTTGCGAAGAAATCGTATAATAAGGGCTGGGTATATAGATAGTTCGACATTACAGCCAGCGAAGATCGTCAGAATCAGCCAGATTGCTTGCAACGCGCGCCGTGAGAGACGGCTGTTCGGGGCTGCGTCTGCTTACACGCGCACGCCAACCACATGAAAGACCCCCACCGCTATGTCGTCTGTGTCTCTCGCCGCTCCGCGCTTCTCCCAATCTCAACGCCCCTCTCGCCCTGATGGCGTAACGGCAACCGCATCCACGCCTGTCGCGCCCTCAAAAAAAGAGCAGATTGTCTGGCTTAAAGGCCCGTCGCGCGTTCGTTTCGGGTTTGCGCGACCGCAAGCGCAAGAAAGCAGTCCCCCAGAAAACGCCTCTCACAACCCCAGCGCGCGGATTAATGGCGTCTTTGTCACGCCAGAGCCGCGCGAAGCGATGAAGGGGGGACTGGGAGAAGTCTCCTTTACCGTGCCGTCGGCCTTTAAAGATCACAGCGAGCGCGTCGGCGTCTTTACGCTGGAACCGTTTGGATCGATGTCGGCCAAAGACCCCGCATGGAAAGACACGGGCCTCGATCTGAAGCTCACGGATTTCCCCACGCCCGCCATGGAGGCGTGGCTGTCGCATCAGATGCCACAAACGCGGTACGCCACAGCCGCTTCGCTAATGCCCAAGCAGTCCTTCCGGCTAATGCAAAAAATTGAGCCGCAAAATGGGATGACACGCTGGGCCATTGCCAATGACACGTATTTCAAGCCCTACTCCACGCTCTATCCTGAGAATGCGAAGGCGTACGCCGATATCCGCGATCTGGGCGGCAGCAAGACAATTGCGATGTTCAATCGCGCCGCGCGGGCCTTTATGCCCTACCTGTCGGGCAAAAAAGCGTTGCCTGAAGGCGCACGGCTCGACCTGCCGCCCGGCGGGATGGATTTCGTGTGGGCGAACGATGCCCACGTAGCGCCCATTTTGTCGGCCGTAAAAGCGGACCAACCTCAGATGGAGCGCCTCATGATGCTCCATAACGTAGGTTACGACGTCACGTTGCCGACCGACGCCGCCGAAGCCGTGGGTATGGACGTTTCCCATAACGCATCGGCGGATCCGGGGCATTTCTCGCAACTGGCCCAAGGCATCGAAGACGCTCACAAAGTCATTCTGGACGGCAACTACAAAAACACCCTGCTGAACACCAAGCTGATGGACGAAGCCCATTTCATCCCGGCGTTGCGCAAGAGCAATGCAGACGGCCGCGCGTTCGCCATTCACCATTTTCTGGATCCGAAGTTTGACCCGGCCCTTCACCCCGCGCTCACCACCGACGGCTTTACCCAGTTGAAAAACGGTCTGGCGGGTCTGGGCGACTTCAAACGCCAGAACAAGGCCGCTTTGCAGCAGTGGGCGGGGCTCAAGCAGGATCCAGACGCCATTATTTTCGGCTATGCGGCGCGATTCGACCCGTATCAAAAAGGCTTCACCATGTTGATGGACTCCATGAAGGAGCTGCTCGACAAATACCCCAAAGCGCAATTGGCCATCGCCGGTAAGGCAGATGAAGACATTCCCGGACTCAAGCCCCTGATTGAGGAGTTGACGCGCCCAGGTTCGCCCTATGAGGGGCGCGTGTTTCTGCCCAATAAGTTTATGGATCGCCCCAGTACGGTCAAGATCTTTGCGGGCAGCGATTTTACGATCCTGCCCAGTTTGTACGAACCCTATGGCTTGACGCAGTTAGAAGCGCTCAAAATGGGTTCTGTCCCGCTGGTCCAGTCGGTCGACGGCCTGCGCTCGACGCTAAGCGACCCCGCTGTAAATAACGCAGCCGACGGACCGCCCTCTAAAGCATGGGATTACGGCCAGACGGCGGTGATGTTCAAGCTGCCCGACGTGGTCGCCTATCGCCGCACAATGGCGCCGCTGATGCACGGCGAAAAGCTGACAGAGGCTCAGGAAGCCACCATCAAAGACGGCGCCCGCATCTTCCAGCAGGCGTTCGATCGCGCCGTGACGCTGGCCTCCAAACCCGATGAGATGCGACAGGTGCGCGAAAACGGCGTCCGCTACGTCAACACAGAGCACGCCAGCGACGCCATCATCAAGCGATACGAAGATATTTTTGCCGCCGTGCCGGCTCCTGAGCGCTCGAAAACGCCTGCCTGAGGCGATCGCTGTCTTTCAGGACGCGCGCGCAATTCTACGACGCGCATCGTTTTTTACTGTGCAGCGGTTCCATTGTGCTACGATGGACCGGCCCTCAGAGATCGCGTTGCAAGTCGCATGACGCGCCGGGGGCGATGATATTGCGCTTTAATCTCAATTCGATGATATGGAGATGACTCGATGAAACTATGCGTGGTGGGCACCGGCTATGTGGGCCTGGTGACAGGAACGTGTCTGGCAGAAATGGGCAACGACGTGATTTGCGTCGACAACAACGCCGACAAGATTGCGCGGCTGCGCGCCGGCGAAGTGCCGATCTACGAGCCCGGCCTTGAAGAGCTGATTCGCGCCAACGTTCGCGAAGACCGCCTCCAGTTTTCCACCGATTTAGCAGACGCCGTGCGGCGTTCGCAAATCTGCTTTATTGCCGTTGGCACGCCGCAAGGCGACGACGGCTCGGCCGATCTGGCCGCTGTCTTTGGCGTCGGACGCGAAATTGCCGCCGCTATGGATGGTTATAAAATCATCGTCACCAAGAGCACGGTACCGGTGGGCACCGCCGATCGCATTCGCGCCATTGTTGCCGACGCCACCACACAAGAGTTCTCGATGGTCTCCAACCCTGAATTCCTCAAGCAGGGCGCGGCCGTAGATGACTTCCTCAAGCCTGACCGCGTGGTGATTGGCACGGATCCTGGCGATCAGCGCGCCGCCGATCTGATGCGCGAGCTGTATTCGCCCTTCCTGCGCACAGGAAACCCCATCATCATGATGGATATCCGTTCGGCGGAAATGACGAAATACGTCGCCAACGCCTTTCTCGCCACGAAGATCTCGTTTATTAACGAGATGAGCAATCTGTGCGAGCAGGTCGGCGCCGACATCGCCCAGGTGCGCACGGGCATTTGCAGCGATTCGCGCATCGGCGGCCAGTTTCTGTTTCCGGGCATCGGGTATGGCGGATCGTGCTTTCCCAAGGACGTCAAGGCGCTGATTAAAACCGCCCGCGACCACGAGCGGCCGTCGTCGATTCTCGAAGCCGTCGATGAAGTGAACAAAGGCCAGCGTCAGGCGTTTCTCGATAAAGTGCTGGCATATTTCGGCGATGAGCCGCTCACCGGCAAGACGTTCGCCATGTGGGGCCTTGCCTTCAAACCCCGCACCGACGATTTGCGCGAAGCGCCCAGCGTGATGCTGGTCAACGCTCTGGTGGCGCGCGGCGCGAAAATTCAGGCCTTCGACCCCAAAGGCATGGATAACGCTCGCGCCTACTACATGAAAGACGCCATTACTTATTGCGATGCCGCCTACGATGCGCTCAAGGGCGCCGACGCGCTGCTGCTGGTCACCGAGTGGAACGAATTCCGCCGCCCCGACTTCGACAAGATGAAAACGCTGATGAAGCGCGCCATCATCTTTGACGGTCGCAACCAGTACGACGTAGAACGCATGGCCGCCCGCGGCTTTGAATACGTCTGCATGGGCCGCCCGCCGGTCTTATCCGACAAGTTATCCGACAAAGCGCCCGCCGCCGTTTAAGCCGCGCGCCCCAAAAAGGATCCCTGCCCCATGAAAAAACGCATTCTGGTCACCGGCGGCGCCGGTTTTATCGGCTCTCACCTGTGCGAGCGTCTGCTTGCCTCCGGCCATGAAGTCATCTGCATGGATAACTTCTTTACCGGCTCGAAGGCCAACATTGTGCATCTACAGGATCAGCGCTACTTCGAGCTGGTCCGTCACGACGTCATTGAGCCGATGCTGGTAGAAGTCGACGAAATTTATAACCTCGCCTGCCCCGCCTCGCCGGTGCATTATCAGTACAATCCGGTCAAGACGGTCAAAACCAGCGTCATGGGCGCCATCAATATGCTGGGTCTGGCCAAGCGCACCCGCGCCACGATGTTTCAGGCCTCAACGTCGGAAGTCTACGGCGATCCGCAGGTGCATCCGCAGCGCGAAGACTACTGGGGACACGTCAACCCCATCGGCGTGCGCAGTTGCTACGACGAGGGCAAGCGCGTCGCCGAGACCCTGTGCATGGATTACCACCGTCAGAACGGCGTCAAGATCAAGATCGTGCGCATCTTCAACACCTACGGCCCGCGCATGGCGGAAAACGACGGCCGCGTGGTCAGCAACTTCATCGTGCAGGCCCTGCGCGGCGAGCCGATTACCGTCTATGGCGAAGGCCAGCAGACGCGCTCGTTCTGCTATGTGGATGATCTGGTCGAGGGCTTTGTGCGCATGATGGACCGCACGCCTGAAGACTTCGTCGGCCCGGTGAATCTGGGCAATCCCGGAGAATTCACCATTCAGGAGCTGGCCGACAAGGTGCTGAAGCTGACGGGTTCTTCTTCGAAGATTATCCGCAAGCCCCTGCCGCCGGATGATCCGACGCAACGCAAGCCGGATATCTCGCTGGCCCGCCAGCATCTGGACTGGGAACCCGGCATCGCGCTGGAAGACGGCCTGAAGAAGACCATCGCCTATTTTGAGGCGCGCCTCAAGGCCCCCGCCGCCGCGCGCTAAACGACTTAAATCTTATACGCCTTGCCGCTGGGCAAGGGCCCTGCTGGCGCCGTTTCTTGAGACGGCGGGCTTATCGTCTTGGGTTTCACAGGAGTGCGCGCATGCAGCTCGCTGGCGTACCGGATGACGGCTTCTGGCAACTCATCGCCTGCACCCAGCATTCCGGGCGATGGCGCCCACTCAGGCTTGAGCGCCTTGGGAATTTCCAGGGTGAGAAACGGATAAGACAGGCTGCCATACGGCTTGCCGCCCGATTCCTTGTTTCGATAGGGCCTCACAGAAGAAGGCGGATTTTCCGCATCCAGAATCAAGCCATCGCGCTTTGTCCCGCCATAGACGGCCAGCGAGTCGCAGTGCGCTTCGATATCCGGCAGCGAGAGAGCCAGAATAACGCTGGCGTCGCCTTTCTGAGCCCCGAGATACGCGGCGCATGCGCGTCGCTCACCCCCGTTCGGGTCTCGCAAATCGCGCCGAAAGGTCAGCGTACGGGCCTCGCCTTTACTCGCCGACGGGAAGGCCATCACGAATTCCTCGCTGTCCGGCGCGTCGGGCGTGGGTTTGAGTTCATTCAAGGCCAGGCCCGCATCCACAACAACGCTGGACTGTTTTGGGTTGGCGTCCTGAGTCACGCGGCCCACGTAGGGCGCAGGCGTGGTGGTCATGGTCGCGCCATTGACATAGAGGCCATTTACAAACCATTGCGCCATCAAAACCACTCCTGAAGGCACTGGTGCCGATCAGCGCGCGGCTTAATGCGGCTTGGCCGTCCGCTTCTCAATAACGCAAGTACTTATAAATTCCGGGAACGCCTTACCGTTTTCATGGAAATACTTTTGGCCCCCGATTGTTTTGGGGAAAGATAGGGCCACCTCCCCCATCCCATTCTCCGTAAGAACCGATCCATCGGAAAAGGTCTTCATCGTGATTGCTTTTTCGGGATTATGTATCCCGCAATCAATGCGGGAAGTGGACACCACGATTCGATCTGCCATCTAAGCCCAAAGCCTCTTTGATTACCCAGCCTGCCCGGCGCGTCGCGCCCTGAAGCCCCGCCCGCCTGATTTTACTTTCAGGCGGGCGAAGCCAGACGCTTATTGAGAGATTTCAGGGAAACACGCGAATTTGAAATCAGGCAGCGGTTTGCCTGTACTTGTATCAAAATACTGCCCCCCAATATTGTGAGCCGATTGACCCAGACCATTAGTGTCGATCACCACTAGCCCTTTATCGTCACCATGTATATATGTCGTAGTCAGGCGACGACCACCTTCCCCGCATTCCGTAATATGCTCAGTTCGGCCTATAGAGCACCTCTGCTGAGTACCTGTTCCCTTAAAACCCTGATCGTAATTACAAGAGTGAGACCCACTACCAAGCAAGAATGCTTCCATGAATTTAATCCCCCCTAAGTTAACCAACCTACACCAGAATCGCGCATTCAAATGAGAGGCGCGAAAGCGCCGGATCCAAACAGCGATTATTGGTATTAAACAAAATTTCTGCCGTTTGTTGCTAGCGCATAACATAAAGTTTTGTAATAGACGCGTGGTAACAGGACGCGGCCGCCGGCGCGATGGCTTGAAAAGCGCAGGGCCTGTGGTACGATACGATTTCAAACTTCTTGAATATGGATTCAGGGAGTGGGTGAATGGCCCACTTCCTTTTTTAGTCCTTAAAAACCCCAAAGAGGGGCGTCCATGGCAAAGACAACCTCTCATACGCTCAGCGTCGAGCGGCTGACGGCGATCGAAGACGCCGTGGCAGCCTTGGCTGAGCCGTTAATGCCCCACGGCGTCGCTCTGGTCGCCGTAGCACTGGAGAAGGAATTCGGGCGCTGGCGCTTGCAAATCGCCATTGAACAGCCGCCCGCCGGCGTGAGTCTGGACATCTGCCAAGCGGTGAGCGAGGCGCTGGATGCGCGGCTTGACGATCTGCCCGCCTTGGCGGATTTGTCGTATGATCTCGAAGTCAGTTCGCCGGGCGTCGACCGGCTGCTGAAATCCGCCCGCGAATTGCGGTTTTATCGCGGACGCGCCGTGACGCTGCGCGCGCGTCGTCCCGGCAAGCGCGAGCCGCTGCCGGTGACAAGCGGCCTGCTGGGCGATTATGACCCGACCAGCGGCGCGCTCACGATTCTCAACCCCGACGACGCGGAGCGCCCCAGCGCCTGTATCGACTTTAACCCCGCCACGCTGGAGATCCGCCTCAATACGCCGGTGACGCTGCCGGATCCGCTTTAGACAAGTCCCCACCCGAAACCCTGATGGAGCGCCTCTCGCCATGATCAAGATCGGTTCCGCCCTGCTCGAACACGCCGAACAACTCGAACGCGAGCGCGGCATCCCCAAAGACGTCACCGTGGACGCGCTAAAAGAAGCGATGCTCGCCGCTTACAAGCGCTACGCCAAGCTGGTGTCCACAGAAGGCTACGAATGCCGCATCACCGAGCGCTCGGGCGAAATTGGGCTGTATCAGCAACAGCTGGTGGTGGCGCAAATCGACCCGGATCTCATTGAAGCCGGCCTCGAAGACACCCAGATGCTGCTCAGCGAGGCGCGCAAACTCAAGGCTGACGCCGAAGTGGGCGATATCCTGGAGACCGAAGTCACCCCCACGCCGGATGAATTTGGGCGCATCGCCGCGCAATCGGCCAAGCAGGTCATCACCCAGAAAATCCGCGAAGCCGAAAAATTCCTGATTATGCGCGAGTTCGAGGAGAAGAAGAATCAGGTCACGACCGGCATCGTCCAGCGCATCGAAGGGCGCAACGTCATCATCAACATCGGCAAAAGCGAGGCCGTCTTGCCGCCGCGCGAGCAATTGCCGGGCGAATATTACCGCGTGGGCAACAAGCTGCGCGTGTTTGTCGCCGATATTCGCGATTCGGGACGCGTGCCGCAGATTGTCGTTTCGCAGTCGCACCCCGAGATGGTTCGCGAGATTTTCGAGCTGGAAGTGCCGGAAATCGAAGACAACGTGATCGAAATCAAGAACATTGCCCGCGAAGCCGGATTCCGCACCAAGGTTGCCGTGTCGTCCAACGACCCCGAAGTCGACCCACAGGGCGCGTGTATCGGCGCGCGCGGCAGCCGGATTCAGGCCATCGTCAACGAACTCAAGAACGAGAAGATCGACATCATCCGCTGGTCGGACGATCCGGTGGAATTCATCGTCAATGCGCTGGCCCCGGCCCGTATCGCCCACGTCTACGTGGATTACTCGCGCGAAGGGATGAATCAGGCGCTGGTCGTCGCACCAGACGATCAATTGAGCCTGGCCATTGGTCGAGAAGGCCAGAACGTGCGTCTGGCCGCCAAACTCACCGGCTATAAGCTGGACATTAAAGGCGTCTCGGCCATCGAGCAGGAAGGCCTGCCGCTTCATATCTATGAGCAGTACTATGGCGCGCCGCAAAGTCCGGTAGAGGGCGAAAGCGAGGTAACAGAATCGCCAGAAGACGCGCCTGCAGAGGAATCTTCAGAAGCCGCTGTCGAAAACGCCACCCCGTCTCCTGAACAGGATGCGCCTGCGCCCGAAGGCAGCGCAGAAGAAGGCGAGCAAGAAAACAGCGAGCAGGAAGACAGCGCTAAGCAAGAAGCTGACGAGGTCGAAGCGCTATCCTAAGCGCGTCATCGCCCTCAGACGCCTGGGCGCCGACGGACGTCGCTTCTCAGGACGCGTCCGGCAAGATGCGGCTGAGACAATGCGTAGCCTGCCGCGAAAAGCGCCCGCAAGAAGCGCTTCATAAAATCACGGCTCGCAAAACCCCGTTGGCGTTTTCAGTGAACGATCAGCCGCCGATAAACGGTCGCTCTGCTTATGTTTGCCGTCATGATGCGTGCATGAAATCGGCCCTGAAAGGAAAACGCTTACAGAAGGCGTTGAAAAGAGCGATCCCGGATGATATATTAGAAGGTCTTCTTGGCCCCGCGCAGCCGCGCGACGCCGCCCGACCCCGCCTGTAAAGGATTCCCGCCCGGTGACGCCCCCCAAAGTTCGCATCTACGACCTGGCCCGCACGCTGAACCTCTCCAACAAGGATTTAATTACACTGCTGGAGAAGCACTTTAATCTCAACGTCAAAAGCCATTCCAGCTCCATCGATCAGCCGATGGCCGATAAACTGGTCGCCATTGTGAAGCAGGAGGCAGAAGCCGCCAGCCAGCCCCGCGTGCGCGTCACGCGCCTCATCAAGGCCGCCCCCCCGCCGACGTCGGCAGCGCCCGCCCCACAAGCCCCCGACACGACTCCCGCGCCAGCAACAGCGCCGATTGAATCGCAGGCCGCCCCAGCAGCCGCAACTCCCGCCCCAGTCTCATCGACGCCGGAAACGCCGCCAGCGGATACGACGCCTCGCGTTCAACCTGCGAGTCCGCCTGTTATTCAGCCCGCGATTTTGACGCCGCCGCCGCGCCCTGAGATCCGCACGCTACCGCCGCATCAAGGTCGCAAGCCGCTGGAGCCGCCGTTAGACCCCTCGCGCGCGCCACGCCGCCTGGAGCAGGCGCCGCATCCGCTGGCCCCGCCGCGTTCCTCTCACCCGGCCAGCCCGCCCGGCATGGCCCGGCCGCCGTTTCGCCCTGAGGGCCGTCCGCATCCTGCCGCGCCGCCCCGCGCGCCGATGGCGGGCCCATCGCTGGAAGGCGCGCCGCCCCCGGCTGACTTGGGCGCGCCCGGTTCTCCAGATGCCCGTCGCAAGGGAGCCCTCCCCGAGAAGAAGGATGAAAAGCGCGAACGCGAGCGCCATGAACCCCTCGAAAAGCTGATACAGCCCGGCCGCAAAGATGGCAGAATGCATCACAGGGGCTCATCGCCGGAAGAAGCGGTCGATGAGACGCCCAAGGAGGTTGTCATCGACGCACAGCTCACCGTGAGCGAACTGGCCCTGCTTCTCAACGCTCGCGAGACGGATATCATCAAGCACGTCTTTATGAAGGGCGTGATGGTGACCGTGAATCAGACGCTGGACCCGACTTTTGCCAAAAGTATCGCCCGCGAGCTGGGCTATGAGGTCAAAGAAGCGGAAAAGACCAAGGCCGTTCAGACCGAATACAGCTCGACCGACGCGGTTGATAAGCGCGAAAAGCTGGACGTCAGCCAGTACAAGCATTTGAAGACACGTCCTCCGGTTGTTTCGATTATGGGGCACGTCGATCACGGCAAAACCTCGTTGCTGGACGCCATTCGCCAGACGCGGCATAAAATCGTCGACAGCGAAGCGGGCGGCATCACGCAAAGCATTGGGGCCTATACGGTCGAAAAAGACGGTCAGCGCGTGGTGTTTCTGGACACGCCGGGCCACGAAGCCTTTACCGCAATGCGGATGCGCGGGGCGCGGGCGACCGATATCGCCGTGCTGGTCGTTGCCGCCGACGACGGCGTGATGCCGCAGACCATTGAGGCGATCAATCACGCAAAAGCCGCCAAGATTCCCATTATCATCGCCGTCAACAAGATGGACCGGGCGGCGGCTGACGCCGATCGCGTCCTGACCCAGCTCATCGACCACGGGCTGATGGCTGAAGATTGGGGCGGCGATACCCTCGTTGCGCGGGTCAGCGCCATTCAGCAAACCGGTCTGGATGACCTGCTCGACAAAATCCTGCTGGTGTCGGAACTGCTGGAACTCAAGGCCGACGCCACGGTCGCCGCCGAAGGCGTGATTATCGAGGCCCAGCTCGACAAGCAGCGCGGCCCGCTGGTCAATGCCCTGGTGCAGAACGGCTTGTTGCGCGTAGGCGACAATATCCTGATCGGCCCGGTGGGGGGTCGCGTGCGGGCGCTGATCAACGATTACGGCGAGCGCGTGCGCGAGGCGGGTCCGTCGTCGCCGGTCGAGATTCTCGGGATGCCCAGCGTGCCCAATGCGGGCGACTCGTTCCGGGTCATCCGCGATGACAAGGCCTTTCGGCAGATCCTCAGCGAGGAACGCCAGCGCGAGCGCGACAACCGGCTCGAACGCCGCCAGATTATTCCAGGGCTGACCGCGCCGATGGAAGACGATTCGCTGGACGACGTGTCGATGAACTTCATCGTCAAGGCCGACACCCAGGGCTCGACCGAGGCGGTCAACGACGCGTTATCAGCGCTCAATGCCGATGAAATCACCATTAAGATTATCCACAGCGGTACCGGCGATATCTCGGAAGCCGACGTGATGTTAGCCTCAGCCAGTCAGGCGATGATCATTGGCTTTAACGTCCGCGAAGACCAGAACGCCGCGATGGCAGCCGATCGCGCGGGCGTTAAAATCCGTAAGTACGACGTGATTTATCATATCGCCGAAGAGATCGAGAAAGTCATCGTCGGCCAGCTCTCGCCGGAAACCATCGAGGTGGAAAAAGGGCGCGCAGAAGTCCGCGAGCTGTTCACGGCGGGCAAACGCACCATTGCCGGCTGCATGGTGACCGACGGCAAGGTGCAGCGCAACGCCTCGGTTCGGATTTTCCGGGGATCCAAAGAGATCTTCCGCGGCGCGGTGGCCAACCTCAAGCGCTTCAAAGAGGACGTGAAGGAAGTCGCCGCTGGCTATGAGTGCGGCATCACGGTCGATGGTTTTGACGCCTTTGAGGCGGGCGACCAGATGGCGTTTGTTGTCACGGAATTCAAAAAGCGTACCAGTGACAGCATCAAGCGTTCCGGCGCGGCGAACGCTGTTAGTTAGCGAGAAGGCGACGCTCGGTCATGGGACATCAGGAATTCTCTCGCGCTGACCGCGTGCGCAAGGCCATGATGCGCGAAATCAGCGATATTCTGGCCTCGCAGGTTAAAGACCCGCTGATGGTCGACAAGATTCTCTCGGTGACCGACATCGAGCTGGCGCGCGATTTCAGCCATGCGCGCGTGTTTCTGAGCATGCTGGGCAGCGACGACGAAAAGGCCGCCGTGATGGAGGTCATCGACTCCTACACGCCGCGAATCCGCACCGAAGTAGGCCGTCGCCTGCAATTACGCCACACGGCCAAGCTGGTCTTCGCGTTCGACGACTCGCTGGAGCGCGGCGCGCGCGTCAATCAACTGCTGAAGCGCATCGCCGACGGCGACGAGGGACAGAGCGGCTAGCGTCTGCTTTTCAAGCCGATAAAAACCCACCGCCCAAATGCGACGGGCTTAGGGGCTTAAGGTTAAGGACTCGCGCGCCTAACTCGCCGCGACAACCGGCGACGCGGGGCGCACATTGCCGCGACGGCGCCCGGCGGCGGATTTCAGGCGGGCGGATTGGCGCACGGCTTCTTGCGGAGAGCCCGCCGCCGGCAGCCAGTAATCAGACGCTTGCGCCACAGGCGCATCCTCAAAGGCCAGAATCGGATCTGCAAGGCTTGCGGTAGAGGCCGTCGCCGTCCCTGCGGCTGAAAGCGGCGACGCAGCAGCGGGAGCAGCAGAGGAGGAGGACAAAGACGCGCCCTCCGCCGACGTTTCCCAAATGGCTTTGGCCGGAGCCGCAGCGTCGAGCGGGCGGTCTGAAGGCGCATGACTGCGAAGCAACGTCACGCCGCTCAGCGCGCCATCGGCCCCCTGCGTCTGGAGAATCACGCGCGGCGAGGTGGGCCGCACCAGAAAGCGAAACAGCAAGAGCCCGGCCGTCAGGGCAAAGAGCCCAATCCCGCCGAAAAACAGCGCAGCCAGAGCAATCGTCCACCACGGCGCGCGGCTAAGCGAAAATCCGGAAGAGGAGGCCGAACTGGCGGGCGCAGAGGCAGCGGCAGTTTCCAGGCGCTTGCCTTCGGCCGCAGCATCAGAGGTCGCCGCATCAGACGTTGTCGCCGAAACAGCGTCCGGCGCAGGAGCGGGCAGGGCGGGTAACGCGGTTTCAGAATCTTCCGAAGAAGACGCAGCGGGCGAAGCGCTTGAGCCTTGCCGTCCCTGAACAGCAGCGCGTGCAGGCGGCCCCAAGGCCAGCGCACCAAACGATTCAGGAATAATCGCGGCGGCTTTACGCGCAGAAGCCCCGGCTGAAGCCGATGAGCGTGGCCGAAAAACGCCAGCGCCGCGCGGGGCGTTATTCAGGAACGAACGCTCTGGACGCCATTCTGGGAAGTATTGACGGGGAGACGTCGCGCGTTGCGAAGCCCCGTAAGTCGTTGCGCCCCCGGCAGGCCCTCCGAACGAGAAATAGCGCACAGGCGTCGGGGCAAAGCCGGAGGTAATCGTCTCAAACTGGCTCTTGAAAGCTGGATCATTCAGGGTCTGGGGCGTCAGCGCAGTCACGGCCGTCAGAGCGGGCGCCGTCGTCGAGGCCGGGGCTTCGCTGGCAGGCTTTTGAATCACGGAAACGGCGTACTGACGCGCCGATACATTGGGAATGCGGATGCGAAGATCGCCGCTCTGGCCCGCCGCGTTTGCAGGATCCGGCGCAATCTGGCCAATGAGGCGGTTGTGGTTATCGCGCACCACTGGCAAGCCGTTCTGGGCAGCGCGAGGCGACAGACGGGCGCCACGCAGGACGATGGCCATACCGCTGTCGCTCATTTCGGTCTGGTAATCGACCCGCCCGCCCTGGGTATAGAGAATGACCTTAACAGCGTTATCGTCCGACGTTTGCAGGGCGAAGCCGTCGAGTTCGGCCGCCGCCGCAGGGGCCATCGGCGCCGCCCCGAGCAGCAGGGCGAACGACAGGGCAATGAAGAGCGAGTAAGACGATCGCATTCTCTTATTGTACTCGCCCGGCGGCTTTTCCGGTAGCCGGAGTCTGAGAAAACCTCACAAGGCCGTCCAAGCGCCCGCCGTGTCGTCAGCGCGATCGGGATGGGATACAATACGGCGTGCGCCCGTCCCTTGCGCTTGATTCGAGGTTGTCACAGGTTATCGAATGAGGGTCCCCTATGTCCTCCCACCCGCCGGTTTTACATCCACACGACGCACTCAGCGTTACGCCCTGCCCCCCGCTTGAAACGTTCGAAGCTGAAAAGCGCTCGCCACAATGGCACGACTGGAAGTGGCAGTTCCGAAACCGCATCACCACGCTGGACACGCTCAAGCGCTATGTCTGCGTGAGCGGCGAAGAAGAGCGGGCCTTCTCTTCCGGCGGCAAGAATCTGCCCTTTGCCGTCACGCCATACTATCTGGACCTCATTGATCCCACCAATCCCGCTGACCCCTTGCGCAAGACGATTATTCCGCGTCTGGCGGAGTTCACCACGACGCAGAGCGAGCGCATCGACCCGTGCGGCGAAGACGCCCACTCGCCCGTGCCGGGTCTGGTGCATCGCTATCCTGACCGGGTGCTGTTTCTGGTAAATGAGACCTGCTCTGTATATTGTCGCTACTGCACGCGCAGCCGTCTGGTAGGGAGCGGTCGGCATCAGGTGGACTTTGAAGGCGTCTACAACTATCTGGCGCAGCATCCTGAAATCCACGACGTGCTGATTTCCGGCGGCGACCCGCTGGTGATGGCGGATCATAAGCTTGAGGCCATTTTGACGCGGCTGCGGGCCATTCCGCACCTGGATATCATCCGCATCGGGTCGAAAGTGCCCGTGGTGCTGCCGCAGCGCATCACCGATGACTTGCTTGCGATGCTCAAGCAATTTCACCCCTTCTATATGAGCATCCATTTTCTGCACCCGGCGGAGATTACGCCTGCGGTACGCTCGGCCTGCGAGCGCATTGCCGACGCGGGCATCCCGACCTTTAGCCAGACGGTTCTGTTGAAAGGCGTCAACGACGACCCAGCTGTGATGAAGACCCTGATGCGGCAGCTTCTGACGTTGCGGGTTCGCCCTTATTACCTGTATCAGTGCGATCCTGTACAAGGGACGTCTCATTTCCGCACGTCCATTGACGCCGGGCTTGAGATTATGGAGCATTTACGCGGCCACATGACCGGTTATGGGGCGCCCACCTACGTAATTGACGCACCCGGCGGCGGCGGCAAGATTCCGGTGTCGCCGGATTACGTCGTGGCGCGCGAACCGGGCAAAATCACCCTGCGCAATTACCGCGGCGACGAGTACGTCTATTTCGACGGGCCCAACGCCTAGCGCCATTTTTCATGGTTCCCGTGAGCGGGGCTAGCGCGATTTTCCTGCGCCTGCGGCTGTCGCCGCTTGCAAGCGTCCGCCCACGACGCTGCCCTCAATGCGCGCGCCCGGTTTGACGAGGACGCGGCCCGCGCCGCTGGCAAAAATGACGTCGCCTTTCACCACAGAGCCCGCCTCCAGGGCCAGATATTCGACCGACAGGGCGGCGCTTGAAGATGTGCCAGTCGGCTCCGCCGTCTGTCGGGACGATTCCCAGCCGGGCCCTTCGACCAAGGGCGCAGCCGGACGCATGGCGAGATAGGCGTCATAGCTGGGAAATCCGCCGCAAGGCGAGGCGGCGCAACGGCCATTCTGAAAACGAAAGCCTTCCGGGGTCGTCAACGTGGTGGTCTGCGACCCGCTTTGCGCCTGAAATCCTGAAACGCTCGCGGAAGCGCCCTCGCTGCCCAAACGCAGCAACGTCCGGCCGTTGTCCAGCCGAGTGACGGTCGCGCCGCTGACAGTCAGCGGGCTTTGCGAGAGGGGGCTTTTGCCCATGCGAATGCCGCCAACCGTCACGCGCGTCAGCGTCAGGCTGTTGGCGTAAACCGTGAGGATGCCATCGATGGAAGCGTCTTGAATGGTCGCGGCGCCGCTCGCCAAGGCATCGCCTGCAATATGGGAATTGAGGATATCCAGATACTTGACGGCCTGTACGTAACCGTTGATGCGGCTGTTACGCAACACGGCGAATTGGCCCGCAATGACGTTGCCGCTCTGGCAATCATCGAGTTCTACGCGCTGGGCGGCGATGAGATCCGCCGTCACGCAATGCGCGCCGCGAATGCTGCGTCCGGTCATCACCGGGCCGGTGACGGTCGTGCCTTGAAGCGAGACGTCTTTGCCAGACCCAATGGTCCCCACGACTTGCCGCAGGTAGACTTCTTCCGGCGGGGTAGGGGAAGCGGCGCTGGTGCGCGGCGTCACGGCGGAAGGATTCAGCGCTTGCGCGCCATGAGAGCCCATGGTCAGGGCGACTGTCAGGGCAATGGCCAGCAGAAGCGCAGTTTTGACGAGGGCGCTAGCGCTCTTCCACGTCATGAGAAAGCTCAATCACGCTGTAAATCAGGTAACCCGCCATAATCACGCTTTTGGGGTCCTTGGATTTTTGCGCCAGCGTCAGCAAGAGCGTATTGATTTCCGGGTTCTCCTCCTTGAGGCGATGCACCATGGATTTCTTCCAAGCCTCTTCATCCTCTTGCATGGTTTGCAGCAACAGGGCGCAGGTTTCTTCGGACACGACTGGCAACACGCCTGAGTTCTCCCTCTGACCAATAGCGTTTTGCGCAGAGGATACCACACCGCGCGCGTGCGGTCAAAAAAGCGCCGCATGGGGCGCGCGGCGTGGTAGCGCGCCTGATACAATAGAGGCCATGTCCTCCGCGTCGATAGCCCTTATCCCATGACGCCGCCTGAACCTGCGGCCCGCGAGGCATCGCAAGAGGATGCGCCGCCGGATGAGGCGATTTTTGGCGACACGCTTCTCATTGAAGGTCCTATCGCCAGCGGCAGGACCTCGCGCCTGATCGCCCGCGCCGTTTCGCTCATCGAGGCGGGAGAGGGCGAGAAGACGCTCATTCTGGCGAGTAATCCGATGCGTCAGCACGATCTCGCGGATCGCCTCCTGTCGCAATGCGCGTTGCCCATGGGACAGTTGCCCCTGCACACGTTCGCGGGCTTTGTTAGAAACGCCCTGTTTAACGCCTGGCCCGCCGTCGAAGCGCGACTGATGGCAAGCGATCCGCCCGGCGCGCCCCCGTCAGCGCCGCATATTCGCCCGTCTCTCGGCGGGATGGAAGACTCTGAACTGTTGCTCCGCCTGCTCATCGCAGACGGTCGCGCGCGCGACCCGGGGTTTTTCGCGGCCTTCGAGGGGTCGGATCGCGCCTTGCTCAAGCAGCTCGCCCGCCGCCTGCGCCTTCGGGCTGAAAACCGTCTGAGTCGCGCAGAGATGCGTCAGCGCGCCGTTCAACGGCAAGAGCCCTGCGCGCGCGACACCGCCCAACTGGACGCAGCCTTTGATCGCCTCTGCTATCAACTGCGCGCGCTGGACGCCAACAAGCAGACGGAGGCGTTTTTCGGCCTGTTATCCCACTCAGAGGAAGCGTCCATGGGCGCGCTTACGCCTTTTGCCGCGTCAATCCGCCGTGATATCCGGCATTTGCTGGTGGAAGACGTCGATGAAACCACGGCCGCCCAACAGGCATTTATTCACTGGCTGGCGCCGTCGCTGCACACGCTGACGATGACCTGTGATCCGCAAGGCGGCTCGCGCCAAGGCTATCTCAACGCCTACCCGCAAGGCTGGCAAGCGCTCAAAGCACTGCGTCCAGACGCTCAGCTACTGGCGCTGACACGCGACGACAGGCCGTATCGCAATGCCGGGATTCTGGCCAACAACTGGCGACAAGCGCCAGAAGCAGCCATCCCGCTGGAATCAGGGAGTTTCAGCGCGGCGCCGCGCAGCGTGACGCGTCTGGAGATGCTGGACCAATTGGCGAGCGATATCGTTTCGTGGCTGGATCAGGGACGCGCGCCGGGTGAGATCGCCATTATCACGCCTCACGACGATATTCTGACGCGCCAGGCCTTGCAAGCGCGCCTGCAACAACGCGGGATTCCGTTGCAATGGCTGTCCGGGACTGAACGGCCTTACGATCAGCCCGCCTGTCGCGCATACGTCACGTTGCTGCACTGGCTTAACGCGCCACGGTGGCAGGCGCCGCTGTCGCCGGTGGAAATCCGGGCCCTGCTGGTTCATGGCTTGCGGCTGGGAGGCAGCGACCCGGCGAGTCTTCAGGCCATTGCCGCGCAATGGGCGGGTCTGGCAGTGGACGTTACTCAGGATGCGACTCAAGACGCCGCGCTTGCGCTGAGCGAGGCCAATCAGCAACGGCTTGCGGCATTTCTGTCCTGGAGCGGGCAGGCACGGGAATTGCCGTTTGAAACCCAGTTATACAAGGGCTTTAGCGAGGTCATTGCCGAATTTTCTTCTGGCGGCGAGGACTTGTCGCAGATTCAGCGGGTGATGGAGAGCTACGTTCGCCAAAAAGCCCTTTGGCAAGGACTCAACGCCTTGCGAGGACCAGCAGAATCCCCCGACGCGCACGCGTTTGAGCGGCGCTGGCTGGCGCAGGTGAAATCCGGCGTGGTGGCCGATACGCCGGATGCGCCGGTTCGCCCGGATCCCGAGGCTATTCTGGCGGGAACGCCTCAGAAGATCATCGATGCAGGCGCTCGGCGCGCAATTCAGGCATGGCTGGACGTGGGCAGCCGTCACTGGACGCGAACCGACCGCGCGCCACTCTACGACGCTGCCGTCTACGCGCCTGACGCTCTTCATACCGACGCATCAGACGATGGGCCTGAACGCGAGGCCTCACGCGACGCCCTGCGCGCCGCCTGCCTCACCCGGACGCTGATGGCGCTGGCGGGCGAGCGGACCCGGGCCTACGCCAGCGAGCTCGATGACGCAGGAGAACCGCAAACCGGCGTACTCGAAGCCCTTCTCAAGACAGAATCGCCTGAAACCCTTGACCTTTCGACTATTTCGCGCCCCCGACTTCGCCCGGACCAGCGACCGATTCTCGATTACCGCCACGGGACGCTGGCCATCAGCGCCGCGCCGGGCGCGGGGAAGACCTACGTCAATACGGCCCTGATACTGGAGCTGATCGCCTCCGGCGTCGCCCCGCAGCAGATTCTGGCGCTAACGTATATGGACAGCGCTGCGCGCACGCTTCAGACGCGCCTGAAAAGCCTTCTGGGCGGTCACGCGCCGTTACCAACAGTCTGCACGATTCACAGTCTGGCGCTGCGCATGCTCAGCGAGCGCGATCATGCCGCGCGCGTGGGATTCTTCCCGACAGAATCTGAAGAGAGCGGCGGGATTGTGGACGAAAGCGCTCAGGATCTCATTTTATCCACGTTCGCCGCGCGTCTTTGCCCAGAAGACGTGTCAATTCCCGCCTGGATGGGGATGATGCGCCGGGGGATTTCACACGCCAAGACCTGGCGGCTGTCGCCCGACGCCTTGGCGCATGCCCGCGTCACGCCGCCATTTGCGTCGCGGCTCAAGATGTTTCAAGAGGCCTACAGGCTATATGAGGAACACTTGAAGGCCACTGGCCGCGTGGACTTTACCGATATCATCCTGAAAGCCGTTGAGCTCCTGGAGCAGCACGCAGATGCGCGGGAATACTATCAAGCGCAGTTCGCCTACGTGCTGGAAGACGAGGCGCAAGACTCCTCTGCGCTGCTGCAGCGTCTCTTAACGCTGCTTGGCGGCGAAAAGCCCAATCTGATCCGCACCGGCGACCCCAACCAGTCGATCACCACGACATTCAGCGCCGCAGACCCGCAGGCGTTTCGAGACTTCGCCGCGCAAGCCGATCACGTCGTGACGCTGGATCGCAGCGGACGATGCGCGCCCGAGATTATGCGGCTGGCCAACGGCTGGCTGGCAGCAATGCGCGCGCGCGGCGATCTGCCCGACGCCTTCTCGCCGATGACCATGCGCGGCGTGTCGTCCCAAGAGGGCCCGACGAATCCCTCGCTGCTGCTCACGCCAAAGGCCGTCTGGCTGGAAAGCGACCTCGAAGAAGGCGACTGGCTGACCGCCGAAATTCAGGCCTTCCGTCGGGCGCACCCACAGGCCAGCGTCGCCGTGCTGACCCTGACCAATGATCAGGCGCTGGCGTGGAGCGATCGATTGCAACGAGCGGGCATTGAAGCCATTGCCCTGACGGACCGGCTGAATATGAATGCCGCGTTTTCTGTCTTACTGGCCTATTTACGGCTATTGGCGTCTCCTGGGGATTGTCAGGCGCAGCTTGCCTGCTACGACGCCATGGTGTCCGCACGACTGACGGCGTTTTCAGCCGAACAGCGGGCCTTCTTGAGTGAGCGCGCGCTCATGGCGCAATCGCCCGCCACGCTGGCAGGGCTGCACGATGCGTTTCTGGCGCAGTGGGCCTATGATTTGCGCGATTTCAGCCGCGACAGCCTGGGTCGGCGCATCACCCGCCTGTTGACACGCTTGAGCGACAGGCTGTTTACATCGCCAGCGGATCGCAGTAACGGCTACCTGTGCGCGCTTCAGGCCGAATCGTTCCTGCAGCGGCGCGCCGACGAGCTGGATGAAAGCATGACAGAATCGCTGTCACCCTTAGAATGGGTGATTCAGGGGTTTGAAGCATTGGAACGCTCGCCGCGCCAGCGCCGGTCGTTTTCGGATCTGCTCAACGCCGAGGCCGCAGACGGCTTTGTCCGTGTGATGACGCTGCACAAGGCCAAGGGCCAAGAGTTTGATTTGGCCTGCATGCCCGGCTTGCGCGCGGATAAGTTCCGGGTGGACGAGACAGACAAGACGATTCTGGCGCTGGAGGCCGCGCGACTGGGCGAGGCGCTGGCCCCTGACGCGGCGCAGCGCCTCTTACGGCAGAAACAGGAAGAACGCGCGCGCCTGATTTACGTTGGGCTGACGCGCGCACGGCGCGGGCTGTTGCTGAGCGGCGCGCGGCTGACGCGAAACCGTTTCGGCAGACGCGAAACCGCCGAGCCTTCGTTGGCCTTCGAGACGCTCAGCCGCCTGATTTGCGAACCGGACTCTGATATAATTCAGACCGGTCCTGAGCAGGAGAGCGCCCCATGCGCCGGTTTATCGTCCTGATACGCGCCTACTGCGCAAGCGTTTTAAGCGTCCGGCTGCCCGTTCGCGCACTGACCATAGCCCTTTTTGCGATTTCCGCTTTTGTTATGGTCGCGGGAGCCTCCGAGCCGTGGGAATCCGCGACGTGGACGCCGTTGGCGAGCGGTCGTGACGGCGCGCAGCATTTTATTGCGGAAGACGCGATCCTGCGTCTGCCGCACGCGCCGCAAATGGCGTCGTTTTACCGAAAGATTCTGTTTGCGCAGGCGCAAGAGGTCGACGGCCTGCCGGTGGATGGCGAGGTCGCAGAAATAGTCCTCGACTGTCATTCGGGGCGCATGGACCTGATTCGCGCCACGCAGTTGTATCAGGGGCAAGCGGTGGCGCGCCGCTATTTTCGCGAAGAAAACGCGCGCCGCGTCAAGCTGGACACCTTGGGCGAAGACGCCTTGCGCCGGGTTTGCGGCAAAGACCTGCCGCGATACGTCCGCCGTAAGGATAATCCGCCGCCGATTGGGTCGGATCCGGGGGATTTGAAGCGCTAGCCTCTTTTTAAGAATGCCGCGCGGGACAGCTTTTGGGGCGGGCTTCTGTCATGGAGATAGCGGGCAGCGGCGCTTGGGGCATCGACGGATTGTGAAGACGCAGGCGTAAGGGCGAAGCGCCAGAAACGCCCGCCGTCAGAACGCCGGTTGGCTTGGGTTGCGCGCCATGGGTCCCTTTTTCGCTCATTGCGTGGGCGCAGCATCCGTTCGAGGCGACGCCGTCGCTGCATCGCGCTCGTGTTCGTAAACGCCGCCCCACAGACGTCATCCAGCGGGGTAATGCGCCGATCGCGCCCTGTCATGGCGTGATGACGCCGCCAGAAGGTCTTGCGCGTGAGCCAGCGTTGTAAAACCTGGATGGGAGAGAGCGCCGCGCGCGGCGTTTGCCGACTGCAAACCGCAGCGGGGGCTAACGTCTGCCGCGGGATCGCGCGCGAGGCCGGACGGCGCGCGGCGGGTTTCAGAACCGCTGCTGAAGCCGCCTGCCTGCAGTCGGCTTCGACGCTTGCTGTTGTTACGGGCGCGAGATCGGCAGCGCGCCGTGAACCGGCGCAGTTGAGCGGACGGCGTCTGGAGACGGGAATGTAGTTTCGACGCGCGGGGCAAAGGCCGCGGGCCCAGGCGAAGACGGCTTGTTGTGGGGCGTGAAAAACGGCGCGGGTCAGATCACGCATCCGCTGGCCGTCTTTCATGAGGGTCATGAAAAACAGGGCAGGTCGCGAACGCATCAGCGTGACAGACACGACGAAATACCTCCAGAAGTCAAAACGCCAGGCATCAACCCGTCCAGAATTTTAAAACCAGAACCCCGGAAAGCGAGCCAGACATCAAACGCATAGCAATACTAATACAATACTGCATATATCTATATTTGTCTAGTGTTTAAATCTTAAGATTTATAAGGCCCGGCCCCCGGCTTCAGGGCAGTTTCAGGGGGGGCGGACAGAAGAGCAAGGCGAAGAGCGGGGGATTGCGGCGTCACGGCGTGGGTCGGCGCGGGCGGCGTCTGATAAGGGGGATTTATTATATAATCATGTCAAGAGAGCGCTGGAGACGGGCGGCCCCTTCGGCGTGACGGCGTGCGCGCGAATGGCAGCGGCGCGCTTGCCCCCTTTGCCGCTGGAGTTATGGTGAACGCGTCTTCCCAATTGCCCGTAGAACGGTCGTCGCCGCCCACGGTACGCCGCTATGAACGGCCCGCGCTGGCGGATCGCGATAAAGATCTGCGCCAGCTGATTCGACTGGCGGGTCTGGCCAAGACGGGTCAGCCCAAGTCAGTACTGACCTGCGGCGATGCTGGCATTGGCAAGACCGCCCTGCTGGACGCCTTTTGCGACGCCATCCGCGAGCGGTATTTCTGCCGTCTGGTGGATTTACGCGCGTGTCAGCCGGAATCGGTCGAGCAGCTTTATATTGCCTTCATCGATGCGCTGCAAACGGAGGCGGGCGCGATTTTCGATGAAGCGCTGGAGGCCGTTAACGAGATTCTCGCCCCGCTGGGCCTGCGCTGGGAGCGCCCGGATCTGGCCCGCGCGGTGGCGCTGGTGAAGCTACAGGAATCCATCGGCGGCAAACAGGCGCTCTCGCAAGAAAGCCTGGTCAAGGCCATCCGCAGCGCAGTCGCCCTGCCGTCTAAAAAGCTGCGCGGCGCGGCGCTGGCCGACGTCATCGAGCAGCTCGTGCATATCATCGTCAACCCGTGGCTGCTGGTGGCGGTGAATCTCACCCAGCCGCTGACGCCGACGCTGCGAGAGGCAGTGGAAATGGCGCGCCGTCTGCGCTCAGGCGAGTCCATTGAGGCTGCCCAGAAAGCCATCGAGCGGGCGCGGCGCGCATCAGACGCCGGGAGCGGCGATACGGCGATGGACCATCATCTGGATCAGCTTCATACGCCTGCGCGTTCGACGCCGGGCGGGCGCCATGACGACGCGATACATCTGCTGGCCGCCGCGCCTGAGAGCCTGAGCGATGACGCCACAGCGCTTCATTTCGCCTTACCCGTCGCGGCGAGTCCTTCACCTGCGCCCGCCGGGGTTGCGTATGAGGCGGAAGATGATGCGCTGGCGGGTCGCGACGCGCTGGGGATTGAAACGCTGACGCGCCATCTGATGAACGCGCTGCTGTTTGTGAACAAAGCCATCGAATCGCTGGACAGCGCCCTGATTATCGCGCTGGATAGCTGGGAGCGGGTATTGTCGTTGCCCGAGCGGCGGCGCGACGACTTGAAGGATTTTCTGGCGAGTCTGCTGCGCGAGACGCTCGATGCTCCCAATTGTCATCTGATGCTCGCGCTGGCCTGCCGTAGCGAAGGGCAAAGCGAGTCGCTGGGCGGTCCGCTGTATAGCCTGTTTCGTAATAAGCTCCTATTGGCCGATATTCAGGAACGCCCGCGCCGCGCGCTCTTTCTGGCGCCGTTTCGCGAGCAGGGCGTCGAGCTAGAAGACGCCGTGCTGTCGGCAGCCTTCCGGCTGACGCAAGGGAATCCGCTCTGGTTGCTGAAATTGCGTCATGTGATACTGGAGCGCGCCTTGGCCAATGGCGTCGATCGGGTGGATATGGCGTTTTTTCGCCGCTTGGGCGTCGAGCGACGCGAAGACGTCTGGCAGGCCAGTCTGACTCGGCTTGAATTGGCGTTTCTGAATCAGGAAGACGCTCTGTACCGCGTGATTGCTGGCTTGCTGCGGCAATTTGGCGAAGACCCCTTTGAAGCGCCTGCCGCCATCGTCGAACTTAGCGCCTCTCAAGGCGTCAGCGAATTGCTGGCCGCAGAGGCTTTGCGCCATTTGTATTTACATGATTTTCTGGCAGAATGCCCGCCGGGCAACGCGGAAGGCCCGCCGCGCTATCGCGTGCAGAGTCGACAGGCGCTCGCCTTTCTGGAAGAGAAAACCCGCGAAGTGCCGGTCGATGTTTCTACACACGAGAAAATCGCGTACCTGCGTAAGATTATTCCCCTGTCGATTCAGTCCGGCGAGCTGGACCGCGAAAAAACGCGCGAAGTGCTGCAACTCTGCGCGGCAATGAACGATTTTGAGATGGCCGGGTTTCTCGAAACCTCGTTTCTGGCGTTTATTCACGACGAAAAACCAATGACGCGCTTGTCTGCGCTCAATAATCTGGCTGTTCTGGAATCGAAGCCCGCGCTGGGGGCGATTCTCGAAGCGGTCAGCGATGCGGACGCCATTGTCCGCGAGTACGCCGTGCGCAATTTGGCGGCCATGGCGCGCAAACCGTGGGACGCCGCGACGCATGAGGCCATCGTCTCGGCGCTGATTGCCGCCATTGACGATGAAAGCGACGCCGTGCGCAGTCAGGTCTATCTCGCGCTGTCGCGCTATCAATGGAATCGCGACCTGACGGCGGTGTTTATCAAGGGCCTGGCCGATGGCTGCGATGCGGTGAGAGTGACCGCCATCACGGCGTTGAGCGAGATTGAAAGCGATGCGCCGCTGGTGCGCGCGACGTTTCTCGACGCCTGCGACGATCGTCTGGCCGACGTGCGCCGTCTGGCAGTTCGCGGGCTTCAGCGCTTTGAGGGAGACGATATTATTCATCGCCTGGTGGCGATGCTTCGCGAGGAGCCGGAAAGCGCCCTGCGCGCCGCGGTGGCCGACGCCCTCAGCGCCATGAACTCCGACGCCGCTCGCGAAGCGCTGATGCAGGCGCTGACCGACGACCCGGACGAAGACGTTAAAATCACCATTGTGCGCGCGCTGGGCGGACGGCGCGGCTGGACGAGCGAATCGTGCCTGCTGCAACTGCTGCGTCCGCAAGACGGCTCGCCGGGCGGGGACGCGCTGGAGACGGATTCGCCGGGCCTGCTCTGGGCCTGCGTTCGCGCGCTGGGACAGGCGGGCGCAACGCCTCAGAGCCTGCAAACGCTGCATGGGCTGCGGGCGCGCACGCGTAACGAGATTATTCGACTGGCGATTGATGTGGCGATTCGCCGCATCAGCGATCGCGTGGAAGAGATGCGCCAGTTTGAGCGACAGTTTCATTCCGCCTTGCCGCTGGTGGTGGCCGAAGCCGAGCCGCCGCCGGACCCCGATGCGGATTTGCCGCCCATTGAAGAAGATATTTCCTAGAAAAAGCCTTAAGACCGGGCTTAGCTGAACAGCACCGCCAGGCACACGATTTGAATGGCCATGGCCACAAACCAGAGCTTCATCACCGGGCTGTTGTCGCGTACCAGTACGCCCCATAACCCGCGTCCAGACTCGCTGCGCAGGGCAGGAAACAGCTCAAAGTCGTCATGCGTCGCCGCTAACTCTCGAAACGTCATCATCATGTCCCTCACGGGATTGTCTACACTCTCACACCTGTTTGCTATCGTAGCGCGGCGCGAGACGGGCGGCATCCTGCGGACGGATTATAACTGTTTTTAGAATCTAATATTTTTAGATGAGCGTCCACGCTCTGGTGAGCTGATGGTTATACGCTGGCGCGGCTTTTTCGGGCGCGTTCGGCGCGTGAAGAGCCGGACGCGGCGATCGGCGCATCTTCTTCGCGCGGCAGCAACGACAGCCGAAACCCAAAGGTGCTGCCGACGCCGACTTCGCTTTCTACAAACACTTCGCCGCCGTGATACGTCTCGATCGCGGATTTCACCAAATGCAGGCCCAACCCTGTGCCTTTGACGGTATGGACTTCGTTTTCGACCCGGTAAAAGCGGTCGAAGATCTGCGGAATATGCTCAGGCGCGATGCCAATGCCGCTGTCCTTGACGGACACCTCGATGCAGTCGCCTTTTTCGGTGACTTCGGCCCGCACGCGGATGCGACCGCCGGTCTCCGTATATTTGACGGCGTTGCTCAGCAGGTTGCGCATGACCCGCTCAATCGTGTCGCTGTTAATCAGCACGCGCGGCAGGTTGGATTCCAGCGCGGTGGTGACGCTGAGTTCTTTTTGCTGGGCCAGCACCTTGAACGACTGCACCGTGAGATTAATGATCGGGGTAATGTCCTGAAGCTCCATCTCGAGACGGTCGCCGGATTCTTCCAGCCGCGAGAAGTCCAGGATGTCGTTGACCATTTTCTTGAGGCGGTCGGTTTCCAGGTGGATGGTTTCGAGAAATTCCTGATAGGTCTCGGCATCGAGATCCTTGCCGTGGGTGTAGATGGTATCAATGTAGCTCTTGATGGTCGTCACCGGCGTGCGCAGCTCGTGGCTGACGTTGGAGATGAAGTTGGTCTTCATGCGATCGACTTCAGCTTCGCGGGTGATGTCGTGGGTGATGATGACAAAGCCCAGTTCTGCGCCGTCGGCGTCCTGAATGGGGGAAATCATGACGTTAAGGGTGATGGCGGGCAGGGTGAGCTGTTTGGCCAGCGGCTGGCTCAGGCGGCCATGCTGGGCGCGCAGGAGATCCATAAACTCATCGACCAGCGGCGAGAGGCTGCGCTCGCCCTTGACCGAGACGTATTCGCGGATGTCGCGGCCAATTAACATGGAGGCCGAATCAATCGACAGATGGCGACAGGCCGAATTGTTGAGGATAATCACCTCATCGTCGTTGTTACAGACGATAATGCCGTCGGCGATACTCATCAGCACGGCTTGCAGCTTGTTGCGCTCAAACGTAATGACGTCGAGATTCTGGTCTTCGTAAGCGCGCAGGCGAATCGACATGTCGTTAAACGATTCGGCCAGCGTGCGCAGCTCGCCCCACAGGTCGTTTTCTGAGATTTTATAGCCAAAATCGCCGGTCGACAGGCGTTTGACGCCTTGCACCAGACGATTGAGATGCTGATGCAGAATATACGTATTGGCCGAGACCGCCAGCAGCGTCAACAGCCAGGCGCAGCCAAACACCACCAGCAGAATATTGCGCGTATAGCTGGAAATTTCGTGAATGGATTCGCCTGTAAGCTTGATATGAACGGAGCCCAGATAGCGACCGCCGCCGTTGGCCGTGATGTCTTCGATTTTGGCCATATACACCCGCGCGCTCTTGAGATCGGCCGCAGGCAGCGGCTTGTGATTCTCGTAGACGACCGCGCCGTTGGCGTCCTGGAATTCGACCGAGGCGAGATCGTTGCTGCTTTGCAGAATGTAGTCGACAAAGCTGCGAATGCGCAGTTCGCGGCTCAGAGAAGATTGCACGCGGTCTGAGCCTTCGGCGGCGACGACTGAAGCGAGCAGCGTGCCGAATTTGTCGTAGTTCTCGTTGAGCGAGGTCTGATAGCGGGCGTAGAGAACCGTGGCCAGCGCCAGAAAGAACACCGAAATGGCTCCGACGATGGCCAGCAGAATCTTGTTTTCAGAAGAAAATCGCGACAGCCAGCCCGGCGCAAGCGCGCGGGAAGCGGGGGCGTCATCAGCGACGGGGGGGGCGGCCATCAAGGCGGGAGAGGCTCCATCCTGTTTACGCCTCTTATTGTACAGGAATCCGCCCGCTTGGCGTAGGAATGCGTGAGCTGTTTTAGGGAAGCATCCTGCGCAGAGGGCCGCTCAGAGCGAGCAGGCGCGCGAAAAACCGGGCGACCGCCGACGGGCCGGGCGTTTGGCCGCGCAACGCTTCCAGTTGCGTCAGCAGGCGATCGTAGGCGTTAATGATATCGCTGACTTCGGCGGCGCCCGCCCCGCGAGCGGCTTGCCGGGCGGCAAACATCTGGGCGAGATCTGTCAGTTGGGCCTGAATACGCTCGCGCTGGCGGCGTTTCGGATTCAGGCGGGTCAGCAGCGCGTCTAGAGAGAGCAGGCCCAAGGTCGTCGTCACGGCGCGCATGACGCGCTGGCGGGCGTGGCGAAAGCGATCGGACCACAGAAAGGCGGGCGCGCCGGACAGAAACAGGGCTTTCAACTGCGCGTCCACGTCGTCTTCGTGCGCGCGCATAATTTGCAAGCGCGATTCCAGCGCGGCCATTTGCTCAGACAGCGCGGGCGAAGGGTTTTTCATCTGTTCATACTGCTGGGCATACTGCGCCAGGCGGGTCGTCAGCGCGATGCGCTCGCGGGTCAGACGCTCCTTGACGATACGCAGGCGAATTGAAGGAGATGGCAACAGGTGCTCAATGCCGGCGTTCATCTCGGTGTCCATGCCATCCAGCCGTCGCCCGCTGACCGATGCGGGCAGCGACGGCGCGCCCGGATACGAATCGCCCACGGGAATCAGCAGAAACGGGCCCTGACTGTCAGCGAAATCCAGCGCGTCGACGGGGCGCGCGTCCAGGTCTTGCGGCTGCCGCAGACGTTGTGCCAGATAATCGTGAAGAGACGTCAGCCCGTCATTATCAGGCGCGCTCATGCCAGGATCGGCGGCAAGAGGGCCTGCGCTCAAAACATCTTCCGTCTGAAACCACGTCGCATCGAGGCGTCGGCGTTTGGCGCGGGGACGGGCGTTGGAAGGCAAGGGGCCATCATCCTCTCTTCTGTTACTTGTGGATAAGATTCACGGATAGAAAAAGGCGGGCTCTTGAGCCCTCTATCGGCCAACGGGTCCGACGCTTGAATATTCGTCGGCGCATTCCAGAGGATACGCATGTTTACGCGCGGGGCAAGGCGAGCGGGGCGATGCGGCGGGTTTGCGCTAGACTGGCAGCAGGCTTGTCGCGACTTCCTGCCGGAGCGATTCAGATTGGACGCCATCGAAATCCGCCGCGCCAGTGCGCATAATCTTCAGGCCGTATCGCTGAGTCTGCCGCGCGATCGGCTGATCGTGATGACCGGCGTGTCCGGCTCCGGGAAGTCCTCGCTGGCCTTTGACACGATTTTCGCCGAAGGGCAGCGACGCTACGTCGAAAGCCTGAGCGCGTACGCGCGGCAATTTCTGGAACAATTTGAAAAGCCGGATGTCGAGAGCATCGACGGCCTGTCGCCCGCCATCGCCATCGACCAGAAAACCGCCAGTCGCAGCCCGCGATCCACGGTCGGCACCGTCACCGAGGTGTATGACTACCTGCGCTTGCTCTATGCGCGCGTCGGAAGCGTCCATTGTCCGACGTGCCAGGCCCCGGTATCGGCGCAATCGCCTGAACGTATCGCCGAACAGGTCGCCAGTTGGGGCGACGGCGCGCGCTTGCAGGTTCTCGCGCCAGTGGTGCGAGGCCGAAAAGGCGATTACAACGCCCTGTTCCATCAACTGCGCAAAGAAGGCTTCACGCGCGCGCGCATCGACGGCGAGGCGCATCTGCTGGAAGAATTGCCCGACGATCATCGCCTGGCGCGCCACAAAACCCACCAGATCGACGTGGTGATGGATCGCATTGTGCTGAAGGCCGACGAGACGACCCGTCAGCGGTTGTTAGACGCCATCAGCGCCGCGCTGCGCAAGTCCGACGGCTTTGTGATTGTCCAGCGCGTGGGCGAGGCGGCGCGCGAGCAGTTTTTCGCCAGCCATCTGGCTTGCCCCAACGGTCATGCGCTGGCGGATGAAGCTTCTGGCGGGGCGCTGGAAGAAATGGCGCCGCGCCTGTTCAGTTTTAATTCGCCTTACGGGGCCTGCGCCGCCTGCGAAGGACTCGGCGCGCATCATGAGATCGCCGAATCGGCGCTGATTCCTGACCCGTCGAAATCGTTGCGAGAGGGCGCCATTGGCCCACTGGAGCGCTTTTCAGGCCGATATTATCAGGCCTTCCTGCGCATGCTGGCCGCCCGGCATGAAATCGATCTGGACACGCCTTATCGCAAGCTTTCCAACCGGCAGAAGCGGTTTTTACTCTACGGCGACGGCAAGAACGTCGCCCCCGAAGCGTCTTCGGGCGATGAGGCCTCGGCTTGGGAAGAAATGCTCAACGCCTTTGATGGCGTCGTGCCGATTCTCAAGCGCCGCCATCGCGACGGCTCGGACGCCTCGCGCGCCTACATCGAGGGCTTTATGCGCCAGACCACGTGTCCGGCATGTGAAGGCGCGCGCCTCAAGCCACTGGCGCTAAGCGTTCAACTGGGCGGGCTGAATATTTTTGAGCTGTCCTCGTTGCCGCTGGCGCAGGCATGGCGATTTCTGTGCGACTTGCCTGCCTCGTTGAGCGAAACGCAACTCATCATCGGGCGGCAGCCCATCGCCGAAGCTGAACAACGGCTGCGCTTCCTGCTGGACGTCGGCCTGTCCTACCTGACGCTGGCGCGGCCCGCCGCCACGCTCTCAGGCGGCGAAGCCCAACGGATTCGGCTGGCCACCCAACTCGGCGCCAACCTGTCCGGGATTCTCTATATTCTGGACGAGCCGAGCATCGGCCTGCACCCGCACAATAATCGCCAACTGATTGAAACGCTCTTGCGCCTGCGCGATCAGGGCAACTCGGTCATTGTGATTGAGCATGATGAAGAGACCATCCGCGCCGCTGACTGGGTGGTGGACATCGGCCCCGGCGCGGGCCGTCTGGGCGGGCGTATCGTGGCGCAAGGTCCGCCCGAATCGCTGGCGCAGGCGAGCGAGTCGTTGACGGGCGACTATCTGTACGGTCGCGCACAGATTGCTTTGCCGACCGCCCGCCGCACATCGACCGAGGCGGGGGCGCTCGTTGTGAAAAACGCGTCGCTGAATAATCTCAAGGGCATTGATGCGGTTTTCCCGCTGGGCAAGTTGATTCTGGTCACCGGGTTGAGCGGATCGGGCAAGTCGACGCTGGTTTTTGACCTCTTGCGCGGGGCGCTTCGTCATGCGCGCGATCCCCAGCAACCGCGCCCCGAGGGCTACGATGCGCTTCTGGGCGTCGAAGCCATTGATCGCGTCATCGAAATCGATCAGGCGCCGATTGGGCGTTCGCCGCGCAGCAATCCGGCGACTTACACAGGCGTGTTTGACGAGATTCGCCAGGTGTTTGCGGCGAGCGAGGACGCAAAAATCCGCGGGTACAAGCCCGGTCGCTTTAGTTTCAACGTGAAGGGGGGGCGCTGCGAGGCGTGCCAGGGCGCCGGTCATACGACCCTTGAGATGAATTTTCTGCCGGATGCGCAGATTCATTGCGACGCATGCGACGGGCGGCGCTATAACGCCGAGACGCTCTCGATCCGCTATCGCGGCCACTCGATCGCCGATGTGTTGGCGATGCCCATTGCGCAAGCCTGCCAGACGTTTGAGGATCATCCGCGCATTCACCGGCAATTGTCGGTGATATGCGAAGTGGGGCTGGAGTACATGACGCTGGGCCAAAGCGCCACGACGCTTTCCGGCGGCGAAGCGCAGCGCCTGAAGCTGGCCTGTGAATTCGTTAAACGCGCCACCGGCCGCACGCTGTATCTGATGGATGAGCCCTCGGTCGGCCTGCACTGGCGCGATCTCGACAAGCTCATCGCGATTTTGCAGCGCCTGGTGGATCAAGGCAATACGGTTGTGGTGATCGAGCATAATCTGGACCTGGTAAAAGTCGCCGATCACGTCATCGACATGGGCCCCGAAGGCGGTGACGGCGGAGGATTCATTCTGGCGGAAGGCCCGCCGCAGGTCATCGCGGCGTGTCCCGACTCGTATACAGGGCAATTTCTAGCGCCACTGCTCGCCTCGCCCGCCGCTCCCTCGCCGCCAGCGAAAAAAGGGCGGGGGAAGGTCAAACGCTAACGGACCCGCTGCCTCGATGGCGGCGGATCCGTTTTAAGTCTTAAACGCGTAGCGGACGCGCCCTACTTGCGCAGGTTGAGCTTTTGAATGAGCTCTTTGTAGCGCTCAGGGGCGGCGGCGTTGCGGAAATAGGCCTGCAGGCGGCGGCGGCGGCCGACCATTTTCATCAGGCCGCGGCGCGTGGCGAAATCTTTCGGGTGGAGCTTGAGATGCGCCGTCAGCTCGTTAATGCGATCCGTCAGGACGGCAATCTGCGACTCCGGGCTGCCGGTATCCTTGGCGTGGCGGCCGTACTGCGAAAACAGGGCTTTTTTCTTCTCTTGGGTCATTGCCATGGGAAATCACGGGTCTCCAGTCTGGAATGCATCGTCGAGCGATGACTGTACCACTCGCAGACGGGCGATGCAAGGACGACGGCGGCTCGAAAAAAAGACCGCACAAAAACCGAATCGTTAGTTTTTATATTCATAGAATCAAAATCACGGGTGGTTTCCGTTTCCAGAATAATAACAGGGTGGGGATTTTGGCTCATGGGATGGACGGACTGGAGCAATTGGCTTCCGGCTGAAAACTATTCGCAAACCGTGCTGCGGCGCGCCGATACGATTGCCTCGGGCGACCCGCAGGCGACCCGGCAAAATCTGGCGGACGCTTTGAAACAGGACGGCTTCACGCTGTCAGACCAGCAGTTGAATCAGGCGATCGCCGCCTTCGGGAAAAGCGATGGGAAGGGATCCTCGGATCAGCAGTTATCGAATACGGAAATCGCCGCCTTGTTATATGCGGCCTCCGACCCTCAAAAAGAAGGCGTCACTGCGCAGTCGCGTCAGGAATTTCTCAGCGCCCTGAACGGCAATGCGTCAGATTTATCCACATTTGCGCAACAAAAGAATCACGAGGCTTTTACGCGACCGGAAGGCGAATTGGGACGCGTGCAAGTCCTGAATGCCGTGGGCGAGGGCGGCGCAACGGCCGCCAAAGGCGTCATTGGGGGAAGCGTCGCCGCTGGCGCCCTCATGGCGGCTGGCGTTCCGGCGATCGCGCTGGGCGTTCTAGGCGCTGCGGGAACCGGCTACGCGGGGTATCAGACCTATCAAGGCGTCGACGCCTATCAGAAGGCCAGCGCCAATAACGACGCCGAAGGCAAGTTGACCGCGATCGCCGACATCACGACCAACGGCAGCTTAGGCGTATTGGGCGTCGCGGGCGGGGTTTCTGCCTTGCGCGGCGGGGTAAAATCGCCGGGGACGAGCGCGCCGGCCAGCGCAAAATCGCCCGTAACGCCTCAAGAGCCCGCGCCAAGCGCTCCCGTCCCACCGCCGGTAGAGGCGCCGCCGGTCTTAGCGCCTGGATCTGGGGGCGCGACAAAGATCGTCCAGCCTGCCGGGCCGTCTTCGGGATCAGCGAATACCGCCCCTTCTACGCCAAGCATTCCTGCCCCACCGCCGTTGGAGGCGCCGCCGGTTGCCGCCAGCGCGACCCCCGCAGGTCCGTCGACGACGGTTTCGGCGCCGATGGGCCGTTCGCCGCGACTGACGCGAAAAATTGAGGCCCAGCAAGCCAAGCTGGAAAAGTTGACAAACGAAAAGGCAACGCTTCCCGAGCAACGCCTTAAATCTGCCGAGCGAACCAATCTACAGGAGGCGCAAGCGCGCTTGGAAGGGGAAATCAAGGCTCTCGAGCGACAACTCCCGGGTCGCGCCCGCGCGAATATGACAGAAGCGCAGCAAGCGCAGTGGAAAGACTTGAGCGACAAGCGTCAGGCCTTCGCCGACAATAAAGCGCAATTGGAGCAGCATAATACCGCGCTCCATCACTACAATCCTAAGCGCACGCAAACCCACATCGATAAGGACATTCACGCGATCGAGCGCCGGATTGCCAAGCTTCAGGGCGAAGGGGTTCCGCCGAGTCGAAAAGCGCGCGTCTTACCGATGAGCGCCGCAGGCGCGGGCGCGTTGCTGCCCGTCGCATCTTCCGGGCTTTCCAAACTGAATCCTATCCGCGAGGCGATCGCCGCAACGCCGCCGACAGCCGCTCCGGACAAGCCAGCGCTGGATTCAGCGAAACCGAAATATGATTTTCATATGGCAGAACGCCGCGCCGAGCGCGAGGCGGCGGAAAAAGCCAAAGCAGAGGCGGTCCAAAAACCAGAAAACCCTGCGCAAAAGGCGATTCCGCCAGAAAAAGCGAACTTACCGCCCATCGAGCTTGTCTCGCTTCCGGGACGCTCGCCTGCCCCGGCGCCGACGGCGACGCCGCACGCGCCAAAACCGGCGGCCCTGCCCGCTAAGCCTGCGCCCACGCCTGTTCAGACGCCGCAGACGCCGGCGGAATCGGTTCAAGACATGTTGAAGCGCCTTCAAAACCAGCCCGCTTCAGCCGGGCCGCGCCCGGCGTCTGTGGCCAGCGCGCCTGCGCCGTTACCGCCTATCCGGTTAATTGGTAAATCCGAACCAGCGACCAAAACAGCCGCGCCTGCCCGGACGATCGCCAAGCGCCCGCCGGCGGCGGTAAATTATCCCGAGCCGGATCGGCCGATTCGGCGCAGTATCGAGCGCACCGTCGTGACGCCTGCCCCGGCGCAGCGACGCGAAACAGCGCCCGTCGCGTCGCTGGCCGCGCGTTTTCCGGCGCCCGCCAGCGCGTGGGACGACAACGGCATTGGCTGGAATAATCGCTAATACGCGCCTCAAGTTCACCCTGTAACCTCCATACCTCAGGCCGGGAGCGTCTTTAAGGCGCTTCCGGCCGCCCCTTTTGGCGGACGTCCGATGGACAGAGGAGCCGCGCGCGCGCAAGCGATGGTAAAATAGCCCCAATGGCCCGGCGGCTGCGGTTGCCGTTTCGCCAGACGCATCCCGACAGAGATACCCCCGCGCAAGGAGCGAGCCCGCCCATGTCAAACGCCCAGACCGTCCGGGTCAAACGCCAAATGACGGTAAAAACGCTGGTGAACGACGCGTTTCGTCAACAGGCCAAAACCGATCTCACCAATGAAGTGCGCCTGATTGAAAATCAGCTGGCGACGCTCGATCAGCAGTATCAGCAGACCCTGCGCCAGATTGAAGATCTGTCCCAGCAAGGGCATAACGTCTCGCGCCAGCTCGAAGGCCTGAATCAGGAAGCCCAGGGCAAGCGCAGCCAACTGACGGCCCTTAAAATGGAAGTGTCCAAGCAACTGAGCAATCTGGACAAAGTCGCTAACGGGGCCTATGTCATTACCGGCGTGCTGGAAAGTTACGTCGATATCGCCGTAGGCGAAAACCTCTACGAAAAAGTCCAGAACTGCGAGCTGCTCGTCGAAGACGGCGTGATACGCGAGATTCACGGGTAACGGGGGCCATGGCGACCTGTGAGTCGCCAGACGGCGAACCGTTGATTCGCGTCGGGGCGCTGGCGGGACCGCATGGACTGGCGGGCGATATCAAGATTCGAACGACAGACGACGCGCCGGATTGGCCGGGCGTCGCGCAGGATGCCTTTATCGCCCCGGCAGGGACGTCGTCTCCTGCTGTAGCGACGCTTAAAGCCGTTCGCATTGAGCGGATTCAGATGACAGGCCCCGGCATGGCGCGCGCGCGTTTGCAAGGCTTCGCTTCGCGCACGGCGCTGGAGCAGGCGCTGGGCCCGATGCTCTCGAAGGGGACGCTGTATCTGCGACAGCGCGATGTGCCCGCGCCGCCGCCGGATGCGTTTCATGTCGACGCGCTCATTGGGCTGCGCGTGATTGAAGCGGAATCGGGACGTGAGAGCGGCGTGGTGCGCGACGTGTTGAGCGCCGGCGGGTCGGATTTTCTGGAAATCGAGCCGGCGGGCGGCGGCGAGCGGGCGACCATCCCCTTTAACCGGGATTTCTTCCCCGAGGTGGACGTCGCGGCGGGCTGGGTGCGGATGGCGCATCTGGAAGGATTTTTAGATCCCCCTTCGGGATCGCCTGCTTTGTAATCAATTGTAACGCGGCCCGTTTAATGCGATCCCTCTTGGGGGAATAACATCGGTAAGGCGCCGATTCTGGCGCAAGGCTGAGGCATTGAACGCGTGTTGCTGGCGTGTGGCTGATGGCATGAGGGCTTGCAGGATGAAACGATCGTGGATATCCGCCAAAGGGATTGGCAGCGGTCAGGTGCTGATGATCGGCGTCATGCTGACCGGGATGATGTTTTCGTCGCTGGCGGTGGACCTGCCGTTTTACTTTGCGACGCAAAATCAGCTCCAGACGGCGGTCAACGCCGCCGCGCTGGCCGGGGCCTCGCAACTGCCAGACGGCGAAGCGCAGGCGCAGCAAGCCGCTTACGAGTACGCCTCGCAAAATCCGGTTGCGGGCAGAACGCTTGCCGAAAGCGATTTGAGTTATCACTACGACGGCAGCGCCTTTGAAGTCGAAGCCCGCATGCAGGCGCCCACGCTCTTATCGCGCTTGATGTGCGGTTTGAGCGGCACGCTGAGCCAGGGCGGCGGCGGTCTTGATGGCGGCGGCTCCGGCGGGGAAAGCGTCGGCGGCGGCGGCGAAGGCGATGGCTCTGGTCCGGCGGTCGATTGCTCGTCGATGACGATCGCGGCCCATGCCAAGGCGGTTCCAGCAGCGCGCGACGTCGTGCTGGTGCTGGACACGTCGGGTTCGATGAACCGCGGCAACGGCTACCCGATGGAAGATGTGAAAGACGCCGCCGTGGCTTACGTCGATAAGGTCATCGCGCTCGATAGCGAATCGGTCGATCGCATTGGCGTGGTGAATTTCGATTTTGATTCGCGCATTGCGGCCTCGTTAACTTCAACCTACGACTCGAACGGCTACGCTACGGTGAAATCCGCCATTAATAACCTGTACGCCTATAGTGGATCCGAATGGTGGAATACCAACTATTATTCGGGCCTGAAAAAAGCGCTGGATGAACTGGAAAGCCATGGCCGCAAAAACGCGACCAAATTCGTGATTTTCTTGACCGACGGCTTTCCCAATATTCCAGACGGCCCGGACTGGAACTATAAAGACTGCATCAATGCCGATGACGCAGGCGACAACTACATGAAGCAATATAATTACTACAGAAGCCGGGGCCAGATCTCGACGGCCAACTACTATTACACCAAGGCCCAGCAGAAATACGCCTACTCGCTGAGCTGCACGCAAGGCTACACCGATTACATGATCAACGTGACCCAGGCTCAGGCCCAGCGCGCAGAGGGTATGGACGTAACGGTCAGCACGATTCAGATTGGCCCGGTCAGTGACAACAGCCTGTCGAAACTGCGCAAGATGCTCAGACAGCCAACCTGGGAAGCCGGGCTGCTGGATTACATCGCCGACACCACCGACGGCAAGCAGTATGCGGCCACCAACTATGACATGGACGCCCTTCGCGAGATTTACGACACGATCGCCCATGACGTCCACATGCGCCTGGCTTCCTGAGGCCGTTGGCCCGCTTGCCCATTGACGCGTCCGCCGCTCTGGTCGCGCGCGCCGTCATCGGCTATGATCCTCTTGTGACCCGCAATGATGCTTGTCTTTACGCCTCTGTTTTCATCCGGTTGATTTCATCCTCTTGAGCCCGTCTATAAGGAGTTCGCTGCTATGTCCTTACGAGATGCCGCCTGGTTTTTCTGTTCACTGGCGCTCTGCCTGACGCTGGCCCCTGCGCTGATGGTCCCCGCCGGGGCTGCCACGCTGAATGTCCCCGTGCTGGGCATTGCCATGGACAACGACGCCGGAACCGCCGACGGTCCGCCGGACTGCAAT